>NZ_PSTP01000016.1:0-67222 GCF_002930935.1 Rathayibacter sp. AY1A2 | reverse complement strand
TTCCGGAGCTCAGGCTGGCCGTCGTCGACGACCAGCCCCTCTACCGGCACATGCTGTCGTCGCTGCTCCGCACGCCGCTCCGGAGCGCCCGCCACGCCGCTCAGGACAGCCGGACGCCCGTCAGGGCGAGGCCCGCGGCGGCCGCCGCGACGGCGAGCGCCGCCGTGCCGACGCCGTACCCCAGGCCGGCCGCCCAGCGGCGGTCGAGCAAGAGCCGCGCGGTCTCGACGCTCGCCGTGCTGAACGTCGTGAAGCCGCCGAGCACGCCCGTCCCGAGCACGGCCCGCCACACCGGGTCGAGGACGCCGGCCAGCACGAGCCCGGTGACGACTCCGAGCAGCAGCGACCCGCTCACGTTGATCAGCGCGGTGCCGACCGGCCAGCGCGCCGGCACGAGCGACCGCGCGACCCCGTCGACGACGAGCCGTGCGGCCGCTCCGACTCCGCCCGCGAGAGCGACCGCGAGCAGCAGGCCGGGCGTCACGCCGCCGCCCTCCGCCGCCGCCCCGCGACAGCGATGCCCAGCGCCGCGGCGAGCACGCCCAGCACGAGCGTGCCGCCGGTGTAGAGCAGGTACTCCACGACGTGGCCGCCCTCGAGCAGCGCGACCATGTCGAGCGAGAAGGTGCTGTAGGTCGTGAATCCGCCCAGCACGCCGGTGCCGAGCAGGAGGCGCAGGGTGCGGCGCCCGCCCTCGTCCGGCCCGCGCCGTGCCAGCGCCTCGAGCAGGAGGCCCAGGAGGAACGCGCCCGGCAGGTTCACGGCGAGCGTCGCGACCGGCACGACGCCCAGCGGGGGCAGTGCGGCGCCGATCGCGGCGCGCGCAGCCGTGCCGACGGCTCCGCCCGCCGCGACGAGGAGGATCGCGGAGGGGCGCAGGTGGAGGGGTCGCGTCACTCCGCGAGGTCCCAGGGCGCCGGGCGCGACGGGTCGCGGTCGGCGCGCGGGACGACGAGCACGGGGCGGTGCTGGCGGTGCGCGAGGTGGGCGGCGACGCTCCCGCTGAGGAACTCGGCGATGCTCGCGAGCACGCCCGCGTCGCGGGTGCCGACCACGATCATCCGCGCGTCGACCTCCTCGGCGACCTCGGCGAGCGCCAGGGCGGGCTCGCCCCGCGCCGCGCGCAGCGACCACTGCACGGTGCTGCCGTCCAGCTCGTGCTCGACCGTCTCGCGGAGCCCGGGCGGGAGGGACGGGCCCTCGCCGCGGTCGGCCGCGGCGCCGACGAAGCCGAGCGGGATGCCGCCGGTCATCGGATCGACGTACTCGCCGACGAGGTACGGATCGGCCGAGACGGACACGAGCAGCAGGGCGGCTCCGGCGTCGGCGGCGACGCGGGCGGCGGTGCGCAGGACCTCGGGTCGCTGGCCGTCGACGATGCCGACGAGGACGGGCCCGGTGGGGGTGGGTGCGGTCATGAGGAGCTCCTTCCCGGTTGCGCCCCATCCTGGCACCGCGCGGGCGCGAGCGGTCGGAGCATCCGAGCCGGATCCGTCGTGATCGTTCCGTTTTGCGCGGGCCTCGGGCTAGAGTGGCTCGTCGCCGGATCCCCACCGGCCCCCGACCCCCCGTCACCACCGTCATCCGAGGAGAACGCACGCGTGTCGAAGCCAGGCATTCCCACCCCTGAGGAGAGTGCCGGCACCCCGACCACTGCACCCCTGACCCGGCGCGAGGCCCGCGAGGCCGAGCGCCGTGCGGCCCGGGCCGAGACGGAGACGGACGCGGCCTCCGCCGGCACCGCGGTCGAGGGCAGCGGATCGGACGACTCCGCCGCTTCCGCAGCCGCTGGCGACTCCGCGCCCACCGCCGTCGACGCCGCAACGGCCGTGGCGACCGCTCCGACCGTGTCGGTCGAGATCCCCGCCGCCGCCCCCGCGCTGACGCGGATCTCCGCGCGACGACCCCCGGTCGAGGGACGCCTGGACCTCCGGAGCATGGGTGAAGATGGGCGGATGACATCCGCGGGGGGCGTTCCGGAGCTCAGGCTGGCCGTCGTCGACGACCAGCCCCTCTACCGGCACATGCTGTCGTCGCTGCTGCGCGCGGCGCCGGGCGTGCGGAGCGTCGTGGAGGCCGGATCCGCCACGGAGGCGCGGTCGGTGCTGCGGCCCGCGGAGCTCGACGTGGCGATCCTCGACATCGAGCTCGGCGACGGGGACGGCATCGAGCTCGGGCGCCGGCTGCGGTCCACCGCGCCCGGGCTGGGCATCGTCCTGCTCTCGGCCGTCGACGCGATGCACCGCTTCCTCCGCCTCGACCGCGCCGAGGCCCGCGGCTGGAGCTACCTCTCGAAGACCTCCTCTCTCTCCGCCCCCGCGCTGCTCGCCTCCGTCCGCGCGACGGCGGACGGCCGCACCGTGCTCGACCCGGCGCTGGTCGCCGCCCGCGCGGCCCGCCGCGACGCCCCGGTCGCCGCACTGAGCCCGCGCCAGTACGAGGTGCTCTCCGGCCTCGCATCGGGGCTGACCAACGCCGCGATCGGCGAGCGCCTCGGCATCGCGGTCCGCTCGGTCGACAACCACGTCAACGCCGTCTACGCGGCCCTCGGCGTCCGCTCGGACGGCGAGCGCAACCCGAGGGTCGACGCGACGCTCCTCTTCCTCGAGCACACCGGATGAGCGCCGGCCCGCGCGACGCGCGCGAGGACAACCGCATCGTCCTCGGAGCGATGGCCCTCCTGGGCGGCGTGCTCTCGCTGCTGGCCGCGCTCCAGGCCGTCTTCGCGCTCGGGATGCTGTCGCGGACGCTGCGGGGCGTCGATCCGGGGCCGCTGCTCGACGTGACGACGCGCGTCCTGGTCAACGTGGCGACGATCGGGCTCGCGATCGCCCTGGTCGCGGTGCTGCGTCCCGAGCGCTCGACCGGCGGCGCCCGCGTGGCTCGAACGGCGGTCATCGCCATGGGGATGGGACTCGTCCGCTGCTGCCTCCAGGTGCTGACCGGCGTCTACCCGCTCTCGGCACTCCCCGCTCTCGCGGTCGAGCTGGTCGTCGGATCCACGGTGATCGCGCTGATCACCGCCTACGGCTACCTGCTCGTGCGCGCGGCACGGCGCGTGCGCGAGAAGGAGCGGGAGCACGCCCGCGCCTCCGTGCAGGCGCTCGAGGCGGTGCAGGCCCTGCAGCGGGAGGAGCTGCGGGTGCGGCGCGACGTCGCGCAGAGCCTGCACGGCGGCCTCCAGAACGGACTCGTGGTGCTGACCGCCGAGCTGCACGCGGTCGCGAGCGCATCCGACGAGGCGGCCTCGGAGCGGCTGCTCGCCATCGCCGCCCGGCTCGACCGGCTCCGCGAGAACGAGGTGCGCGCGGTCGGCCACGCCCTCTACCCGGTCGAGATCGACCACGGCCTGGTCCCCGCCGTCCGCGACCTCGTCGCGCGCCTCCCTCCCGAGATCGCGGTCGACCTCGACCTCGGCCGCATCCCGGCGCTCGCCGCCGAGGGTGCCGAGCCGCCGCTCGACCAGCGGATGCTCCTGGTCCGGTTCCTGGAGGAGGCGGTCACCAACGCGCTGAAGCACGGCGGCGCCTCCTCGCTGCGGGTGCGCGGCGACGAGGAGGCGGGCGTCGTGGTGCTCACCCTCGACGACGACGGCCGCGGACTCGTCGAGGGGTCGACGCGCTCGGGCCTGGCGCGGCTGGAGCGGCAGCTCGCGGTCTACGGGGGCTCGCTGGAGCTCTCGGACTCGCCCGTGCTCGCGGGGGCGCGGCTGCGGGCGCGGCTCCCGCTGTCCGGCGCGGCGCCCGGCGGGGACGGTGGACGGGCGGAGTAGCGGCACCGGCGCTCTCGCCGTCCCTCGCGTCGAGCACAGGGCGGTCCGAGGGACGGATTCATGCCGGATGGCGAGCCGTCTCCTCGTGCCCGCCCCTCACGCCGGGTAGACCAGCAGATCCTGCGGAGCGACGGTGAAGCCTGCCTCGCGGCCGGGCGCGAGGTCGAGGCGCGCCGCGTCGGCCGCCGGGACGTCGGCGGTCAGGAGCGCGCTGCGCACCCGCACCGCGTCTCCCCGCTGCTCCACGTCAGTGATCATGGCGCGGAGGCCTCCCTCTCCGACGGAGACGGCGGAGGGACGGACCGCGGCGAGCACCGCGGCGCCGACCGCGACCGGCTCGGCCGCGACTCCGGACAGCTCGTGCCCGTCGGCGGTGCGCAGACCCGTCGCGGTGCGGACGCCCTCGAGCAGCTCGAGCCCGGCGAGCTCGGCGGTGAATTCGGTGCGCGGGCGCGTGAGGACGCGGGCGGTCGGCCCCTCCTCGACCACCCGGCCGCCGTGCAGCACCAGAACCCGGTCGGCGAGGGTCCAGGCGTCGAGCACGTCGTGGGTGACCACGATCGCCGAGCGGTCGGCGAGCACCTCGCGGAGCATCCGGCGGAGGACCGGGGCGGTCCGGGCGTCGACCGCGGCCAGCGGCTCGTCGAGCAGCAGGAGGCGCGGGTCGGTCGCGAGGGCCCGGGCGAGGGCGACCCGCTGCGCCTGGCCGCCGGAGAGGCTCCCCGGGCGCCGGTCGGCCAGGTCGGCCACGCCCGCGGCGGCCAGCTCGCGCTCCGCCCGCTCGCGGGACCGCGCCCGCCCGGCGCCGGCGCTGCGCGGACCGAACGCCGCGTTCTCGCGCACGCTGAGGTGCGGGAACAGCAGCGGATCCTGCGCCAGCAGGGCGACGGGGCGCCGGTGCGGAGGAGTCCACCGGCGGTCATCGAAGAGCAGCTCGCCGCCGGCGGTCGCCCGCCCGGAGTCGGCACGGACGAGGCCGGCGATCAGCTCGAGCACGGTCGACTTGCCCGCGCCGTTGGGCCCGAGCAGCGCGATCGTCTCGCCCTCGGCCACGTCGATCCGCACGTCGATCCCGCGCGCCGCGAGCCGCGCCTCCAGCAGCAGGCTCACCGCGGCACCCCCCGGGCGGAGCGGCCGTGCGCGAGACCGATCACGAGCACCGCGACCACCACGAGCACCAGCGCGAGGGCGACCGCCGCGTCCGGATCGCTCTCGCGCTGCAGGTAGATCTCGAGCGGGAGGGTGCGCGTCGTGCCCTCGAGGCTGCCGGCGAAGGTCAGCGTCGCTCCGAACTCGCCGAGCGCCCGCGCGAACGAGAGGATCGCGCCCGAGGCGAGGCCCGGCAGGATCAGCGGCAGCGTGATCCGCCGGAGCACCGTACCGGGGGAGGCGCCGAGCGTCGCGGCGACCGACTCGTACCGCGCGCCGGCGCTGCGCAGCGCGCCCTCGAGCGTCAGCACCAGGAACGGCAGGGCCACGAAGGTCTGCGCGATCACGACGGCGGTGGTCGAGAACGCGATGCGGACGCCGAGGGCCTCCAGCGCGCCGCCGAGGAGGCCCATCCGCCCGAAGGTGAAGAGCAGCGCCAGCCCGCCGACCACCGGCGGCAGCACCAGCGGCAGCAGCACCAGCGAGCGGAGCAGCCGCTGGCCGGGGAAGGCCGTGCGGGCGAGCACGAGGGCCATCGGGCTGCCGAGCAGCAGGCACAGCAGAGTGGCGACGGCGGAGGTGCGCAGGCTCAGCAGGAGCGCGGCGACGGAGGAGTCGGAGGTGATCAGCGGCAGGAACTGCGGCCAGTCGACGCGGGCGAGGATCGCGGCGAGCGGGAGCAGCACCAGCAGGGCGCCGAGCGCGGCGACGGCCACGACCCAGCGCGGCAGGCCGGACCCGGTGCGCATCAGCCGCGGGCGAGCGGCGTCTCGACGATGACCGTGGTCGCCTTGACCACCGCCACCGCGGGCGACCCGGGCTCGAGCCCGAGCTCGCGGACCGCTTCGCTGCTCATCAGCGAGACCACGCGGTGGGGACCGCACTGCAGCTCGACCTGCGCCATCACGGTGTCCATCACGATGCCGGTGACGATCCCGACGAAGCGGTTGCGGGCCGAGCGCGCGACCGGGCACGGATCCTCCGGCAGCACGGCGTTCGCGCGGGCGAGCCGGGCGACCTCGAGGCCGTCGACGACGCGTCTCCCGGACGCGTCCTTCGCGCTCTCGAGCGTCCCGTTCTCGATCCAGCGCCGCAGCGTGTCGTCGCTCACGCCGAGCGCGGCGGCGGCGTCCCTGATCCGTATCTGCGGCATGGAGTCGATCCTACGTCCGCGGTTGAGGCTGTGCCGTGTCCGTCTCCTCTCCACGAGGCGCCGCCGCGGTGCGCCTCCTCCGGCGCGCCGCGTACCTGCACGGCATCTCGCGGAGAGGGAGGAGAGGAACGCGGAGGAACGGGCGCTGGGGATCCCGGGCCGCGCGCGCAACCCCCTGGAGGACCGGCGGGAGCACGACGCACGCTGAAGGGACGACGACACAGGAGGCGGCATGCGCGCGATGGTCTACCGGGGCCCCTACAAGGTCCGCGTGAAGGAGAAGGACCGGCCGAGGATCGAGCACCCGAACGACGCGATCGTCCGGGTGACGATGGCGGCGATCTGCGGATCCGATCTGCACCTCTACCACGGGCTGCTCCCGGACACCCGGATCGGCCACACCTTCGGCCACGAGTTCATCGGCGTGGTCGACGAGGTCGGCTCGTCGGTGCAGAACCTCAGCGTCGGCGACACGGTGATGGTCCCCTTCACCGTCTACTGCGGCTCCTGCTGGTTCTGCTCCCGCGGCCTCTACTCCAACCGCCACAACGTGAATCCGAACGCCACCGCGATCGGCGGCATCTACGGCTACTCGCACTCGGCGGGCGGCTACGACGGCGGGCAGGCGGAGTACGTGCGCGTCCCGTTCGCCGACGTGGGCCCGACGAGGATCCCCGAGTGGCTGCCGCACGAGGACGCCCTGATGCTCACCGACGCCTTCTCGACCGGCTACTTCGGCGCGCAGCTCGGCGACATCGTCGAGGGCGACACGGTCGTGGTGCTCGGAGCCGGACCGGTCGGCCTGGCCGCCGCGCGGTCCGCCTGGCTGATGGGCGCCGGCCGCGTCATCGTCGTCGACCAGATCGACTACCGCCTCGCCAAGGCCCGCGAGTTCGCCTTCGCGTAGACCATCGACTACACCGAGGAGGACGACCTCATCGTCACCCTCAAGAAGACCACCGGCGGTCTCGGCGCCGACGTCGTGATCGATGCGGTCGGGGCGGAGGCCGACGGGAACCTCCTCCAGCACGTCACCGGCGCCAAACTCAAGCTGCAGGGCGGCTCGCCGATCGCGCTCAACTGGGCGATCGACGGCGTCCGGAAGGGCGGCACCGTCTCGGTGATGGGTGCCTACGGGCCGCTCGCGAGCGCCGTCAAGTTCGGCGACGCCGTCAACAAGGGCCTCACGCTGCGGATGAACCAGGCCCCCGTCACCCGGCAGTGGCCGCGCCTGTTCGAGCACATCCGTGCCGGGCACATCACGCCCAGCGACCTGATCACGCACCGCATCCCGCTCGAGCACATCGCCGAGGGGTACCACCTGTTCTCGTCCAAGCTCGACGGCTGCATCAAGACCGTCGTCGTCCCGTAGGAGGATCCCGTGCCGTACACCGCCGACCGCCCCGTCCGCGTGCCGACCGCCGAGGAGCTGCGTGCCCGCATCCCGGGCTGGGGCGCCGACCTCGATCCCGCCGACCGGCCCGCCTTCCCCCGCGAGCGCAGCGACCTCGTCTCGGGCGCGCACTGGGAGCGTCCGGAGAGGATGCGGACGCACGGCCGTCGCGAGAAGAGCATCGAGCACCTCGAGCTGCCCGCCGTCTTCGGCACGGCGCAGCCCCTCCACGGGATCTCGGGCGCGATCCGCCGCTACGCCTACGACCGGTTCAGCGAGGGCCGCCACGCGCACTGGCTGCTGCTCGTGCTGGGCGACCGGGTGGAGTCGACCGGGGCGCACCTCCGCTCGCTGCTCACGACCCGGCCGGACGATCCGATCACCGAGACCGGTGTGCTCGCCGAGGTGCACGCGCACCCGATCGCCTCGCGCCGCGGCCGGACCGACGTGCGCCGCCAGATCCTTGACCCGCTGCTCGTCGGCGGTCCCTGGGTCCTCGCCGCCCTCGGCGCCGTGGCCGTCGCCCGCCGCCTCCTGCGCTGACGCCCGTTCCCCTCTCGCGAGAGGCCGCTTAGGGACGCCGCCGTCGGCGTGTCGCGGACCGGGGCGGCGTCCCGCGGAGGAGGACGGGGGTTCAGCGGCTGCGAGGTGCGGCGCCCGCGGTCGGCGCGGTGCGGGTGTCGACGCTCGCCGTGAGTGCCGCGGAGTAGCCGGACGCCGGGCTGCCGGACATCGTCGCGAGCTGCAGGGCTCCGCCCTCGTCGCCGAAGACGGAGTCGGAGTCCAGGCCGACCCGGGCGAGGTTCGCGGCCGAGCCCGCGTACGCGTCGAGGGCGTAGACAGCGGTGCACGCCTCCTCCTGCAGGGCGACCTGCGAGGTCGCGATCGCGTTCGACGCGTCGGCGATCGAGTCCACCCCCGGGTACACCTCGAAGTGGATGTGCGGCCAGCGGCCGGAGTAGCAGGCCGGGACGATCGAGGCGAAGGAGACGACGCCCGACGCGTCGGCGACCTGTACGCCGCGGAGGTACGTCTCGTCCTCGACGCCGCTGGAGTACATCGAGTAGTCCCCGTGCGCGTCGCAGTGCCAGACGTACACGGCGGCTCCGGCGAACGGCACGCCCCCGCTCGCCGCGTCGAGGATCGTCAGAGTGAGCGCCAGGGGGACCCCGTCGGCCGTCGCGCCGCCGCCGATGCTGGTCCGCAGGTCGCTGCGGACGATCCCGGAGCGCTCGAGGACGTCGACCCCGTTCGAGCCGTCGCCCGGGTAGGGGCCGGCCGTCTCGTCGGGGATCTCGCCGGCGACCGCGGTGCCGGCCCCGGCCGTGGCGGTCGCGGTGGGAGTCGCGGCGGCGGTCGCGACGGCGGAGGAGGCGGATCCCGATCCTCCGGTGGCGCACGCTGCGAGCCCGAGGGTCGCCGCCCCCGCGCCGACCAGCGTCAGCACGCCGCGCCGCGAGAAGAGGGTCCCCACGTCGAACGGGAGGCCCTGGTCGACCACCTCCTCCTCGGGGCGGTCGAGCCGGCGGCCCTCGTAGGCCGGTCCGTCGGGCGTGCTGCGGGGCTCCGGGATGCGGGTCATGGTCGTGCTCCTCGTCGATCGTGGTGTCCGTCGCGAGCAACCCTGGCCGCCGGGGCTCTGCGCCTCCGATGGCCGTCCTACGACCCTCCTATGACCGACCCGCCGACCGCCCTGCAGGCCTCCTCCGACGCCGCGACGCCTCTCACGGTGCTCCGAACCCGGCCGCCGCGAGCACCGCGCGCCCGGCGTCGGAGGCGACGTACGCGACGAAGGCCGCCGCCGTGGCCGGGTCGCCCGCTCCGGTCAGCGCCGCGATCGGGTACGTGTTCACCGCCTCCGAGGCCTCAGCGAAGGGGATGCCGGTGACCGAGCCCGCAGCCCCGCGGACGTCGGTCGCGTAGACGAGCCCGGCGTCCGCTTCGCCCGAGGACACCTTGCCGAGCACGTCGGTGACCGACGACTCCTCGCTCACGGGGGAGATGTCGACCCCGGCGGCCTGCTCGACCGCGGCGGCCGCTGCTCCGCACGGCACCTGCGGCGCGCAGACGACGGTGGCGGTCCCGGGCCGGGCGAGGTCGGCGAGCGAGGCGACCTGCGCCGGGTTGCCGGGGGGCACGGCGATCTCGAGCGTGTTCGTGGCGATGTCGACCGGGTCCCCGTCGACGAGCCCGGCCTCGGCGACGGTGGACATCGTGCGCTCGTCGGCGGAGGCGAAGACGTCGGCCGGGGCGCCGTTGACGATCTGCGACGCGAGATCGGAGGAGCCGGCGAAGGAGAGCTCGACCTGCGCGCCGGGCTCGGCGGCCTCGAACCCCGTGGCGAGCTCGGTGAACGCGCCCTTCAGCGAGGCGGCGGCGAAGACCGTGAGGGAGCCGCCGACCGAGGACGTCGCGCCGCCGGTGGCCGCATCGCCGGCGGGGGTCGACGGAGCGGAGCAGCCCGCGAGCAGGAGGAGCGCGGCAGCGGCCGGGACGAGGGGGAGCAGTCGACGACGCACGGGGACCTCCGGATCAAGGGTCCGCAGATGCGGCGGACAGCTGATCCTAAGACCTCAGGTGCGGAGAAGGGCTGTAAGTGGGGCTTCACATACGGCGGAGAGACGATCCGAGGACCGGACCGGCCGGGCGATGCACCTGCGCGGGGAACGACCGCCCGCGCGACGCACAGCGGCGGGCGGACCGCAGCCCTCCGGCTCCGGCCCGCCCGCCGCTCGTCGCGGCCGCCTCGACGGCGGCCCTCCGCTCAGCTCTGCGGCGGCGAGTAGAACTGGAGGTCGTTGCCCTCCGAGTCCTTGAAGGGGAGGATGCGGCCCCACTCGTGGTCGCTGATCTCACCCTCGATCGACGCGCCCCGCGCCGTGAGGCGCTCCAGCTCGTCCTCGATCGAGCCCTCGGGCTGGAACGAGATGACCGCCCCGCCCTGCTCCGCGACCGTCGCCGCCTCGCGGGCGTTCAGGCCGATCATCAGCCCGCCGGCGTCCAGCTCCGACCAGTCGTCCGAGGTGTCCTTGACCTCGAGGCCGAGCGTGTCGCGGTAGAACGCGACCGCCCGCTCCATGTCCGTGACGGGGACCCAGACCGTTGCGACTCCTGATGCCATGTCGTGCTCCTTCGCTCGATGATGCCGTTCCTCCGACGCTAGGTCGGGGACGCCCGGAGCGGGGGCCCTTGCGCCGACGCGCGGAGGCTGCTCTCGCGCGGCGCCTCTCCGCCGAGCTGCCGTGCTCACGCGCCCGGCAGCGCTGAGGCGCCGGCTTCCCGCTGCCCGTCAGTGCCGAGACACCGCCCCTCGCCGAGACACCGCCCCTCGCCGGCGTCCGGCGCGCAGCGGGACGTCTCGGCCCGGCCTCCGCGCGCGAGCGCTCCCCGCCGACGTCACCGACGACGCGGCCGCCGAGGCGGGCGTCGCCTGGATCGAGGAGGCGGTGGGTCCGCTGCGCATCCTGGTCAACAACGCGGCGTCCAGCACCGCGTGCCCCTGCTCGAGCTCGAGGTCGCCGACTGGGAGCGGGTGCTGCGCACGAACCTCACCAGCGCCTTCGTGGTCGGCCGGGCGGCGGCGAAGCGGATGATCCCGCGCGGCGCCGGGAAGATCGTCAACGTCGCCTCGGTGCAGGCCGATCTCGCGCGGCCGACGATCGCGCCCTACACCGCCTCGAAGGGCGGGATCCGCAACCTCACCCGCGCGATGACGGCGGAGTGGGCGCAGCACGGCATCCAGGTCAATGCGATCGCTCCGGGGTACATCCACACGGAGATGACGCAGGGCCTCGTCGACGACGAGGAGTTCGACAGCTGGATCCTCGGGCGCACGCCCGCCACGCGCTGGGGCCGCGTCGAGGACCTGATCGGCCCCGCCGTCTGGCTCGCCTCCGACGGCTCGGACTACGTCAACGGGCAGGTCGTCTTCATCGACGGCGGCATGACCGTCGTCGTCTGAGCCACCCCTCGACCCACGAACGGAACCCGAATGACCGCGCTCGTCCCCGCCTCCACCACCCGCGTCGTCGTCCACGCCGCCGGCGACCTCCGCGTCGAGGAGGCGCCGCTCGCGCCGCGCGGCCCCGGCGAGGCCCTCGTCGCCGTCGCGTGCGGCGGGATCTGCGGCTCCGATCTGCACTACTGGACGCACGGCGCCGCGGGCGAGTCGATCCTCCGCGAGCCGCTGACGCTCGGCCACGAGGTGGTCGGCACGGTCGTCGAGGCAGCGGCGGACGGCTCCGGACCCCCTGTCGGCGCGGCCGTCGCCGTGCACCCCGCGACCGCTCGCGGCGAGTGGCCCGACGGGCGCCCCAACCTCGCGACCGAGGGCACCTATCTGGGCAGCGCCGCGCGGATTCCGCACACCCAGGGCGCGTTCGCCCGCCACGCGGTGCTGCCGGCGCGCATGCTCCGCGAGCTGCCCGCCGGTCTCGGGCCCCGGGAGGCGGCGCTCGCGGAGCCGGCGAGCGTCGCCTGGCACGCGGTGTCCCGCGCGGGGGAGGTGTCGGGACGGCGCGCGCTGGTGATCGGCAGCGGCCCGATCGGAGCACTGATCGTCGCTGTGCTGAAGCGGGCGGGGGCGGCCGAGATCGTCGCGGTCGACCTGGCCGAGGAGCCCCTCGCGATCGCCCGCGCGGTCGGCGCGACCCGGACGATCCGCGCGACCGACGCCGACGCGATCGCCGAGGTCGCGGCCGACGTCGTCTTCGAGTCCTCGGGCAGCCCGCGCGGCCTCGCCTCGGCCGTCCGGGGCGCCGCCCGCGGCGGCACCGTTGTGATGGTGGGACTCCTCCTCTCGGGCGAGCAGCCGGCCCTGATCTCGCTCGCGATCACCCGGGAGCTGCGCCTGATCGGCTCCTTCCGCTTCGTCGACGAGATCGACGAGGTGCTGGCGGCGCTCGCCGACGGGAGCCTCGCGGTGGCGCCGGTGGTCACGCAGGTGCTGCCGCTGGAGCGCGCGCTCGAGGCCTTCGAGCTCGCCCGCGACGCCCCGCGCTCGAGCAAGGTGCTGCTCGACTTCACCCCGTGACGGGCGCTCGAGGCGCCTCCGGAGGGTCGGGATCGCCCGAGCGTTCGGGGTTCCCTCGGACGGCGGCGCCGCCGGAGCACTACCGTTGCACCATGGCGTCCACCGATACCCCCGATTCCGCCCCCGAAGCCGACACCGCTTCCGAGAGCGCCCCCACGCTCACCTTCTCCGACCTCGGTCTCTCCGACCCGGTCCTCAAGGCCCTCAAGGAGGTCGGCTACGAGACGCCCTCGGCCATCCAGGCCGCGACGATCCCGTCCCTCCTCTCCGGCCGCGACGTCCTCGGCGTCGCCCAGACCGGCACCGGCAAGACCGCGGCGTTCGCGCTGCCGATCCTCTCGCGCCTCGACGTCTCGCAGAAGACGCCGCAGGCCCTCGTGCTGGCCCCGACCCGCGAGCTCGCGCTGCAGGTGTGCGAGGCGTTCGAGCGCTACGCGTCCGGCCTCCGCGGCGTCCACGTCCTCCCCGTCTACGGCGGCCAGGGATACGGCACCCAGCTCTCCGCGCTCCGCCGCGGCGTCCACGTCGTCGTCGGCACGCCCGGCCGCATCATGGACCACCTCGAGAAGGGCACCCTCGACCTCTCGCAGCTGAAGTTCCTGGTTCTCGACGAGGCCGACGAGATGCTCAAGATGGGCTTCGCGGAGGACGTCGAGACGATCCTCGCCGACACCCCCGTCGAGAAGCAGATCGCGCTGTTCTCGGCGACGATGCCCGCGCAGATCCGCCGCATCTCCGGCAAGTACCTGAAGGAGCCGGAGGAGATCACGGTCAAGAACAAGACCACGACCTCCGTCAACACCACCCAGCGCTACCTGATGGTGTCGTACCCGCAGAAGGTCGACGCCCTCACCCGCATCCTCGAGGTCGAGAACTTCGAGGGCATGATCGTGTTCGTCCGCACGAAGAGCGAGACGGAGACGCTGGCCGAGAAGCTGCGCGCCCGCGGCTACACCGCGGCGGCGATCAGCGGAGACGTGGCCCAGGCCCAGCGCGAGCGCACCGTCGAGCAGCTGAAGTCGGGCAAGCTCGACATCCTCGTCGCGACCGACGTCGCCGCCCGCGGCCTCGACGTCGAGCGCATCAGCCACGTCGTCAACTACGACATCCCGATCGACACCGAGTCGTACGTCCACCGCATCGGCCGCACCGGCCGCGCGGGGCGCAGCGGAGCGGCGATCAGCTTCGTCACGCCGCGCGAGCGCCGCCTCCTCGCCGCCATCGAGAAGGCAACCCGCCAGCCGCTGACCGAGATGCGGATGCCGAGCGTCGAGGACGTCAACGTCACCCGCCTCTCGCGCTTCGACGACGCGATCACCGCGGCGCTCGCCGACACCGAGCGCCTGCAGCGCTTCCGCGACATCATCGGCCACTACGTCGAGCACCACGACGTGGTCGAGTCGGACGTCGCCGCCGCGCTGGCCATCGTCGCGCAGGGCGAGGAGCCGCTGCTGCTCTCGCCCGACGACCCCCGCTTCGCCCGTCGCGAGCGCGAGGACCGCGACTCCCGGCCCGACCGCGGTGACCGACCCGAGCGCGGCGACCGCTTCGACCGGGGCGAGCGTCCCGAGCGCCGTCAGCGCCCGGCGAACAGCAACCTCGCCTCGTACCGGATCGAGGTCGGCCGCCGCCAGCGCGTCGAGCCCCGCCAGATCGTGGGCGCGCTCGCGAACGAGGGCGGCCTCAACCGCGGCGACTTCGGGCACATCGACATCCGCCCGGACTTCTCGATCGTGGAGCTGCCGGCCGACCTGCCCCAGGACGTGCTCGACCGCCTCGCCGACACCCGCATCAGCGGGCAGCTGATCGAGCTGAAGCCGGACCGCCGTCCGAGCCGCGCCGGCGCCGACCGCGGCGCACGCCCCAGCGGCCCGAGCCGCTCGAGCGAGCGCCCGGAGCGCAAGCCGCGCTACTGACGGCTCCCGCCTCTGCGCACGGGCTTCCACGAGACGCCACTCCGGTACAGCGACCCTTGCGTGTCGCGTACCGGAGTGGCGTCTCGCGTTCGTGCGGGGGGGCGGCCTCAGCGGCGCAGGACGCGCCGGGCCAGCACGTTGCCGAGCAGCTGCACCAGCTGCACGATCACGATGATCACGAGCACCGCGGCCCAGGTGACGACCGGCTCGAACTGCCGGTAGCCGTACTGGATCGCGAAGTTGCCGAGCCCGCCGGCGCCGATGTATCCGGCGACCGCCGACATGTCGATCACGGCGACGAACACGAACGTGTAGCCGAGGATCAGCGGACCGAGCGCCTCCGGCAGCAGCACCGTGCGGACGATCCGGAACCGGCTCGCTCCGACCGACCGCGCCGCCTCGATCACGCCGGGCTGCACGGTCAGCAGGTTCTGCTCCACGATCCGCCCGATGCCGAAGGCGGCGCCGAGCGAGAGGGTGAAGACGATGGCGTCCGTGCCGATGCCGGAGCCGACCACCAGCCGGGCCAGCGGCTGGGCCGCGGCGATGAAGATGATGAACGGGATCGGCCGGAACACGTTCACGATCACGTTGAGCAGTCCGTAGACCACCCGGTTCGCGTAGAGGGCGCCGCCGCGGGTGAGCGCGAGGCCCAGCCCGATCAGCAGTCCGCCGAGCCCGCCGAAGAGGAGGCTCAGCGCGACGATGTAGAGCGTCTCGCCGGTCGCCTGGACGAGCTTGGGCAGGAGCGGGATCAGCTCGTTCATCGGGGCACCTCCGTGAGGGCGACGCGTCCGCCGAGGCGGGCGAGGAGGGGGTCGACGACGCCGTCCGGCGCGTCGAGAGCGACCGTGAGGTGGCCGAAGGCGCGCCCGCGGACGTCGGTGATGCCGCCGTAGACGAGCTCGAGCGGCACGCCGGCGGCCGCGACCTCGGCGAAGACGTCGCCCTGGGAGGCGGAGTCGTCCGAGAACGAGAGCGTGACCAGCCGACCGCGGTGGCGCGCGCGCAGGACGGCCGCCTCCGCGGGCGAGGGCACCGAGCGGACGACCGTGGAGACGAAGCGGCGGGTGACCGGCTCGCGCGGGGCCGAGAACACGTCGAAGACGGGCCCGCGCTCCACGATGCGGCCCGACTCCATCACCGCGACCTTCGTCGCGAGCTGCTGGACCACGTCCATCTCGTGGGTGATCACGACGATGGTGACGCCCAGCTCTTCGTTGATGCGGCGGAGGAGGGCGAGCACCTCGCCTGTGGTGTCCGGGTCGAGCGCGCTGGTGGCCTCGTCGGCCAGCAGGATGCGCGGGGAGGCGGCGAGGGCGCGGGCGATGCCGACGCGCTGCTTCTGCCCGCCCGAGAGCTGCTCCGGGTGGCTGCGCGCCTTGTCGCTCAGGCCGACGAAGCGGAGCATCTCGTCGACGCGGGCGCGCTGCTCCGCCCGCGGGACGCCCGCGACCTGCAGCGGGTAGGCGACGTTCTGCCCCACGGTCTTCGAGCCGAACAGGTTGAACTGCTGGAAGATCATCCCGATCCCCAGGCGCAGCCGGCGCAGCTCGCGCTCGGGCAGGCCCACGGTCTCGCGGCCGTCGATCTCGATGCTGCCGCTGGTCGCGGGCTCCAGAGCGTTGACGAGGCGCGCGAGCGTGCTCTTGCCGGCGCCGGAGTAGCCGATCACGCCGTAGACGTCGCCCGCCTCGATCTCGAGGCTCACGCCGTCGACGGCCGCGGTCGGGGCGGCGCCCCGCCCTGCGCCGGGGTACACCTTGCGCACGTCGGTCATGCGGATGAGCGGCACGGGGCGCCCTTTCTGTTGCGGGGGAGGCGCGGGACCGCGCCCTTGGGGAGCTCCGCGAGCGGAGGACCCGACCGGCGCGGTCCCGCGGGTGCCGGAGTCAGGAGGCGGCGGAGATGTCGGTCTCGGCGGACTCGAGCGAGGTCTCCAGCTCGGAGGCGGGGGTCTTCAGGAAGACCGCGGTGCCGCCGGACTGCTCCGAGACGCCGTCGAGCACGTCCTGGCTGTCCTGGTAGATCGAGACGAGCTTCGTGTAGGTCTCGTTCCCGGCGTCGTCGGCCCGGGCGGCGAAGATGTTCGTGTAGAGCAGGGAGGCGGGGTCGCTCGGGTCGTCCTGGGCGATCGCGTCCGAGGCCTTCAGGCCCGCGTTCTCGATGAAGTCGTTGTTGATGATCGCGGCGGCCACGTCCGGGAGCGACGTCGGGGTGAGGGAGGCCTCCAGTGCCGTGACCTCCACCTTCGAGGAGGATTCGACGTCGTCGACGTTCGAGAGCACTCCGCCGCCGTCCTTCAGCTCGACGAGCCCGGCCGACTGCAGCACCAGCAGCGCGCGCGCCTGATTCGTCTCGTCGTTGGGGATCGCGACGGTGGAGCCGGCGGGGATGTCCGCGACGTCGTCGTACTTCGAGGAGTAGAGGCCGAGCGGGTAGATCGCGGTCGCGCCGATCGGCACGAGGTCGGCGTCGGCCGAGGTGTTGTACTGCGCCAGGTAGGCGATGTGCTGGAACTGGTTGAGGTCGATCTCGCCCTCGGTGAGGGCGGGGTTGGGCTGGTTGTAGTCGCTGAAGTCGACGATCTCGACGTCGATCCCGGCGTCGGCGGCGGCCTTCTCGTAGGTGGCCCAGTAGGGGTCGCTCGCGCCGACCACGCCGATGCGGACGGTGTCGTCGCCGCCGCCCGCGCCGGAGCAGCCGGCGAGGAGGAGGGCGGCGGAAGCGGCGATCGCGGAGGTCGCGAGGAGTCGGGAGCGCAGGGTCATGGCTGTGGGGATCCTTCCGTGGAGAGGATCCGGGCACTCGGCGCCGACCGAGCGGTGCTGGTCACCGCCGGCGCTGCGACCGGCCTCCGGTCGCTCGGCGCCGCGACTGCGCGGATCCCGGGGATCACCTTACGAAGGCGGTCGGACCCGCGCGGAACCCGCGCGTAACACGGCGACTCGGAGGCAGAGGAGGCGCGCGCTCACCGCGGGATCGTGCTGTGACGGCTGCTCAGCGCCTGACCGCGCCGCGCCGGACGCTCAGCTCGCGAGCGCGCCGTCCTCGCCCGCCGACGCCTCGTGCTTGGCGATCCGCTTCGCGATCGCGTCGCGCTCGGCCCGGAGCGACGCGATGGTCGGCTTGTCCAGGCGGGGGTCGGCCAGGTCGGCGAAGGGGCTCGCGGCGCCGGTGCGCGCGGACACGAGCGCGGCGTACGCCTTCGTCGCGGCGCGGAGCTCGGCTCCCGCCCGTTCGACCTTCCGCGGCTTCGACTCCTTGTCCGAGACGAGTCGGGCGTGCTTGTCGAGGGCGTCTACCAGCGCGCGATGCGCGGCGTCAATCTTCTTGCTCATAGGCGCATTATGGCGCAGGATCGGCGCACGGCGCCGAACGCGTTCCCGCACCCGCCCTCCGTCCCCCTCCGCGAGAGGCCGCTCGGGTACGCGACACGCAGGGGAGGCGTACCGGGGCGGCATCTCGCGGGGAGGGGTCGGGTCAGCGGGCGACCGGCGTGGAGACGGACGACGCGCCGGCGCTGGTGGCCACCGCGTCGAGGACGCGCTGCACGTCGAGGGCGTCGGCGAACGTGGGCGTGACCGCCGTGCCGCCGGCGATCGCCTCGACGAGATCGACGACCTGGTGGGTGAAGAGGTGCTCGTAGCCGATGCCGTGCCCGGTCGGCCACCAGGCCGCCATGTACGGGTGCGCCGGCTCGGTGACCTGGATGCGCCGGAAGCCCTGCGCCTCCTCGGGGTCGCGGGCGTCGTAGTACTCGAGCTCGTTCATCCGCTCGAAGTCGAACGCGATCGAGCCGAGCTCGCCGTTCACCTCGATCCGGTTGGCGTTGCGGCGGCCGGTCGCGACGCGGGTCGCTTCGAAGACGCCCAGGGCGCCGCCCTCGAAGGAGGCGGTGAAGGCCGCGGCGTCGTCGACGGTCACGGCGCCGCGCGGGGCGTCGGCACCGGCACGTCCGCCGAGGCCGACCTGCTCGCTGAGCACGGGGCGCTCGGTGGTGAAGGTGCGCAGCGTCGCCGAGACCGAGGTGATGCCGCGGCCGGTCAGCCACTGGGCGGTGTCGATGCTGTGCGCGCCGATGTCACCGAGGGCGCCCGAGCCGGCGCGCTCCTTCTGCAGGCGCCAGGTCAGCGGCGCCTCGGAGTCGGACAGCCAGTCCTGCAGGTACTGGGCGCGCACGTGCCGGATGTCGCCGAGGCGGCCCTCCTCGATGAAGCGCTTCGCGAGGGCGAGGGCCGGGGTGCGGCGGTAGCTGAAGCCGCACATCGCCACCTTCCCGGAGGCGGCGGCCGCGGCGACCATCCGCTCCGCCTCCTCGACTGAGTTGGCCAGGGGCTTCTCGCACAGCACGTGCTTGCCGGCCTCGAGGGCCGCGATGGCGATCTCGGCGTGGGTGTCGCCCGGGGTGCAGATGTCGACGAGGTCGATGTCGTCGCGGGCGATGACGGCCCGCCAGTCGGTGGAGGCCTCGCTCCAGCCCAGCCGCTCGGCGCGCTCCGCGGTCGAGTCGGGGTTGCTCCCCACGAGCACGGCGAGCTCGGGGCGGAGGGGGAGGGGGAAGAAGCGGGAGGCGGTGCGCCAAGCGTGCGAGTGGGTGCGGCCCATGAAGGCGGTCCCCACCATCGCGACGCGCAGGGCTCGGTCGTTCGACATCGTCGTCCTTTCGTCGGCCGTACGACCCTGCCACGGGTCGGGGCGCGGGCGCTACCGCGCTCGGCGAGGCCGCCTCCGGGGCGACGCGCCCGGGCTGCACGGACATGAGCGCGTTCATAGGGTTCGGAGAGCGCTCTATCACGGACGGAATGTCTCAACCTCCGCCGTCAGATGTCGCGTAATCCCGCGGATCCCAGCCCTGACGCGGTAGCAGGAAGCCTTCCGGGCGACTGGGCGATCACTCGAACCGCCTTCGAATCGGTTCAGAACTTTTGCTTGACCCGCGACGTAAGTGGAAGTAGCTTCATCCGCATGGTCACCGCAGACCCCCGCAGCACTGCTGCACAGCCTCTTCCCCGCACCTCCGACGAGTCTCAGCAGCTGCTTCTGCAGATGCGCGGCATCGTGAAGGTCTTCCCCGGCGCCCGTGCTCTCGACGGCGTCGACCTCGATGTCCGACCCGGTGAGGTGCACTGCCTCCTCGGCCAGAACGGCGCCGGCAAGTCCACCCTCATCAAGACCCTCGCCGGGGCCCACCAGCCCACCGAGGGCGAGATCCTCGTCGACGGGAACGTCGTCACGATCCCGTCCCCGACGGCGGCCCTCGCCCTGGGCATCGCGACGATGTACCAGGAGCTCGACGTCGTCGACGGCCTCTCCGTCGCCGAGAACATCTTCCTCGGCCACGAGCTCTCCCGCGGCGGCTTCACCGCCCGGGCGAAGGCCACGAGGATCACCCGCGAGCTGATGGAGCGCCTCGGCCACTCCGAGATCTCGCCGAACCGCGAGGTCGGCACGCTCTCCGCCGCCGGCAAGCAGATCGTGCAGATGGCCCGCGCCCTCTCGCACGACGCGCGGGTCATCATCATGGACGAGCCCTCCGCGGTGCTCGACTCCGAGGAGGTGGAGAACCTCTTCCACGTGGTGCGCCAGCTCACCGCCTCCGGCGTCGCCATCGTCTACATCTCGCACCGCCTCGACGAGATCCGCGCCATCGGCGACCGGATCACCGTGATCAAGGACGGCGCGACCGTCGCGCAGAACCTCGCGGTCGCCGACACCCCCACCTCGAAGCTCATCACCCTGATGACCGGCCGCGCCGTCGAGTACGTCTTCCCGGACCGCCAGGAGCTCGACGTCGAGGCCGAGACGCTGCTGAAGGTCGAGAAGCTGGGCCTGCAGGGCTCCTTCTCGGACGTCTCCCTCGAGATCCGCGCCGGCGAGGTCGTCGGCCTCGCGGGGCTGGTCGGCTCCGGCCGCTCCGAGATCCTCGAGACCATCTACGGGGCGCGCCGCGCCAGCACCGGGACGGTCAGCGTGGCGGGCAAGCGCCTGCGCGCCGGATCCGTCACCTCGGCGGTCGACGCCGGCATCGGCCTCTGCCCGGAGGAGCGCAAGAGCCAGGGCCTGCTCCTGGACGAGCCGGTCTACCGCAACATCACCCTCTCGACCTTCGACCGCTTCGCCAAGCGCGGCTTCCTCGACGAGCGCTCCGAGCGCGCGGCGGCGGCCGAGCAGGCGGTCTCCCTCGACCTGCGGCCCTCCGGGGTCGACCGCGACGCCCGCACCCTCTCCGGAGGCAACCAGCAGAAGGCGCTCCTCGCCCGCTGGCTCGTGCGCGGCTGCCGCGTCCTGCTGCTCGACGAGCCGACCCGCGGGGTCGACGTCGGCGCACGGGCCGAGATCTACACCCTGATCAGGGACCTCGCGACCAACGGCGCCGCCGTGCTCGTGGTCTCCAGCGAGATCGGCGAGGTCCTCGGACTCTCCGACCGAGTGCTCGTGATCTCCGACGGCGCCGTGGTCCACGAGGGCCCGGCCGATTCGATCGACGAGCACCGCGTGCTCGATCTCGTCATGGAAGGAAGTGCAGCGTGAGCGGACAGCTCGACACCGCGTCGCCGTCGATCGGCGGTCCGCAGGAGGACGCCGCCCGTCACGCGTCGGCCGCGACGGGAGGCTCCTCCGGGGGCGTGCCCTCGAAGGACTCCCGCTCCGGGATGGCCCGCCTCATGCAGGGCTCCCTCGGCCGCAACGTCGGGCTGCTGCTCGCGCTGGTGATCCTCTGCATCGTCGGATTCGCGACCGCGGGGGAGCGCTTCGCCAGCGTCGACAACGTGCTCACGATCCTCCGCCTCGCCGCCGTCATCGGCGTGCTGAGCATCGGCATGACCTTCGTCATCACCTCCGGCGGCATCGACCTCTCGGTCGGCTCCGTGATGGGGCTCGCGACGGTCTGGGCGAGCACGGTCTCGACCCAGTACTACGCGGCCAACACCTCCTGGCTGGTGATCGTGCTCACCGCGGTCGTCGTCGGCCTCGTCTGCGGCCTGATCAACGGCGCGCTGATCGCCTACGGCCGGGTCGTCGCCTTCATGGCGACCCTGGCGATGCTCGTCGCCGCCCGCGGCTTCGCCGAGCTGATCTCGAACCGCCAGACGCAGGTCGTCACGGTCACGCCGTTCCTCGACTTCTTCCGCGCCGACGTGCTCGGCATCCCGGTGCTCGTGCTGATCTTCGTGGTCGTCGCCGTCGCCGGCTGGATCCTGCTCAACCGCACCACCTTCGGCCGCCGCACCATCGCGGTCGGCGGCAACCCCGAGGCGGCCCGCCTCGCCGGCATCAAGGTCCGCCGCCACACCATGTACGTCTACGGCCTCGCCGGGCTCACCGCCGGCATCGCCGCCGTCATGATGCTCGCCCGCACCACCGCCGGCAGCTCGACCAACGGCCTCCTCTACGAGCTCGACGCCATCGCGGCGGTCGTCGTCGGAGGCACGCTGCTGGCCGGCGGCCGCGGCACCATCGTCGGCACCGTGTTCGGCGTCCTCATCTTCACGACCCTGACCAACGTGTTCACGCAGAACAACATGTCGACCTCGACTCAGGCCGTCGCGAAGGGCGCGATCATCGTCGCCGCCGTCCTGCTGCAGCAGCGGTTCGCCGCCCGCGGCAGGAAGTCCTGACCCCGGGGCTCCGGCCCCGCTCCTCCACACACAGCAACCCACCCGACCACTCAGGTCACCTCTCCGCAGGACACGTGTGCCCTCGGACCCCTCGGATCGATCGAAGGAGATCACTTCCATGCCCGCACGCCCCTTCACCCGCAGCCGCCTCTCCCGCACCGCCCGACTCGGCTCGGCCGGCGTCGCCTTCGGCGCCGTCGCGCTGATGCTCACCGGATGCATCTCGAACGCCCCGGTCGAGACCGGCAACGCCGCCTCCGGCGGGACCGCCGCCGCCGTGGCCGCCTCGGACAACGACGCCTCCGGCGACAACGTCGTCATCGGCTTCACCGCTCCCGCCGCCGACCACGGCTGGATGGGCGCGGTCAGCCGCGCCGCCATCGCCGAGGCCGAGAAGTACGACGACGTGGAGCTCCGCACCGCGGAGGGCACCAACGACGTCAACCTCCAGATCAGCCAGGTCGAGACCTTCATCAACGACGGCGTCGACGCGATCGTGCTCCTGCCGATCGACGGAGCGGCGCTCACGCAGGTCGCCACCCAGGCGATGGAGGCGGGCATCACCGTCATCAACGTGGACCGCGAGTTCTCCAGCCCCTTCGCCGCCCGGTCGACCATCCTCGGCGACAACTACGGCATGGGCGTCAGCGCCGGCACCTACATCTGCGAGGAGCTCGGCGACAACCCCGACGCCGTCGTCGCCGAGATCGCCGGCATCGACTCCCTCCCGCTGACCCAGGAGCGCAGCCAGGGCTTCTCGGACGCGCTCGAGGGCTGCGGACTCGACGTGGACAACCGCGTCGCCGCCGACTTCACCGTCCAGGGCGGAGAGCAGGCCGCGGCCAACCTCCTCCAGGCCGCGCCGAAGATCGACGCCATCTGGAACCACGACGACGACCAGGGCGTCGGCGTCCTCGCGGCGATCGACACCGCCGGACGCGACGAGTTCCTCTTCGTCGGCGGCGCCGGCTCGGCCAACGTGATGCGCGCGATCGAGGCCGACGACTCCGTCGTCAAGGCCACGGTCGTCTACCCCTCGACCCAGGCCGCGGACGGCATCAAGCTCGCCCGCCTCGTCGAGCAGAACAAGTCGATGGCCGACACCAGCTCGCTCGGCGTCCCGCGCCAGATCCAGCTCTTCGCGCCGGTCGTCACCAAGGACAACGTCTCCGAGTACCTGCCCTCGGCCTTCGAGTCCTGATCGGCCCCACCAGCCCGGGTCGGCGCGGGAACCATCCCGCGCCGACCCCCACCTCGGCGCCGCCCCGGGATCACTGACGACCCGCAGCGCAACGCCACCGGCATCCGCGAGAGGAGGAGGAGTGCAAGACACCGGCCACTGGGCCGGACAGGAGGAGACCGGATCCGCTCAGTCGTGCGGACAGCGACGGACCCGGCCTCTGCGATGAACACCTCATTGAAGGAATCACATCACGCATGAATGGTAAGCGATCCTCGAGAAGAAGCATCAGGCGTCTTCTCGCACTCGGCATCGCCGGGATGGTGACGGTCTCCGGACTCACCGCCCTCGGCCTGCCCGCCTCGGCCCACGACGGAGTGGACCACGGTTCCGAGGGCGGAGCATCCGCTCTCGACTGGAGCAACTACGAGAAGGTCCTGCTGACGAAGAACGTCGGCGAGCCCCTCGACCTGGCCGTCCTCCCGGACAAGTCGGTCCTCCACACCGCTCGGAACGGCGAGATCCGCCACACCGACCCCAAGACCGGCACCACCCGTGTCGTCAACACGATCCCCGTGTACCAGAACTCGGAGGACGGACTGCAGTCCGTCGGCATCGACCCCGACTTCGCCGAGAACAAGTGGGTCTACCTCGTCTACGCGCCCCCCGGGAACACCCCGACCGGCGCGGCCCCGAACATGCTGCCCGAGGGCGCGACCGACAGCTACTGGGACCAGTGGAAGGGCATCAACCGCCTCTCCCGGTTCAAGTGGACCGGCTCGGGCCTCGACCTCGCGAGCGAGCAGAAGATCATCGACATCGAGACCCAGCGCGGGCAGTGCTGCCACGTGGGTGCCGACTTCGACTGGGACGCCGACGGCAACCTGTACCTCTCCACCGGCGACAACACGCCGGCGAGCGCTCCGGGTGCCGCGGGCTTCGCGCCGAACAACGACGCGCCCCGCATGAACCCGGGCTTCGACTCGCGTCGCGGCGCCGGCAACACGAACGACCTCCGCGGCAAGATCCTCCGGATCACCGTGCAGGAGGACGGCTCGTACACGATCCCCGACGGCAACCTCTTCCCGGTGGGAACCGAGAAGACCCGCCCCGAGATCTTCGTGATGGGCGTCCGCAACCCGTTCAAGATCGACGTCGACGCCGAGACGAACACCCTCTCCTGGGGCGACTACGGCCCCGACGCCACGAAGGCCGCTGCGGCCGACGGCGTCCGCGGCCCGATGGGCCTCGTCGAGTGGAACGCGACCGGACTGGACGAGCCGCACAACTCCGGCTGGCCCTACGTCCACGGACCCAACGCGCCGTACAACGAGTGGAACTTCGAGACGTCGACGCCCCGCGGCTTCTTCGACCCGGAGAACCTGAAGAACAACTCGCGCTGGAACACCGGCCTCGTCGACATCCCGGACGCCAAGGCGGCGACCGTCTACTACGGCGACAACCCCGGCGACCAGCCGTTCGACGAGCTCGTCAACTTCGGGACCAGCACCGGCCAGGGCCCCATGGGCGGACCGGTGTACCACTTCGACGCGGACAACACCTCGACGTCGAAGTTCCCGGAGTACTGGGACAAGAAGACCTTCTTCGGCGAGTTCTCGCAGGACTACATCGCGGCGTTCACGCTCGATGAGGACCGCGCGGTCACGCACATCGAGGACTTCCTCCCCAACGCGGCGCTCAGCCAGGCCGCGCAGCCGATCCACGACAACCCGATGGACATGGAGTTCGGCCCCGACGGGTCGATGTACGTGATCGAGTACGGCGACGGATTCTTCCGCGCCAACCCCGACGCGGGCCTGTACCGGATCGACTACGCCGAGGGCAACAAGGCGCCGCAGGCCCGCTTCACCGCGACCCCCCTGTCCGCCTCGCAGACCCCGCTCGAGGTCACGTTCGACGCCAAGGGATCGACCGACCCCGAGGGCGACGCGCTCACCTACGACTGGGACTTCGACGGCGACGGCACCTTCGACGCCACCGGAGTGACCGTCAAGAAGACCTACACCGAGCTCGGACAGTTCACGGCCCGTCTGCGCGTCACCGACGCCAAGGGCAAGTTCAGCCTGACCTCGCGGGTCATCTCGGTCGGCAACCAGGCGCCGCAGATCCAGATCCAGACGCCCGGCAACGGCTCGTTCTTCAGCTGGGGCGACGCGATCCCCTACCAGGTGACCGGCAAGGACGCTGAGGACGGCGACCAGATCGTCAGCAGCCGCGTGGGCTGGACCTACGGCCTCGGCCACGACGAGCACGCCCACCCCGAGGTCACCGGCACCGGTGCCAAGGGAGCGTTCCCGACGTCCAAGGACTCGCCCGAGCACGGCCCCGGCGCGCTGCTGTACGGCACCGTCGTCGTGACCTACACGGACGGCGGCTTCAACGGCCTGCCCCCGGCTGCGGCCGAGGCGACGCTGCGGCTGAACCCGAAGACGCAGGAGGCGGAGCACGCCGCCCGTGAGGGCGTCCTGCCCTACGCGGACACCACCGCCAGCGGCGGCAACGCCGTCAGCGGACTCGGTGCGGGATCCTTCCTGCGCTGGGACCCGGTGAACTTCGCCAACCTGACCGGCGTCGTGGTCCGCGCCACCGGTGAGGGCACCGTCGACCTCCGCTGGAACGCTGCCGACGCAGCGCCCTTCGGAACGGCGACCATCCCCGCGGGAGCCGGCTGGAAGGACGTCCTCGTCCCCTTCGGCACCAACGTCCCCCGCGGCACCGGCTCGCTCTACGTGACCTCGCCCAGCGGCCTGTCGCTCGACTCCCTCACCTTCCAGGGTGCCGGCGCCGGTGACAAGACGGCTCCGACCGTCGCGGCGACCCTCGACCCGGCAGCGCCTGCGGGCGTCGGCGGCGTCTACAACAAGCCCGTGACCCTCGGCCTCACCGCCACGGACAACGGAGCGCTCTCCACCGTCCAGTACTCCGCCGACAACGGCACGACGTGGACCACGATCCGCGCCGTCAACGGCGCGTACACGGTCCCGTTCACCACGAACGGCGCCCGGACGATCCAGTACCGCGCCACCGACACCGGCGGCAACGTCTCGGCGGTCGGCACGGTGAAGTTCACGATCGACCTGGCCGCGGCGAACGCCCCGACCGCCGCGTCGACCACCACCGTGGCGCTCTCGGCTCCCCGCGTGACCTTCGGGGCACCCGGCGAGGCGACCGTCACGGTCACCGGACAGGGTGGGAACCCCGGCGGAGAGGTCGTCCTCTACGAGGGCGCCACCGAGCTGGGCCGCGCGACGCTGAAGGACGGCAAGGCGACCTTCGCCCTGCCGAAGACCCTCGGCGCCGGCACCCACACCCTCCGTGCGGCGTACGGCTCGGACGCCACCTTCAAGGCCTCGGAGGGCACCGCCCGCCTGATCGTCTCGAAGGCCGCCTCGGAGCTCACCGCGACCGTCTCGCCCAACCCGGTCAAGCCGGGCGCCAGCGCGCAGGTCACGGTCGACGCGAAGTCCTCGACCGGTGTCGCCGGCACCGGTCAGGTGAGCGTGATGGTGAAGAGGAACCTCTCCACCGTCGCGATGCTCACCGGGACCCTCGACGAGAACGGGCACGTCGTGGTGACGCTCCCGAAGCTCGCGGCGGGCAGCTACAAGCTGACCGTCACCCACACCGCCACGGCGGACACCAACGCCGCGTCGGCGCTGCTGAACCTCACCGTCCAGCAGTAGCCCCCGCGCAGGGGCCGGCCGGCTCGACCGGGCCGGCCGGCCCCCCACCCCCTGCACCATCTGCCATTTCGAAGGAGAAATGATGCACCACCACCACGCATCCATCACGGCCAAGCCGATGAGCCGGCGCTCGCTGATGACGGCCCTGGCCGCATCGACCGTCGCGGTCGGCGTCGGAGCGGGAGCCCTCGCGGCGCCCGCCACGGCCGCCCCCGCGCCCTCGTCCGGATCCACGCGCCTGGTCCCGATCAACCGCATCGGCATCCAGCTCTTCAGCGTCCGCGACAAGGTCTCGTCGCTCGGCTTCCGGGCCGTCTTCGAGGAGCTCGGCCGCATCGGCTACAGCGAGATCGAGTTCGCCGGGTACACCCAGGGCAACGTCGGAGCGATCACCCCGCAGCAGATCCGCCAGCTGCTCGACGACAACGGCCTCCGCGCCGTCGGCTCGCACGTCGGCACCAACCTCCTCCGCTCGGAGCTGGGCAAGCAGATCGAGATCGCGCAGATCCTCGGCACGCCGCACCTCGGCACCGGCAACGCGCCCACCAACGTCAACACCAAGGCGGGCTACCTCGCCGCGGCAGAGGAGTGGAACAAGTGGGGCCAGCAGGTCTCGGCCGCGGGGATGAAGCTCTACCAGCACAACCACGCCGGTGAGTTCGGGTTCGCCACGGACGACCCCAAGACCCGCCTGTACGACCTCTTCTACGACAACACCGACCCGCGTCACGTGTACCTCGAGATGGACGTCTACTGGGCGTACGTCGGCAAGAAGCTCTACCCGGGCTTCGAGCCGCTCGACTACATCAAGCGCAACCCGCGCCGCTACCCGATCCTGCACCTCAAGGACGGCAAGACGAACAACGCCAACACCAACGGCTACGACATCGTCGAGTTCGGCGCGGGCAACCTGCCCTACCAGGCGTTCCTCTCGGAGCTGCGCGACCGCGGCCAGCGCTTCGGCGTCTGGGAGCAGGACACCGCTCCCACGCTGGCGACGCCGCCGAGCACGGGGAACTCCCTCGAGGCCGCTTCCCGCAGCTACTCCGCGATCGCTGCGCTCCGTGGCTGAGCGCACCTCGCGCCGCGCGCGCCGCACCGACAGCACCACCACCAGCACGACGCGCACGAGCGCACCGAGGAGAACCCCCATGAAGTGGAAGACGCCCACGGCGGTCCTCGCGGCCGCCTCCCTCGCGATGGTCGCCGCACCGTCCGCCTTCGCGGCGACGACGGACTGCACCACCGAGCTCGGGAACCAGACGATCACCGGAGACCTCAACGTCGGCGCGGGCCAGACCTGCGTGCTCGGCAACGTGACCGTCACCGGCAACGTCATCGTCGGCGACGACGCCTGGCTGGACGCCACCTCGGCGACCATCGGCGGCGACGTCATCGGCACCGACGCGTACGGCATCTCGATCGACGGCACCAGCGTCGGCGGAGACGTCGTGTCGTTCTCGGACGGCAGCCGCAACGGCTTCCTCTACCTGCGCGACCTCACGGTCGGCGGCATGGTCGAGGCCGGCGGGATCGACGTCGAGTTCAGCGACCTCTCGGTCGACGGCTCGGTCAGCACCGACGCGGCGAACTACGTCGACGTCGATCGCACCAGCGTCGGCGGCGACGCCACCTTCGCCGGCAGCGACTTCGGCGTGAACGTGCAGGGCGCCATCGTCGGCGGCTCGCTCGCCGTCACCGGCTCCTCGCGCGGCGTCCTCCTGGGCGCGAACGAGGACGGCTCGGCCTCGGCCCTCGGCAACACGGTGGGCGGGAACCTCACGCTCTCGGGCAACTCCGGCAACGTCCAGCTCGCGGGCTCGACGGTCGGCGGGCGCATCGCGCTCGCCGACAACGCGCCGGCGGTCAACTTCGGCGCGGGCAACACCGCCGCCGGAGTCGACGGCACCTTCACGGGAACGGCGGCGGGCGCTGCGGCGGCCGGCGACCAGGCCGTGGCCGTCATCGTCCCCGAGGCCAACAAGGGCGAGCTGACCTGGACGCTCGAGGGCACCAGCAACCTGGTGAACCTCGGCGTCGCCGAGGAGCAGGGCGACCACTTCGCCGCCTCCGGTGAGCTCGTGCCGGTCCGCGTGACCGACACCCGCCTCAACGGCCCGGCCTGGTCGGTCACCGGCCAGCTGAGCGACTTCCGCTCCGGCGAGAAGACGTTCTCGGGCAAGCACCTCGGCTGGACCCCCGAGGTCCTGGAGAACACGGGCGGTGCCGTCGCCGGCGCAGCCGTCCCCTCCGGGTTCGACTCGGGCAACGGCCTCGCCACGCCCCGCGTCCTCGGCTCCGCCGCGGCGCAGCACCCGACCGGATCCTCGGTCCTGGGCGCCGACCTCGACCTGAAGCTCCCGCTCTCGGTCGGAACCGGCACCTACACCGCGACGCTGACGCTCACCGCGCTCGGCTAGCACCGGTGGGGCGGCCTCCGGGCCGCCCCACCCTCCCCCCGTCTCCCCGCGAGACGCCACTCCGGTCCGCCCCGCTCGGCGTGCCGCGTACCGGAGCGGCGTCCCGCGGGGAGGCATCCCCCCTTGCAACGGAAGCCTGATCGATGCCGCTCATGCCACGCACCTCCCGCACCACCGCCGCCCTGCTGCTGATGACGCTCCTCGCAGCCGGCGGCCTCTCGGCTCAGGCGGGTGCCCAGGAGGCGGATCCCGCCTCCACGCCGGTCACCTGGGGGGTGCGCCCCGCCGACACCGAGCAGGGCAGCGAGCGGCCGAACTACGCGTACGCCCTCGATCCCGGCGGCCGCCTCAGCGATGCCCTGATCGTCTCCAACTACGACGACGAGGAGCAGACGTTCCGCGTCTACGGCTCCGACGGCTTCATCACCGAGGCCGGCCAGCTCGACCTGCTCCCCGCCGCGGAGCCCTCGACGCAGCTGGGCAGCTGGATCGCGTTCCCCGAGCCCGAGGTCACCGTGCCCGCCGGCGAGAGCGTGCAGGTCCCGTTCGAGGTCGCCGTCCCCGAGGACGTGACCCCGGGCGACTACGCCGCGGGCGTCGTCTCCTCGATCCTGGTGCAGGGCGAGACCGGAGTCTCGGTCGACCGGCGCCTGGGCTCGCGGATGTACCTCCGCGTCGGCGGCGAGCTCGCCCCGCGCCTGTCGATCGACGGCCTCGCCGTCTCGTACCAGGGCGGCTGGAACCCCTTCGCCCCCGGCTCCGCGACCGTCGACTACACCGTGACCAACGCGGGCAACACCCGCATCGCGCCGGGCGCCGAGATCAGCGTCGCCGGCCTCTTCGGCCTCGCGCCGGTGTCCGCGACCGACCCGGAGCCGCTGCCCGAGCTCCTCCCCGGAACCTCCGTCTCGCGCACCGTGACCGTCGCCGGAGTCTGGCCGTTCTTCGTCGCGACCGCCCGCGCCGCGCTCTCGGGCACCGTCGTCACCGCCGACCAGGCCGCGCAGGCCGACTCCGCCGTCGTCGTCCCCGACGTGCCGGTCGCCACCGCCGAGACCTCGGCCGCGGCCGTGCCGTGGAGCGCCGTGCTCCTCCTCGCCCTGCTCATCGGGCTCATCGTGCTGACCGTCGTCCGCCGCCGCCGCCGGGCCGCGGGGGAGCAGGCGCGCATCGACGCCGCCGTCGCCGCCGCTCTCGGCGCCCAGCCGGAGGACGCCGACCGCGCGGAGGTCCGCTCCTGACCGGGTGCGGCCGACGCGGTCCGCGGGGGATCGCGCCGGCGCGGCCCGCCGCCTCCGGGCGCGCGGCCGCCGCTCTAGCGGACCGCCCGCCCCTCGGCGCGCAGCTGCTCGAGGAAGCCGTCCACCACGGCGGGGCTGAGCAGGTGCCCGCGCAGCATCAGCGCGGCACCGCGCACGCCCCCGCTGCCGCCCAGCTCGGCGGTCACCACGTCGAGCCGCTGCGTCGCGAGGGGGAGGGAGCGCTCGTCGATCACCGAGCGCACGGCCGTCAGGATCTCCGGGCTGGCGAGGGCGACCGCGCCGCCCAGCACGATGACGGAGGGGTTCAGCAGGCTCACGCAGGTGGCCAGCACCTCGCCGAGCTGCAGTCCCGCGATCCGCGCCGCCTCGACGGCCTCGGGATCGCGCGCCTTCAGCAGGTCGATCAGCTCGCGCACCGACTGCACGTCGCGGCCCGCCCGGGCGAGCCCGGCGGCCAGAGCGGAGCCGCCCGCGACCGCCTCGAGGTCCCCCTCCTGACCTCCCGCCGCGGCCGGGGCCGTGCGCGGCACCTGGACGTGGCCGAGATCACCGGCGGAGCCGAGGGCTCCGCGCTGGAGCAGCCCGGACGAGACGATGCCCGCGCCGATGCCGGTGCCGACCTTCACGAACATCAGGTCGAGGGCGTGCGGGAAGCGCGAGGCCCGCTCACCGAGCGCCAGCAGGTTCACGTCGTTGTCGACGAGCACCGTGGTGTCGTAGCGCCGGCGCACGAAGGCGGGGATGTCGAAGCCGTCCCAGCCGGGCATGATCGGCGGGCGCACCGGGCGGCCGCTCGCGTGCTCCACCGGGCCGGGCACGCCGACCCCGATGCCCGCGAGGGCGGAGCGGTCGACCCCGGCCGCGGCGAGGATCCCGTCGCAGACGTCGAGCGCGTGCCCGAGCACCGCCACGGGGCCCTGCGCGATGTCGAGCTCCTCGCGGCGCTCGGCGATGATGCGGCCGTCGAAGTCGGTCAGCGCGATGGTCGAGTGCGCCGCGCCCAGGTCGATGGCCAGGAGCGATCGGACGGCCGGGTCGAAGACGAGACGCGCGGACGGACGGCCGCCGGTCGACGGAGCGCGGTCGAGGTGCGCGATCAGTCCGAGCTCGAAGAACTGCTCCAGGCGCGTCATCACCGCGGTCCGCGCGAGACCCGTCTCCTCGACCAGCTCGGCGCGGGTGCGCGGTCGACCGTCGGCGAACAGCCTCAGCATGTCGCCGGTCGCGGTACCGGCGCGCTCGGCCACGCTCAGCTCCTTCTCTCGGCCCGGAGGACGGGTTCGGGGGACAGCACACCTGAGGAAACCAGTCGACGCACGGTTGCGCAATCTCGGCGGGCCCTGCGTGCGGGTCCTGCGCAACACGGCCGGCCGGAGGCGCGTCGCGCGCCCGGCCGCGGCCCCTCCCCACTCCGATCGCCCGGGTGCGCCCCGACGATCGCCGCTCAGCCAGCCCTTCCAGACAGGAGAGAACGATGACCTCGTCCGACACCACCACAGGCGCCCCCCGATCGAGTGGGCGCATCGGCCTCTGGCTGATCGGGGCCCGGGGCAGCGTCGCCACCACGGCCGCCGTGGGCCTGCACGCCATCGCCGCCGGAGCCGCGCCCAGCTCGGGCTGCGCCACCGCGACCCCCGCCTTCGAGGACGTCCCGCTCGCCGGGTTCGCCGACATCGTCATCGGCGGCCACGACGTCTCGCCGACCCCGCTGCTCGAGAAGGCCACGGGCCTCGCGGCCGGCGGCATGTTCCCGACCTCGGTCGTCGCCGAGGTGGCCGACCGGATCGACGCGACCGACGCCGAGATCCGCCTCGCCCCCGCCGACGCCGCGTCGCAGCAGGAGGAGATCGACCGCCGGGCCGCCGACATCGTCGCCTTCCGCGAGCGCCACGGCCTCGCCCGGGTCGTCGTGATCGACGTCGCCTCGACCGAGGTGCTGCCGGCCGACCGTCCCGAGTTCCACGACCTCGCCGCTCTGCGCGCCGCCCTGGCGCGTCCGGGCGAGCGCCTCCTGCCGCCGAGCTCGATCGCCGCCCTCTCGGCCGTCGTCGCGGGCGCGGCCTACGCCTGCTTCACTCCCTCGACCGCGCTGGCTCTGCCGGCCCTGGAGGAGTGGGCCGCCGAGGCCGGGATCCCGATCGCCGGCCAGGACGGCAAGACGGGGGAGACCCTGCTCCGCAGCGTGCTCGCGCCGATGTTCACGGCGCGCGGGATGCGCGTGCTCTCCTGGGCGGGGGCGAACCTCCTCGGCGGCGGCGACGGGCAGACCCTCGCCGACCCGGAGGCGGTGCGCTCGAAGCTCGTCTCGAAGAACCGCGGACTCCGCAGCCTCCTCGGCGACGACGTCGTCACTCCGCTCCACATCGACAACGTCCCGGACCTCGGCGACGTCAAGACCGCCTGGGACCACGTGCACGCCGAGGGCTTCCTCGGCTCGCGGATCACGGTGCAGACGATCTGGTCGGCGTACGACTCGGCCCTCGCGGCGCCGCTGATCCTCGACCTCGCCCGCCTGCTGGCGCTCGCGGACGAGGCCGGCGTCTCGGGCCCGGTCGGCGAGCTCGGCTTCTTCTTCAAGGACCCGTGGGGCAGCGACGTGCACGGCTTCGCCGAGCAGACGGCGGAGCTGGTGGCCTGGTCCGCCCGCACCGGCGCCCTCGTCGCCGAGCGCCGCACCCCGGTGACGAGCGGGACGCGGAGCGATGGCTGAGCTGCGCGACTACCTCGAGCTCGTCCGCGCGAAGGCCGCGCTGACCGTGATCGGCGACACCGTCGCGGGCGGAGCGTGGGCGGGCCGCGGAGTGGGAGCGCGCACGGTCGCGCTCCCGCTGTCCTCGGCGCTGCTCTACTCGGCGGGCATGGCGCTCAACGACTACGCGGACGCCGAGCTCGACGCCCGGGAGCGGCCCGAGCGGCCGATCCCCTCGGGGCGCATCCGGCGCTCGGCGGCGCTGGGCACGGCGGCCGCGCTGACCGCGGCGGGGATCGTCGTGGCGGCCGTCGTGGACGGGCGGCGCTCGCTCGCGCTCTCGCTGCCGCTCGCGGCCGGGATCTGGTCGTACGACCTGCTCGCGAAGCCGACTCCGCTGGGCCCGGTCGTGATGGCGGCCTGCCGCGGTCTCGACGTGCTGCTCGGCGCGGGCGTCGACGGCGTGCGCGCGGCGGCCCCCGCCTCCGCCGCTGTGGCCGCGCACACGCTCGGCGTCACCGTGCTCTCGCGCGGCGAGGTGCACGGCACCACCCCGGTCGCGGCGGGAGCGGTCTCGGCCGGCACCGCGGCAATCGCGCTGTCCACCGCAGCCGGCGCTCTGGCCGAGCGCCGGGCCGCCCCCGCCGCGGTCGCCGCCGCGGGCCTCGGGCGCTGGCTCCTGCTCGTGCTCACCGCGCAGCTGCAGTCCGTGCGGACGCCGACGGCCGCGGCCGCGCGGACGGCGACCCGCGCGGGCATCACCGGGATGATCCCGCTGCAGGCCGCGCTCGCCGGTCTGAAGCGTCCCGAGCTGGGGGCGGCGCTGCTCGCGCTCGACGCGCTCGGCTCCCTCCTGCTCCGCCGCCCGCGGACGGCGGACATCACATGAGCGCCACCGGACCCGTCCTCGGCTACGGCACCAACGGCTTCGCCGACCACACCCTCGACGACGCGCTCACGGTGATCCACGCCGCGGGGTACCGCGCCGTCGCGCTCACCCTCGGGCACCCGCACCTCGATCCCTTCGCGGCCGACTGGCGCGAGCGGACGCTGGCGCTCCGGTCGCGGCTCGACGAGCTGGGCCTGCGCGTGGTCGTCGAGACGGGCGCGCGGTACCTGCTCGACCCGTTCGCGAAGCACCGCCCCACGCTGGTCGACGAGGAGGCCGGCCCCCGCGTCCGCTTCCTCGAGCGCGCGATCGAGATCGCCGCGCTGCTGGGCGCCGACGCCGTCTCCCTCTGGTCGGGGGTCGTGCCGGCGGGCGCCGATGCGGCCGCTGCCTGGCGGCTGCTCGTCGAGCGCATGCGCGGCGTCGTCGCGACGGCCGAGCGCCACGGCGTGCGGCTGGCCGTCGAGCCCGAGCCGGGGATGCTGGTGGAGACGGTCGCCGACGCGCTGCTGCTGCGCCGCGAGCTCGGCGACCCGGAGTCGGTCGGGCTGACGGTCGACCTCGGCCACTGCGTCGTGGTGGAGCCGGACGGCGTGGTCGGAGCCCTCCGCAGCGCCGGGGACCTGCTCCTGAACGTGCAGGTCGACGACATGCTCCCGGAGCGGCACGAGCACCTCGAGCTCGGCACCGGATCACTCGACCTCGCGGCCGCCTTCGCGACCCTCGCCGAGATCGGCTACCGCGGGATCGCCGCCGTCGAGCTGCCCCGGCACTCGCACGACGCGCCCCGCCTGGCCGTGGCGAGCCTCGCGGCGATGGAGGAGGCGCTCGGCGGCGCCTCCTCGCACGTCGAGCACCCGTGGACCGCGGCCGCCCGCTCCGCCGTCCTCGAGCGCCCGTCGCGGATCGAGCGCTTCTTCCCCGCCGCGGGCCGCGAGGCCGGACGCGAGCCGCTCCGGCCCGCCGAGGACCCGCACGGCCTCGTCCACGGCACGCACGACGACGCGGCCCGCGCCGCCCTGGTGCAGGCCGCCGCGCAGGCGCTCGGCGACGACGACCTGGCCGCTCTCCTCCTCCGCCTCTACCGCGGCGGGGACGGCGCCGAGCGCCGCGGAGTGCTGGCCGGGCTGAACGCCCTCGGCGACCCGGGACGGGCGACGACCCTCGCCGGCCTCGAGCTGACCGCCGACGCCCTGCGCGCCAACGACACCCGGCTCGTCGCCGCGGCGATGGGCTCCTTCGCCCGCCGACACCTCGACGCGCACGCCTGGCGGCACGGGGTGCTCAAGCTCGTCTTCCTCGGCGTCCCGCTCGCAGCGGTCGCCGGGCTGGAGGAGCGCAGCGACGCCGAGCTGCGCGCGATGGCAGGCCGCTTCGCCGACGAGCGCCGCGCGGCCGGGCGCCCGCTCCCGGACGATCTGGCGGTGCTCCTGCCGAGCTGACCGCCCCCGAACGCCGCCCCGACCGCGGGGCACCACCACCGATGAGAAAGGCGCGACGATGCGCATCTTCGACCCGCACATCCACATGACCTCCCGCACCACCGACGACTACCAGGCGATGTTCGACGCCGGCGTCCGCGCGGTCGTCGAACCCTCCTTCTGGCTCGGCCAGCCGCGCACGAACGTCGGCTCGTTCACGGACTACTTCGACGCCCTGATCGGCTGGGAGCGCTTCCGCGCCGCGCAGTTCGGCATCCGCCACCACTGCACCATCGGGCTCAACCCGAAGGAGGCGAACGACCCGCGCTGCCGGGCCGTCCTGCCCGAGCTCGACCGCTACCTCGCCAAGGACGGCGTCGTCGCGGTCGGCGAGACCGGCTACGACTCGCTCACCCCCGAGGAGGACCAGGTCTTCCGCCAGCAGCTCGAGCTCGCCGGCGAGCACGGCCTCCCCGCGATGGTGCACACGCCGCACCGCGACAAGGAGTCGGGCACCCGCCGCACCCTCGAGGTCGTCGCCGACTCGGGGCTCGAGCCCGGGCGGGTCCTCGTCGACCACCTCAACGAGGTCACCGTCGACGCGGTCCGCGACTCCGGCTGCTGGATGGGCTTCTCCATCTACCCCGACACGAAGATGGACGAGACCCGCCTGGTGACGCTGGTCGAACGGATCGGGCTGGACCGCGTGCTGGTCAACTCCGCCGCCGACTGGGGCCGCTCCGACCCGCTCACGACCGCGAAGACCGGCCGCCTCCTCCTCGTCGCCGGATTCAGCGCGGGAGACGTGGACCGGCTGCTCTGGCAGAACCCGGTCGAGTTCTACGGGCAGAGCGGACGCCTGGACCTCTCGCCCGTCGCGGGCTTCGACGTGCAGGAGTCGGCCGGCCGCACCTTCGAGGGCAACTCCGTGCTCCGGGGCGCGCCGCGCGTGGCGGAGGTCGTGTGATGCACCTCTCCTACTGCACCAACGTCCATCCCGCCGAGGACCTGGCCGGAGTCGTCCGCCAGCTCGACGTCTACGCCGGACCCGCGCGCGTGGCCGCCGGGCTCGCCCTGGTCGGAGTCGGCCTGTGGATCCCGCGCGACCTCGCGGCCCGCCTGGTCGCCAGCGCCGAGGACCGCGCCGTCCTCCGCGCGGCCCTGCAGCGCAACGGCCTGGAGGTGCGCACGCTCAACGCCTTCCCGTACGCCGCGTTCCACGCCGAGGTCGTGAAGCTCGACGTCTACCGCCCCGACTGGACCACGCCGGAGCGCCTGCAGTACACGATCGACTGCGCGCGGATCCTGGCCGACCTGCTGCCCGCCGGCGCCGACGGCAGCATCTCGACGCTGCCTCTGGGCTGGCGCGAGGGCTGGGGACGGGAGCAGGACGAGGCCGCCTGCCGCAACCTCGCCCGGCTCGTCGAGGAGCTGCGCGACCTGCGCCGCTCCACCGGCCACGCGATCCGCCTGGCGATCGAGCCCGAGCCCGGCTGCATCCTCGACACCGTGGACGACGTCGTCGACTGGCTGCACCCGCGGATCGGAGTGGTCGACCCGGCGTACGTGGGGGTGTGCCTCGACACCTGCCACCTCGCCGTCTCCTTCGCCGATCCGGTCTCGGCCGTGCGCCGCATCCGCGACGCGGGCCTGCGCGTGGTCAAGGTGCAGGCCTCGGCCGCGCTCCACCTGGAGGACCCCTCGGGCCGCGCCGCGCTCACCCCGTTCGTCGAGAAGCGCTACCTGCACCAGACCCGCGAGAACGGGATCGACGGCGTGCTCCGCGTCGACGACCTGCCCGAGGCGCTGGACACGCTCCCCGGCACCGGCCCGTGGCGCGTGCACTTCCACGTGCCGCTGCACCACCGGCCGGAGGCGCCGCTCTCGGCCACCACGGCGGTCCTGGCGGAGGCGGTCTCGGCGGTCGACGCCGCCTGGCCGTACGACGAGATCCACCTCGACGTCGAGACCTACACCTGGTCGGTGCTCGCCGACGCCCCGAGCGACCTCTCGACGGGCATCGGCGCCGAGCTCGCCTGGGCGGCCGCTCACCTGCTCACGCCCGCCTCCCGAGAGGCGCTGCTGGCGCCCCTCCTCCCGCAGGCGGCGGCGCTGTGAGGCCCGTGCTGCTGCTCGACGTGGTCGGGTTGACCTCGACGGCGCTCGCCGACATGCCCCGCCTCTCGCGGCTGGCCCGCGGGGGCGGGCGCCTGCCGCTGGACACGGTCCTGCCCGCGGTCACCTGCAGCGTGCAGTCGACCATGCTCACCGGCTCGATGCCCGCGCAGCACGGGATCGTCGGCAACGGCTGGTACTTCCGCGACCTCGGCGAGGTGCACCTGTGGCGCCAGCACAACCGCCTGGTCACGGGGGAGAAGGTCTGGGAGACCGCGCGCCGGCTGAGCGGGGAGCCGTACCGCGCGGCCAACATCGGCTGGTGGTACGCGATGGGGGCGTCGACCGACGTCACCGTCACTCCGCGCCCGATCTACCACGCCGACGGCCGCAAGTCGCCGGACGCGTACGTGCGCCCGCCGGCGCTGCACGACGAGCTGGTCTCGCGCTTCGGCGCCTTCCCGCTGTTCCAGTACTGGGGGCCGACCGCGTCGCTCCGCTCGACCCAGTGGATGGTCGACGCGACCCGGCACGTGCTGGCGGGCGACGGCTCCGGACCGCCCGAGCTGACCACGGCGTACCTGCCGCACCTCGACTACGACCTCCAGCGCTTCGGACCGGACTCGCCCGAGGCGCGCCGGGCCGCGTCGGAGCTCGACGTGGTGCTCGCTCCGCTGCTCGACGACGCGGAGGCGCTGGGCGCGTCGGTGATCGTGGTCGCCGAGTACGGGATCGCCGACGCCGACACCCCGGTCGACGTGAACCGGGCGCTCCGCCGCGAGGGCCTGCTCGAGGTCTACGTGCAGGACGGCCGGGAGCAGCTGGACCCGTGGACGTCGCGCGCGTTCGCCGTCGCCGACCACCAGGTCGCGCACGTCTACGTGCAGGACGCGGCGGACCTGCCGCGGGTGCGCTCGATCCTCGAGGGGCTCGACGGCGTCGACGAGGTGCTCGACCGGGAGGCGCAGGCCCGCTACGGCCTCGACCACGAGCGCTCGGGCGAGTTCGTCGTGGTCGCCCGGCCGGGGGCGTGGTTCACCTACTACTACTGGCTCGACGACGACCGCGCGCCCGACTTCGCCCGCGGCGTCGACATCCACCGCAAGCCCGGCTACGACCCGGCCGAGCTCTTCTTCGACCCGGCCGACCCGCTGGTGAAGGCGAAGGCGGCGGGCAACCTCGCCAAGAAGGCGCTGGGGCTGCGCTACGCGATGAACCTGGTGCCGCTGGACGCGTCGCTCGTGCGCGGCACGCACGGGAGGCTGCCGTCCTCATCGGCCGACACCCCGCTCGTGCTGGCCTCGGACGCGGACCTGCTGCCGGCCGGAGCCGCGTCGCTCCCGGCCACCGCGGTGCGCGACCTGGTGCTCGCGGCGCACGGCCCGGCCCTCGCGAAGGAGGCGTCGGCGCTCGCGCGCTGAGGGAGGGGACGCCCGGCGGCCTGCGCTCGTGTGCGGGCCGTCGGGCGTCGGGGGCTCAGCCGAGGTCGCCGCGGCCCGACGCGAGCTCAGGCGAGCTCGCCGGGGACCGCAGCGGGCTCAGGTCCTCGCCGCGGACCCAGCCGGGCGGCCGGGCGGCTCAGCGCGGCACGAGCCCGGTGAGCCGCGCCGTCAGCCGCTCGACGGGGCCGGCACCGAGGAACCGCCACCACAGCACGGCGGCCGTGCACAAACCGAGCACGAGGGCGAGAGCGGCGAGCGGAGTGTCGGCGGAGTAGCCGAGGCCCGCCCGCGCGAGCGCTGCGACGAGCGCCACCTGCAGCACGTAGACCGAGAGCGCGAGCGTGCCGATCGCCCGGAGCGGCACCAGCAGCCGCTGGACAGCGGTGGAGCGCGAGGTGGTCAGCAGCACCACCGCGACGTAGGCCAGGAGCACGAGCCCGAGGTCGTGCAGGGTGTCCGGGAGGCTGCCGGAGGGGGACTCCACGCCGAGCAGGAGCGCGACCAGCGGCCGCACCGGATACGCGACGACCGCGACCGCCGCGAGCACCGGCAGCAGCCGGTCCCGCTGCGCGCCGTGCCGCAGCAGCAGGGCTCCGAGGAGGAAGAAGGGGAGCAGGTTGGTCGCGCGGTAGCTCGGCCCGGTGAAGAGCCAGAGGGCGAGCGGAGAGCCGGATGCGGCGGCGGCGACCGCGGCGTTCGCGGGCCCGGCGGCGAGCGCGAGCACAGCGGCCAGCGCGGCGATGATCCGGGAGCGGAGGAGCAGCAGCGGCGTGCCGAGCACGAGCACGACGCCGAGGTACTGCAGCACGATCGCGATCCAGCTGCCCCAGGTCTCGAGCCAGACGCCGAGCGCCACGAGCACCGCGCCGCGGATCGCGTTCCGCAGCAGCACCCGCCCGGGCGAGGCACCGGGCCGCGCGAGCACCAGGGCCGCCGACATCCCCATCACCAGCGCGAACAGCGGCGACGCGAGATCGTTGACGTTCCACGCCAGGAACCCGACCACTCCCGTGCGCGCCCTCGGCACGAGCGGCATCGCGTGCGCGACGAGCATGGCAGCCACCGCCACTCCGCGCAGCACGTCGGGGGCGACCAGTCGGTCGTGCCGGAGTCGCGGAGCCGTCGCAGTCATCCCGCGAGAGTAGGCGCGCCTCCGCCGCCGCGCCCGGCGCGAGCGCACCTCGCGCCACCGGCCGCCCGCCGGGCCGTCCGCCGGGCCGTCGGCCGGGGCGCCACCCGCTCCGCCGACGTGCGCTGCTGTCCGCTCCCCTCCGTCGGCCGGGGCCTCCGGCCGCCCGCTCCCAGCCGTCGCTGACCGGCCGCGGCGCCGCCCGCCCCGCCCGCGTGCGCTGCTGTCCGCTCCGCTCCGTCGGTCCGGGCCTCCGGCGGCCCGCTCCCACCCGTCGCTGACCGGCCGCGGCGCCGCCCGCTCCGCCGACGGGCGCTGCTGTCCGCTCCGCTCCGTCGGCCCGGCCTCCGGCCGCCCGCTCCGATCGGTCGCTGACGGCCCGTTCCGTCCTCCCGCACGGGCCGTTCGTGACGGATCGACGCCCGGCGCCGTCCGGCAGGCCCGCGCTCGCTCCGCATGCGGCGCCCAGGCGCGCCCGGCCCGCTCCGATCCGTCGCGGACGGCCCGTCCTGCGCTCCTCCGCGGGCCGTGAGCGACGGATCAGCGCCCGCCCGCGCCGCCGCCTCGCGCGGATCCCCGCCGCGACGTCCCGGCCTCGCCTCGGCCTGCTCCGATGCGTCACGAACGGCTCCTTCCGCCCTCCCGAAGCGACCGTTCGTGACCCCTCGGTGCCCGCTCGTCCGCACGCCCGCCCGTGCCGCCGCCTCGCGCTCGGCGCCGGATGTACCGGCCGTGCCCCCGGCCCGCTCCGATGCGTCGAGAACGGTCCCCTCGACCCGTCGGAAGCAACCGTTCGTGACCCCTCGGCGCCCGTTCGTCCGCACGCGCGCCCGCGCCGCCGCCTCGCGCTCGGCGCCGCCGCGACGTCCCGGCCTCGCCTCGACCTGCTCCGATGCGTCACGAAAGGTCCCTTCCGTCCTTCCGAAGCGACCGATCGTGACCCCTCGACGCCCGCCCGCCCGCGAGCGGCCTGCACTCGGCCCGCACCGAGCACGACCGGGCATGCTGGACGGATGACCGACGCCGCCCCGTCCCCCGACCGCCCGCGCCGTGCCCGCAGCCAGCACGTGCTCATCGTGCTGCGGACCGAGCGCCTCACCGGCCACCTGGTCCGCGTGCACCTCGGCGGCGACGGGCTCAACGCGTTCCTCGCCGAGTCCGACCCCGAGCGCCTCGCCGCGACCGATCGCTACGTGAAGCTCCTGCTCCCGCCGCGCGGCTCCGACCTCCAGCCGCCCTTCGACCTCGATGCGCTCCGGGCGAGCGTCGCCCCCGAGCAGCTGCCCGTGCGCCGCACCTACACCGTCCGCTCGGTCGACCTCGAGCGGCGCTCGATCGCCGTCGACTTCGTCGTGCACGGCGACGAAGGGGTGGCGGGACCGTGGGCGCTCGCCGCGGCTCCCGGCGACCGGATCGCGCTCTCCGCGCCCGGCGGCGCCTGGTCGCCGAGCGCCGACCCCGAGGCCGTGCACCTGCTGCTCGGCGACGACTCCGCTCTGCCGGCGATCGCCTCCGCCCTCGAGGGGATGTCCGCGCACGCGCGCGGCCTGGTCCTGATCGAGGTCGACTCGGCCGCCGACGAGCTCGATCTTCCCGCTCCGGCCGGAGTGGAGGTGCGCTGGCTGCACCGCGGCGGTCTCGAGGCCGGCCGGGCGCTGGTCGCGGCCGTCCGGGCCGAGCCGAGGCCCGAGGGCGTGCTCGAGGTCTTCGCGCACGGCGAGCGCACCGCGATGAAGCAGCTGCGCGCCCTCCTGCAGGACGAGTGGGGGGTGGAGCGCCGGGCGCTCTCGCTCTCGGCCTACTGGGCTCTCGGCCGCGCCGAGGACCGCTTCCAGGCCGAGAAGCGCGAGCCGGTCGGCGCCATCTTCGCCGACTGACGCGGGAGCGCACTCCGTCCGCACACCTCCGGGAAGGGACTAGGTCACGATCACCACCGGGGACGGCTCGAGCCGCGAGGTCCCCGTCGACGCCCTCTACCGCCCGTGAGCGGGCCGCGGCACTCCCGTTCGGACGGGCCGGAGCAGGAGGGGACGGGTGCGCGCGTCCTGTCCACGCGCTTCACCGACGTCCACTACCTCGACGAGGGACCGGAGGACGGCACTCCGCTCGTGCTCGTGCACGGCTTCCCCGACGTCCCCGCCACCTGGGACGGCGTCCTGGAGCTGCTTCCCCCCGGGCTCCGGGTGGTGCGCCCCTTCCTGCGCGGGGTCGGGCGGACCCGGGTCGTCGACCCCGGGGCGCGGTCCGGGCAGGTGGCCGCGCTGGCCACCGACCTGCTCGATCTCCTCGAGGCGCTCGACCTCGGGCCTGTCGTGCTCGTCGGCCACGACTGGGGAGCACGGAGCGCTCACGCCGTCGCGGCGCTCGCGCCCGAGCGGGTCGGCGCACTGGTCACCCTCGCCACCGCGTACGGACCGTCGAGCGAGCTGAGCGGCGGCGAGGTCCTCGACGACGCCGCCGCGGCCTGGTACCGCTACTGGCTCTGCACGGCCGCGGGAGCGGAGGCGTTCCGGGGCGACCCGGCGCAGCTCGTCCGCTGGGCCTGGCGGGAGTGGTCGCCTCCGGGCTCCCTCCCGTCGGAGGCCCTGAAGGAGGTCCTCGCGGCGACGGCGACCAGCGGCTTCGCCGACACGGTCGTCGACTACTACCGGCACGGCGCCGGGGAGGCGCCCGGCCGGGCCGTGTACCGCGCCGCGCAGGAGGCCCTCGACGCCTGGCCGCGCATCGACGCGCCGACGACATTCCTCCTCGGGACGGCCGACGGCTGCGAGACGCCCGCCCTCGCACGGGCGAACGGCCGGTACTTCTCCGCAGGCCGGGAGCTGATCGAGCTCGACGGCGTCGGCCACTTCGTGCAGCGCGAGGCCCCCGGGGCGGTCGCGGCCGCGATCCTCCGGCACCTCCGACCGCTCGCCCCCTCACCCGCACCTCCCGGGACGTGTTAGAGCGTCTCCGGCCGCGGACGGTCCGTGCCCACCCCGCGGACGCTCCTGCTGGAGGCCGCGAGGAGCGAGGCGACGAGGACGAGCGCGGCGCAGCCGAGCAGGGTGCGGTCGAGCCCGACGAGGTCGGCGAGCGGGCCCACGAGCGCCTCCCCGAGCGGCACGGCGAGGAAGGAGCCGACCATGTCGTAGGAGTAGACCCGGGCGAGCGCCTCGCGGGGGACGTGGGTCTGCAGCGACTGGTCCCAGGCGATGGCGAAGATCTCGAGCGCGACTCCGCCGAGGGCGAAGGCGAGGAGGAGGGCGGGGAGCGCCGGGACGGCTCCGAGGGCGGCGACCGGGACGGCCGTCACCGCCATGAGGGCGACGCCCGCCCCCAGCGCACGGCGGGGCCGCCAGCGCAGCGCGATCACGGCCCCGATCACCAGGCCGACGGTCTGCGCGGCGATCACGAGTCCCCATGCCGCTCGGCCGAAGGACCGGTCGGCGACGACCGGGCCGAGGACCGTGGTCGCGCCGACGAACGCGGCGTTGACGGCGGTGAACTGCGCCACGACGATCCACACCCAGCGCCGGCTCGTGAACTCCCGCCACCCCTCGCGGAGGTCGGCGAGGACGGAGGCGCCCGGGCCCGAGCGGACCGTCCGCGGCAGCCGCACACGGGAGTAGAGGACCGCGGCCAGGGCGAAGCCCGCGGCGTCGACCGCCAGCCCCCACCCGGGACCCACCAGTGCGACGAGCGCGGCCCCGCCTGAGGCGCCGACGATGCTCCCGGCGTTCAGGCCCAGGCGGAGCAGGGCGTTGGCCGGGCGGAGCTCGCCGACCGGCACCGTCTCGGGGACGAGGGCGGCCGCTGCGGGCAGGCTCATCGCCGCGACGGCGCCGTTGAGCACGCTGAGCACGACCAGGGCCAGGACGGTCGCCGTCCCCGTGATCACCGTCACGGCGACCGCGGCCTGAGTGGCCGCCGCCGCGAGCGAGGTGCCGACGAGGATCACGGAGCGGGAGAGCCGGTCGGCGAGGACGCCGCCGAGCAGCAGGACGGCGACGTTGGCGAGGGAGCGCGCGGCGACGACGAGTCCGAGGTCCGTCGGCGAGCCCGTCAGGTCCAGCACGGCGAAGGCCAGGGCGATCGGAGCGACGGCGTTGCCGAGGACCCCGGTCGTGCGGGCGGCGAGGAGCCAGCGGAAGGGGCCGTGCGCGAGAGGCCCGTGCGCCAGCGGCCCGCGCCCGTCGCGGGTCACGGCCGGCGGAGCGGGAACATGGCGGTCGTCATCGACACCGGCGCGGTCCCGGGGGTCCTCGGCGGCCGGGCCGCCGCGTGCAGCAGCGCGGACGCCTCCCCGACGTGCCGCACCACCCGCCGCCAGGCCTCGGGGTCGACCCAGAGCTCCGCGTCCGTCGAGAGCTGAGGACCGTCCGCCCGGCTCGACGAGCGCCGCCGGAGCTCCTCGATCAGGGCCTCGAGGTGCAGGTCCCGCTCCTCCTCCGGCCCGGCGTCCACTGACGCGGTCACGTCGAAGGGCCTTCCGGAGGCCTCGTGCCGGTACCTCTTCGCCTCGCCGCCCCGCAGGCGCACGGTCTCGACGACGGCCACGAGCCCGGCGCGCTCCAGCACGCGGAAGTGGTAGCTCGCCGTCGCCTGCGACAGCTGCAGCTCGCGGGCGGCCTCCGCGGCGCTCATCGCCGCTCCCGTCACCAGGGACAGCAGACGGAGGCGGATCGGATGCGCGGTGGCGCGCAGCTCGTCGAGAGAGGACATGCGGCCATGGTGACCGGCGGCTCCCGCACCGTCAAACAGGGCTTTGGGGGTGGGGCGGCGCTCACCGGGCCGCTCCGGTGCACATCGGGCGGCGCTCGCCGGGCCGCTCTGACGAGCGATCCGGAGGGCCCACCGCTCTCCCCAGCGATCAGGGAGCGGGGCCCGGAGTCGTCCTCCGGGCCCCGTCGCTCAGACCTGGGCGGTGCCGCTGTCCTCGACCGGGCCGGACGCGTCCGACTCCTCGGTGATCTCGGTGTCGGTCTCGTCGGCGCGGTCGCGGAGCGCGTCGGCCATCGCGCCGGCGCCCTCGGCTCCGTGGTCGTGCTCGACCTGGTCGATCAGGCCGCCGAGCTTCTCGTCGTTGCTGGCGTCCTCGGCTCCGTCCATCACGGGGCTGTTCTGCTCGTTGTCGCTCATGGCGCTCCTCCTGGGTCGACCGGCCTCTGCGCCGGTGGTCCGACGCTACGCGCGCGGCCCGTGCGGTGCAGGTGATCGACGGGAATCGGCCGGTCCGCTATCGGGGTGCCGAGCGACGTTCCCGGTCATCCCCGAGTCGAGCGGATATCGCTTTCCACCCTCCGGAGAAGTGAGCGGATATCGCCTGTCGAATGAGCCCCTATCGCTTTCCGGCGAGGTGAACAGTTCTCTCAGAGAAGTGCCCCTCGGAGATCCTCCCTGCTATGATCGGGCGACTTCTGCACCAGGGACCGGGGGGTCGTTCTCGGCGGACGATCGATCATCCACACGCCTGTTATCTCGATCATCACCAGTGAAGGCGCGTATGGCTTCGTATCTCTTCGTCTGCTCCGGCGGCGGGCATCTCAAGGAGATGTTCGCCCTCTCGGGGCTCCTCGGAGTCGACCCGGAGGAGCAGCACTGGGCGACCGTCGACAGCGCCCTCAGCCGCACCCTCCTCGCCGACCGGCGCGTGACCCACCTCGCCGATCCGCCGCCCCGCGCCGTGGTGCCGGTGCTCCGCAACGCGATGATCGGCCGCTCCCTGCTGGCCCGCGGGTCCTTCGACGCCGTCTTCAGCACCGGCGCCAGCCCCGCCCTCTCCTTCCTGCCGCTCGCGGCCTCGCGCGGCATCCCCGCGCACTACATCGAGAGCGCCGCCCGCGTGCTCGGCCCGTCGATGACCGGTCGGATCCTCGCCCGGGTCCCCGCCGTCTCGACCTACACCCAGTACCGCTCCTGGGCCGACGACCGCTGGAGCTTCGGCGGCTCGATCTTCGACACCTACCGCGTCGAGGACGTCGTCCCGCAGCCGATCCGCCGCGCCGTGGTCTCGGTCGGCACGCAGGACGGCTACCCGTTCCCCCGCTTCTTCGCCGCGCTCGCGCCGCTGCTCGAGGGCGTGGAGGTGCTCTGGCAGACCGGAGCGAACGACGTCTCCGGGCTCGGGATCGACGGCCGCCACTCCGTGCCGCACGACGAGCTCAACGCCGCGATGAAGGCGGCCGACGTCGTCATCGCGCACGGGGGAGTGGGCACCGCGCTCAGCGCCATCGAGCAGGGCCGGGTGCCGATCCTGGTCCCGCGCCGCGCCTCGTTCGGCGAGCACGTCGACGACCACCAGGTGCAGATCGCCACGCGCCTGGCCGACTCCGGCCTCGCGGTCACCGTCGACATCGAGGGCCTCTCCCGCGAGACGCTCGAACTCGCCGCGGCGAGGCGGGTCGTCTCCGCCGATTCCGCCGTGCCCTTCGTGGTGCACGAGACGGCCGAGAAGTCCTCGAGCCTCTCCCGCCGACTCTTCCCCTCCTCCCGCTGATCCCCGCCCGAGCGACAAGACGTGATGAGAACGACATCCACGCGTCATCCGCGGCCCGTACACTCTCGAATGGGTTGGGGGGCCGGACGTCACTTCATGTGCGTCGAATTCGGAATGGTCGGCCGACTCGACACTGATGGCGAAAGCTCCGAAGGATTCTCGATATGACTGACACCCCGCGCGGCCTCTCGCGCCGCCTCCTGCTCGCCGCCTCCGCTGTCGGAGCCGCCGCGACCGCCTCCGCGCTGGTGGCGACCCCGGCGCTCGCCGCGCCGAACTACAGCGTGATCCCGAGGCTCCCGGGCGAGGTCTCGCGCCTCGACACCGTCCGCTCAGAGTCCGGCGGCAAGCCGTACGAGGTCATCGACGTGAAGATCGGCAACGATCCCGCGCGCCTCTTCGTGCCGCACAGCGCTGTGCCGGGCAAGAACCTCTCGGTGCCGGTCGTCTGGTACTACCACGCGAGCGGGAGCGACTGGAAGGCGCTCTCCGGCGCCTACAAGAACTCTGCCGAAAAGCTCGTGGACCAGGGATTCGTCAGCATCTGCCCGCAGTACAGCGGCAGCAGCGCTTACACGAGCGCCCCCGCACTCGCCGCTCAGAAGGCTGCCGTCGAGTGGGTGACGAGCCAGTGGTCGATCCGCGCGAGCTTCCTCCGTTCGAATTCCGGCGGCGGCGCTCTGCTCTGCTGGGCCTACGCGAACCGTCTGGTCCCGAACATCTACGGCGCCTACCACGCCAGCGGCGTCTACAACATCGAGGATACCGAAGCGCGCGACCCCGGCCGCGTCCTCGCTGCGTACGGCGGCAACGTGAACGCACTGCGCGCGGGCAACCCGTCGCGCCTGCCGCAGTCCCTCTGGACGGGCACGCGCCTGCGGATCACCGCCGGTTCGGCCGACACTCTCGTGCCGGCCGAGCTCCACGGCGGACGGCTGCGCCGCCTCGCTCAGCCCGTCGCGCGAGAGACGACCATCGCGTACCACTCCGGTGACGGGGGCCAGTTCGGTCACGTCGTGCCCCCCTTCACGAACAACGACATGGTTCAGACCTTCCGCCGCTGGCTCCAGGAGGGCCCCGCCTGATCCGCGGCAGGACCGACGCGACCCCTCTTCCCCGGGGGTCGGCGCCAGGGTCGAGCAGTGGAGGAGGAGGGCACGGCATCGCAGGCGTCCCAGCCGCCGAGAGGCGGCTCGCGAGGGCATCGCGATCCTCATCGAGGCCGACGGGACCACTCCCGTGAGCGCCGCACCGCCCGCCCCCTCCTCCACCACTCCGCTCCGACGCCAGAAGGACTCCCTGACGTGATCGACATCCTCCCGCGACGACTCCTCGTCGGCGCGCTCTTCTCGGTCGCCCTGGTGATCGTCCTCGGGATGGGGTACATCTTCTCGACCCGGGAGCCGGCCACCGGCCTCCTGGTGATCGCCGCCGGAGTCGGCGGCATCGTCGGCGCCTACGTTCTGCTGCGGGTCCCCGCGCACTGGCTGCCGGCGATGGCGCTCGCGTTCTTCGCGCTCGTCCCGACGCCGCTCACCCCCTCGACCCTGACGTTCCGCATGACGCTCTGGGCGGTCATCCTCGTGATCTGGGCGATCCGGCGCGGGCTCGCTCCCGAGCTGTGGCGCGCCCCCGTCAAGGCGTGGACCCGCGAGCTCGTGCTCTCCCCGTGGCGGGCCGTGGTGATCCTCGCGTTCATCGCCCTCATGCTCTGGTCGGCCGTCGCGACCGTGCGCAGCTCCTTCGCGAGCGAGGGCGTCTCGTGGCTGTTCAGCTTCGCGATCTGCGTGGGCGTGCCGATGCTCGTCTTCGACGCCCAGCGCGAGGCCGTGCTGCTGCGCAAGACGTGGGTGATCCTCTCCGGGCTGCTCGCCCTCTACGCCGCCCTCGAGCTGGTCGCGCAGAGCTCCCCGATCCTCGGTGCCGTCTACGGTGCCCTCGGCTACGAGCAGGACCAGCACTGGTCGCTCTACCGCGCCGAGATCACCTTCGGCCACCCGCTGCTCGCCGGCACCTTCCTCACCGTGGGCGCCGGTCTCGCGTTCGGCTCCTGGCTCCAGGGCTCCCGCAAGTCGGACCTGCTGCTGGGCATCTTGGCCTCGGGCGGCGTCGTCGCGACCGTCTCGCGCGGACCGATGGCGGCCATCGCCGTCGCGGTCATCGTCGCGCTCGTCGCCGTGGGCTTCCTCAACCCGAACCGCTCGCTGCTCCGGCCCGGCTCGATCCTGATCGCCGGGCTCGTCGCGGGTGTCGGAGTCCTGAACTTCGAGCCCGTCACCGCCCGCAACAACAACCTCGACGCCTCCATCTCGGCCGGCGCCCGCGACCTCGCGGTGACCGTGTCGCTGAAGGCGGCCGAGCTCACGCACTGGCTCGGCTCCGGAGCGGCGACGTCCGGCATCAGCGGCAGGCGGTTCTCGGACGTCGTCATCGAGAACTCGTTCCTGCAGCTGCTGATCAGCGTCGGCATCCCCGGCCTGCTGCTCTTCGTGATCATGGTGGCCGCGATGTTCGGCGCCACGCTCAGCCGTCGCGACGTCGGTCCTGCGGCGGGCCTGCTCGGCTTCATGGTCTGCCTCGCCGGCTACAACGCCATCGACGCGGTCCGCCCCAGCCACCTGCTCCTGGGCTTCCTCGTCATCATCTGCCTGAACCCGGTGCACGTCCCCGACTTCTCGAAGGGCATCCGGATGCGCCAGCCTCTCGGGGCGCGGATCTTCGACGCGCCGATGGCCGTCGGGATGCGGGGCGACCGGTGAGCCGCCGCTCCCGCAGGAACGACTCGTCGCCGGCCGCGCTCGTCGTCCAGCAGTCGCTCGCGCCGCCGGACTCGACCACGCAGTACGTCGACTCGATCGTCGACGGCCTCGCGCCCGGCGTCGAGCTGCTGTTCTTCTCCTGGCGCAGCGCCCTGCTCGCCGACTACGACGTGCTGCACGTGCACTGGCCCGAGCTGATGATCCGCGGCCGCAGCCCGCTGCACCGCTTCCTCCGCCGCCGCGCCCTCGACGTGCTGCTCGTGCGCCTCGCACTCCAGCGCATCCCGCTCGTGCGCACGGTGCACAACCTGCACCCGCACGAGCTCGGTCCCGCCGCCGAGCGCCGCTCGCTGGCCCGGATCGACCGCGCGACCGACCTGTTCGTCCGCCTGAACCCCACGACCGTCACTCCCGGCCGGGCGCCCGCCGTCACCGTGCTGCACGGGCACTACCGCGACCAGTTCGCCCAGCACCCGCTGCCCGAGCGCGAGCACGGCCGCGTCCTCTACTTCGGCATCATCCGCCCGTACAAGGGCGTCGTCGAGCTGATCGACGTGTTCCGCGGCGTGGAGGACGACTCCCTCTCCCTGCACGTGGTCGGCAGCCCCAGCACGGGCCAGCGCGAGCTGGTCGAGGAGCGGGCCGCCCGCGACACCCGGGTGCGCACCACGCTCCGCCGGGTCGACGACGCCGAGATGGTCGACGAGATCGGCCGGGCCGAGCTGATCGTCCTGCCCTACCGCGAGATGCACAACTCCGGCTCGATCCTGGTCGCCCTCTCGCTCGGCCGGCCGATCCTGGTGCCGCGCACGCCCACCAACACGGCCCTGGCCGAGGAGGTCGGCAGCGACTGGGTGATCGAGTACGACGGCGATCTCACGCCCGAGCTGATCACCTCCGCGCTCGAGCGCACGCGCACCCGTCCGACGGAGGGGCTCCCCGCCCTCTCCGGTCGCGACTGGGACGTGCTCGGACTCCAGCTCAAGAAGGCCTACGAGGGCGCGATCGCCACCAAGAAGGGCTCGACCCGATGACCGGGACCACGCAGAAGCCGTCTCCGAGCCTCGGCCGCTCCGCGAGCCGCGGCGCCGCCGTCACCATCGGCGGGCAGGCGATCCGCATCGCCGTCCAGCTGGGCAGCATCGTCGTCCTCGCGCGCCTGCTCGCGCCGGCCGACTACGGCCTGCTCGCGATGGTCACGGCGATCATCGGCATCGGCGAGATCTTCCGCGACTTCGGCCTCTCCTCCGCCGCCATCCAGGCGAAGGAGATCACGCCGGGCCAGAAGAGCAACCTGTTCTGGATGAACGCGGGCATCGGCCTCACCCTCACCCTGCTGGTCATCGCGGCCTCCTGGCCGATCGCCGCCCTCTACGGCGACGACCGGCTCCAGCTGCTGACCGTCGTGCTCTCCTCGACGTTCCTCCTCAACGGGATCTCGACGCAGTTCCGCGCCGACCTCGCCCGGCACCTCCGCTTCGTGAAGCTCACCCTGGTCGACATCGTCGGCCAGGTGCTGGGCCTCGTGGTCGGCGTGCTGATGGCGCTCGGCGGCGCCGGCTACTGGGCGCTGGCCGCGAGCCAGGTCGTGCAGCCGCTCATCGGCGTGCTGATGCTGGTCTTCATCACGGGCTGGCGTCCCGGCCGCTACCGCCGCGGCGAGGCGATGGGCCACTTCCTCCGCTACGGAGGCGGCGTCTTCGCGACCCAGGCGCTGACCTACGCGAGCAAGAACGTCGACTCCGTCATCATCGGCGCGCGCTTCGGCCCGGTCGACCTGGGCCTCTACAACCGCGCGTTCCAGCTGATGATGCTGCCGCTGCAGCAGCTGAACGCCCCGGCGCAGCGCGTCGCCCTGCCCGTGCTCTCCAAGCTGCAGGACGAGCGCGAGCGGTTCCGCACGTTCATCCTCTTCGGCCAGTCGGCGATGCTGACGGTGATGGGCCTCGTGCTCGCCGTCCTCGGCTCCCAGTCCGACTCGGTCATCCGGATCCTGCTGGGGGAGCGCTGGCTCGCCTCGGTCCCGATCTTCCAGATCCTGCTCGTGGCCGGGTTCTTCCAGGCCACGGCGTACTGCTCCTGGTGGGTGTTCCTCTCCAAGGGCCTCGTGCGCCAGAGCGTCTGGTACAGCCTGGCGACCCGCCCGCTGATGGTCGTCCTGATCCTGCTCGGCTCCAACTGGGGAGTGACGGGCGTCGCGGTCGCGTACGCCGGCTCGCTCGCCCTCACCTGGCCGATCGCGCTGATCTGGATCGGCCGCACCTCCGACGCCCCCGCCCGCGAGATGTTCACCAACGGCCTCCGCAGCGGCATCGCGTTCGGCTCGATCACGGTGGGCTCCTTCTTCTCCACCGTCTGGATCGCCGCCGACCAGCCCGTCCTCCGCCTCCTCGTGGGCGGTGCCGCCGTCCTGGTCGGGGTCGGGCTCTGGATGCTGATCCTCCCCGCGTTCCGCCGCCAGATCCTCGGCCTCGCCGACCTGCGCCGCCACTTCCGCCGCAGCCGCCCGGCCGCCGCTCCCGCCCCGGCCACGGTCGACGCCACCAGCCCCACCGGCGACAGCGCGCTGGTCGACGGAGCCGTCACGGCCGGCACCCCCGACTCCGAGCGGCCTCCCGCCGCCGTTCCCCCCACCGAAAGAGATCGATGAAACTCAAGCTCGGCGTCGTCAAGTCCTGGAAGAAGGACTTCGTCACGACGACCCGCCTGCCCGCCCGCCGCGACGCGGCGGTGCTCCGCGCCGCCCTCGCGGACCTCCGACCAGAGCCCGAGTCGCACCTCGTGATCGCCGCTCCCGGCAGCGGCAACATCGGCGACCAGGCGATGCTGGAGGCGTTCCTCGAGAACACCACCGGTCCCGTCGTGGTCGTCCAGCGCTACGCCGGCGACGTCGTGATCCCCGAGGAGCAGGCCGACCGGGTCGAGGTCGTCGAGCTCCCGCACCTGGTCTACGGAGTGGGCGACGCGCACGCCGCCGACCTCCGCGCCTACGCCGCGCTGATCCGCCGCGCCCGCTCGGTCTCGGTCGTCGGCGCCGACATGATGGACGGCAAGTACAGCCTCCGCGGCTCGGTCCGCCGCTCCCTGCTCGCGCAGGCGGCCGCCGAGGCAGGGGTGCCCACGCGCATCCTCGGCTTCTCCTGGAACGCGGCGGCCCGCCTCGCCGCCCGCCGCTCCCTGATCGCCGCCTCCCGCGCCGGCGTCGTCCCGATGCTCCGCGATCCGCTCTCGGCGGAGCGCGCCCGGAGCATCGGCGTGCAGCGCGTCGAGGAGGTCACGGACATCGTCTTCTCGGCGCGCACCCGCGACCGCAGCTTCCGCGAGGGGCTGGGGCTGCCCGAGGGCGTCCCCTTCGCTCTCGTGAACGCGAGCGCCCTCGTCGCCGGCATGGTCGACCAGGTGCCGGAGTACGAGCGCATCGTCGACCGCCTCCGCGCCGCCGGCGTGCATGTCGTGCTCCTCCCGCACGTCTCCCGCCCCATCGGCGACGACAAGGTGGCCGTTCGCGCGGTCGCCGAGCGCGTGGGATCCGAGGGCGTCACCGTCGTCGACCGCGTGCTCATGCCCGCCGAGATCCGCGGCCTCGCCGAGGACGCCCTGCTGACCGTCACCGGCCGCATGCACCTCGCGATCATGTCGCTCTCGCTCGGCGTCCCCGCGATCACCCTCGCCACCCAGGGCAAGGTCGAGGGCATCATGCGCCTCATCGGCCTGCCGCAGCTGTGCGTCGAGCCGGTCCCCGGCTTCGCCGACCGCGTCCTCCCGGTGATCGACCGCATCCTCGCGGAGCCGGGCGACGGCGGCGTGCGCGCCACCATCGACGCGGCCATGCCCGAGGTGCGCCGCCTCTCGGCGCTCAACACCCGCGGCCTCGGCGCGGAGGTCGTGCGATGAGCGCGGCGCAGGAGAAGGGACCGCGCATGCGGATCATGTTCGTCGTCACGTCGCTGCACGGCGGCGGGGCCGAGTTCGTCGCCCGCACCTGGATGGGCTGGCTCCTCGAGCAGGGCCACCACGTCGACGTCGTCACCACCTCGGTGAAGGGCACCGACGAGTACCTCCCCGAGGGCGCGGTGCTGCACCGTATCGGCGAGGGCAAGGGCCACGTCGGCAAGGCGCGGATGCTCAAGGAGCTGTTCCGCCGCCGCACCCCCGACGTCGCGGTCGCCCTGCAGGGCTACCCGAACATCGTGCTCCTGGCCTCGGCCGAGATGACCGCGAAGGCGGACCGCCCGAAGACCATCGTGAGCGAGCGCAACCTCGTCTCGCTCGGCATCCCGGGCTTCTCGAGGACCCAGAAGGTGCAGCTCGGGCTCGCCAAGACGCTCTACCGCCGCGCCGACCACGTCATCGCGATCTCGCACCCCGTCGCGGGCGAGCTCGTCGCCGGCTTCGGCGTCTCGGGCGAGCGCTGCACCGTCGTGCCGAACCCGGCGACCGCCAAGGTCGACCGCTCCCGCCAGGTCTCGCGCACCCCCGGCACTGCGGCGGGCCTGCAGATCGTGCTGCCCTGCCGCCTCGTCGTCCAGAAGCGCCCCGAGCTCGCGATCCTCGCGGCCGAGGAGCTGGAGCGCCGCGGCATCCCCGCGAAGGTCGTCTCCTTCGGCGGCGGCCCGCTGCTCGGCAGCATGAAGGCGGAGGCGACCGCGCGCGGCGTGGACTTCCAGGACATGGGCTGGGTCGAGGACTGGTTCCACCACTTCGACGAGAACGCCGTCGTGCTGCTCCCGTCGCTGCGCGAGGGCTTCGGCAACGTGCTGGTCGAGGCGGCCGCCGCCGGCGTCCCCTCGGTCGCCGTGTCCGGGGCGCTCGGAGTCGCGGACGCGATCGTCCCCGGCCTGACCGGCGAGCTCGCGCTCACCCCCTCCGCCTCCGACCTCGCCGACGCGCTGATCCGCGCGAGCGAGCTCGAGATCACCGGCATCGACCGCTGGCTCGACCGCTTCTCGCTGGAGTCCAGCGGCCGCGACCTCGAGACGGTGCTCCGCCGGGTCGTGGGGCAGAAGTGACCCTCGTCTCGGTGGTGGTCCCGGCGCACCAGGAGGAGGCGCACCTCGCCTCCGCCCTGGAGCGCCTGCTGCGGCAGACCCACGCCGAGCTCGAGATCCTCGTGGTCGACGACGCCTCGACCGACGGGACCGAGGCGATCGGCCGCGCGTTCGCCGAGGAGCACGAGCGGATCCGCTACCTCCGCCAGGACGAGAACCAGGGCGTCGCCGCCGCTCGCGAGCGCGCCGTCGGCGAGGCCGCCGGCGAGTGGGTCTGGCTGGTCGACGCCGACGACGAGTGGCCGGAGACCGCGGTCGAGGCCATGCTCTCGGCGGGGGAGGCGGGCCGCGCCGACGTGGTGGTCGCCCAGGCGGTCACGGTCGACGCCACCGGATCCACGCCCGTCGGCTCCCTGCGCGGCCCGCTCGCGCTCTCGGGCCGGGGCGCCTTCACCGCGCTCCTGGTCGGGGAGCTGACCGGGCACCTCTGGAACAAGCTGTTCCGCCGCGAGCTGTTCGACGGCATCGAGTTCACGCGGATCCGCCAGCACTCGGACCAGGCGCAGGTCGCGCAGCTGCTCGCCGCGGCCGACGAGGTCGTCGTCGTCCCCGACTCCGTCTACGAGTACCGCCTCCGCTCGGGCTCGATCATCCGCTCGGGCGCGAAGCGCGCCGACTCGCTCGCCGGGCTCGCCGCCGTGATCGAGCGGACGGCCCGCGGGCTCGACCCGCGCCTCCTCGACTCGCAGGACTACTCCTACTACCGCGCGCGCTTCTCCCTGCTCTCCCGCTTCAAGGACGCCACCTCGGGCGCGCACAGCCCCGAGGAGGCCGACCGGCTCTGGCGGGCCGCGCACGACGAGGCGGGGCTCCGGCACCTGGTCGCGCTCGTGCGCCGGCGCGACCTCAAGCGCTCCGTCCTCTTCGGGCTCGCCGCCGCGGCGCCCGCGCTCTACCGAGCGGCGATGAGCGCCGGGAACGGACGCCGGTGACCGTCGTCTCCCCGGTGCGCGGAGAGGCCGGAGTGCGCTTCCCGGCAATCGAGTCCTCGTCACTATTCCGTCGAATGTGCGGCGCGGACGATACACCCTTAGTCTTGATCCTCGGTCGCCTTCTGCGACCGAGCCTGCGTCCTTCTCTGAGCCTTGTTCACCTCGGATGGAATTCACGAGCGGTACGACCGGGCACAAGGGGGAGAGAATGAAGCTGCTGAAGCCTACGGGCGGGGCCCGACGCGAATGGGTGGATTTCGCCAAGGGTGCCGCCATCCTGATGGTCGTGTATTACCACACGTCGTTGTACCTCGGTGACATAGGGGTCGAGAACACTCTCGGCCGCATCAAGGTCGTGTTCGAGCTGTTCCCGATGCCCCTCTTCTTCCTGGTGTCCGGTCTCTTCGGCTCGCGCATCCGCACCTGGAGCTTCGGCGACCTCTGGCGCCGCAGGCTGTACCCGCTGCTCTGGCTCTACGTGGTCTGGTCCGTGATCCGCATGGCCTTCTACCTGGTCGTGCCGCTCGCGAACGGCGGACTCGGCGAGCTCCCCGCGACCGACCCGCTCAACCTGCTCCTGCTGTTCTTCTGGCCCAGCAGCAGCTACTGGTTCATCTACGGCCTCGTCCTCTTCACGCTCGGCGCGTGGCTCCTGCGCAAGGTCGACCACCGCGTGCAGGTCGCCCTCGCCGCGGTGATGGGGACGATGTTCACCACCGGTCTCCTCAACACGACCAACGTGGGCTGGAACCGCATCGGCGCCCTGTTCGTCTTCTTCCTGGTGGGCACGCTCTACTCGAAGAGGATCATCGACTTCGTCGAGCAGAAGGGGAGCCGCGCGTTCCTCTACGTCACTCCGGTCTTCGTCGTGCTGAGCGCGGTGCTCTTCCTCTTCCCGATCCGCTGGGTGCCGTTCCTCGCCCTCGCCGGCCAGATGGCCGCCGTCGCGATGGGCATCCTCGTGTCGCGGGCCCTCTCCCGAGTGCGATTCCTGAACTTCTTCACGATCTGCGGCGAGCGCAGCCTGCACATCTACCTGCTGCACCTCTACTTCATCGTGATCGCCATCACGATCCTGCGGGTGATCCTCCCCGAGGACCGCTCCGAGATCGGCGGCTTCGAGGTGCCGCTGCTGCTGGTCGTGATGGTGCTCGCGGTCGTCCTCTCGCTCTTCGTGACCCGCTACCTCTCGAAGGTCAAGTGGATCTACGTCCCCCCGGCCGCCCTCGGCGGCCCCGGCAAGCGGCGCAAGCCCGTGCCCGTCCCTGCGCGCGGCCCCGGAGTCGTCTCCGATCCCGTCGCGGTCCCGGCCGATGAGCCCGGCACCTCCCCCAGTTACGAGAAGAAGAGAGCGGAGTCCCACGAGTGAAGACGACACGAGCACGCAGAGCCGGAGTCCTGGCGGCCGTCGTGGCCGTCGCCCTCGGGCTGGCCGGCTGCTCCTCGCAGCCCGAGCCCGTCCGCACGCCCGACGGCTTCACGACGGAGAAGGCGATCGAGTACCGCTCGGTCGACGGCGTCTCGCTGAAGGCCGACGCCTGCCTCCCCACCGCGGGCGGCACCGACCGCCCCGCGCTGCTGATGCTGCACGGCGGAGGGTTCGTCGACGGCGCCCGCGACGAGGGCGGGATGACCGAGCTCTGCGAGTACTACGCCGAGCGCGGCTTCGTCTCGGTCTCCGTCGACTACCGCCTCCTCCAGGACAGCCGGTACCCCGGCCAGATCGAGGACGCGCAGGCCGCCGTGGAGTGGCTGCGCGAGCCCGCGCAGGTCACGCGCTTCGGCCTCGACCCCGCCCGCATCGGCGTGATGGGCAGCTCCGCCGGAGCGATCATCGGAGCGACCATGGGCACGCTCGGCGAGGGCTCCCTCACCGAGGGCTCGCGGGTCAAGACGGTCGTCGCCTTCTCGGCGGTCGCCGACATGACCGAGACCGGGATGTCGCTGGGCACGCCGGTGCCCGAGGCGAAGGAGCAGATCCTCTCCTACCTGGACTGCGACGAGATCGACTCGACGACCTGCCCGCAGAGCATCCCCGCGTCGCCGATCACCTCGGTCGACTCCACGGACGCCCCGCAGATCTGGCTGACCTCCGAGGACGAGCTCGTCCCGGTCGAGCAGGCCGACGCGATGCAGGTCGCCCTGCAGGACGCCGGAGTGGCGTCCGAAGTCGGCGTGGACGGCTCCGGCCACCACGGGCTCCAGAACAACACCCCGAACAACAAGAAGGCGATCCTCGCCTTCCTGCAGGCCCACCTCTGATCCACCGCTCCCGCGCGAAACCTCGCGGCCGGTTCCGCGCAACGCGGACGACACATCACGACGCTACAGTCAGACCCCCTGCACTCCGGTGCAGTCGACGAAAGGGACACCACACACCATGACCTTGAACGGACTGTTCGCCGGCATCGGCCGGAGGTGGGTCTACATCGTCGCCTTCGCTCTGCTCGGCGCCGTGGCGGCCCTGGTACTCAACGCCGTCCTCCTCCCGCAGTACAAGGCGGACGCACGCGTGTACGTCGCGGTCTCCTCGTCCGGAGTCCTCTCGACCGCGGACCGGGTCGCGGCCAACAGCGCCGCCTCCCAGGCCACGGTCACCTCCGTCGCCCTCGGCACCTCGGACACCGTCCTGCAGGGCGTCATCGACGGCCTCGGCATCGACGAGCCCATCGAGGAATTCGCCAAGCGCGTGACCGTCCTCGCCGAGCCGGAGTCCGTGGTCATCACGATCTCGGCCACCGACCCCTCGCCCGAGCAGGCCGCGGTCATCGCCAACGCGGTCGCCGCCCAGCTCGACGCGGCCGTGAAGGGCGCCGATCCGGCGACCACCACGAACGGCGTCGCCGTCCCGCAGATCCAGCTCCAGGTGCTCAGCCAGGCGCTCCCGCCGGAGCTGCCGGTCACCGGTGGCATCCTCGTCCTGCTCGCGCTCGGCATCCTCGGCGGCGCCGTGGTCGGCGTGGGAGTGGCGATCGTGATGACCGCCCTCGACCGCCGCCTCCGCAGCGGCGACGACGTCCGCTCCGCGATCGACCGGCCGCTGCTGGGCATCGTCCCGGTCAAGGCCACCAAGCTCGACGAGATGCTGAACTCGACCGAGATCCCGGCCCGCTACTCGGCCGTGGCGTTCGAGCTCTCCGCCATCGCGCGCACCCGCTCGTACTCCTCCTTCGCGATCGCCCCGGCGTCCGAGAAGACCCCGCACACCGCCAGCGCGGTGCTGCTCGCCAAGGCGCTGGCCGTGCTCGGCTCGTCCGTCGTGATCGTGGACGGCACCGCCGAGGGCTCGGCTCTCGCTTCCGCCTCGGGCGGACGCCCGGGCCTGCGCGAGGTGCTCGCCGGAGCCGCCTCGCTCGACGACGCGATCATCAAGCGCTCGACCGACCGCGTCGACCTGCTCCCCGCGGGCGGCGCCCAGGCCGGCACGCCGATGCCGACCGACGCCCTCCGCGCGCTGGTCGAGGAGCTCGAGAAGGTCTACGACATCGTCCTGATCGTCACCGGCACCCTCGGCGCGACCGAGCAGTCGCCGACCTTCCGCGGCGTGGCCGACGGAGCCGTCCTCGTCCTGATCGAGGGCAAGGTCGACTCGCCCCAGGCCGCCGCCGACGTGCACTGGATCGAGACCGCCGGCACCCCCGTGGTCGGCGCGGTCGTCCTGGCCCGCCACAAGCTGCAGAAGGCCCCCGCGATCGTCTGATCGCGTCCTCGCACGCTGCGGAAGAGCGCACCCCGGCCCCGGCCGCGGTGCGCTCTTCCGCATCCGGGGACTGCGCGGTGCCCGGTGGGGGCCCGGCTTGCCCTCTGTCCGGGCCCAGCCGGCCCCTCCGACGCCTGGCCGGCACTCCAGCCCCCTCCACCCCTCCGCGAGCCCGTTCACTCCGCGAGCCCGCAGAACTCGCGGTACTCGCGCGCGACTCCGCCCACCTCCGCGGTCTCGGCAGGAGGCGGCGTCACCGTCCGGGCCCGCGGGCTCTCCGGGGCCCGGCCGACCGGTCCGTCCCTTTTCAGCGTCTCCAGCGCCCGCCGTGGCCTGATCACGTGCCTCACCGGCTTTCGGGAGCTCGCTCACCCCGCGAGCCCCCTCAAGTCGCAGTACTCGCGCGCGACTCCGCCCACTTCCGCGGACTCGACAGGAGGCGGCGTCGCCGTCCGGGCCCGCTCGACTCCCCGGGACCTGCCCGGCCCGTCCAGCCCTCTCCAGCGCCCGCCGTGGCCGGACCAGGTGCCTCACCGGCTCCCGGGAGCCCGCTCACCCCGCGAGTCCGCAGAAGTCGCCGTACTGGCGCGCGACTCCGCCGACTCCCGCGTGGTCGGCGGGAGGCGGGCACACGCAGAACCGCCGCCGTCGAGGGGACGACGGCGGCGGTTCTGCGCGCGGGGAGCGGATCAGGTCACGGCGTGCAGGCCACGTTCCCGATCAGGTCCTTCCCGGAGTTGGAGCAGCTCAGCGTGTTGCCGCTGGTGGACCAGTTGGACGGCTGGTGGAGGTAGACCACCGCGTTGCTGGTCTTCAGCGCGAGGTTGCCGCTGATGGTGTTGTCGTTGCCCGAGCCGTCGGCGCGGGTGATCACCTGGTAGCCGTAGGTGGTGGTGCCCGCGGCGGAGTTGCCCGCGGCCAGCCAGCTGTTTCCCGAGACCAGGATCAGCGAGACGACGTCCGAGGCGAGCCGCGATCCGCCGAGGACCGTGTTCCCGATGATGTCGCCGTCGAGGGTGCCCTCCTTGGCCTCGATCGGCTCGGCGCCGGTGTCGCTGATCGCGTTGTCCACGACCGTGATGCGGGCCGTGCGGTCAGGGTTGCAGCTGTTGTACTCGCACCAGTTGCGGTCGGAGGTGCCGACGTAGACGCCCTCGCCGTACTTGGCGGAGACGAGGCCGGTGCGGCGGATGGTGCTGCCGACGATCAGGGAGTCGGTGGTCTGGTTGCGGAAGTGGACCGCCTCGTAGCCGATCTCGCTCACCGTCAGGCCGGCCATCTGGACGCCGTTGCTGGCGAGCACCTGGATGCCCTGGAAGGAGCTGCGGACCGAGAAGCCCACGAGGTGCACGTCGCTCACCGTGTTCAGGATGAGCGCGGTGCCGCTCGAGGTGGATCCGGAGGTGAGGACCGCGTTGGGCGAGCCGCAGATCCAGATCGAGCCGGGCTGGGCGGCGGTGCCGCGGAGGGCGAACTTGCCGGTGTAGACGCCGTCGGCCAGGCGGATGACGTCGCCGGAGGAGGGGTTGGTCAGGGCCGTGACGAGCTGCGCCGAGGTCGACACCGTCTTGGTGGCGGCGGGGCAGTCGAAGGCCGCGAGCAGCGAGGCGCGGGAGGCGAGGAGGTCGGCCGAGGTGGTGGCCGACTCCTTCAGCCGCGAGTCGCGGCCGGCGTCGTCGGTCGCCGTGACGGTGTACGTGTAGGCGCGTCCCGCCTCGGCGGTCTCGTCGCGGTACTGGCGCACCGGGTCGGCGACGGTGCCGACGACCGTGTCGCCGGAGCCGTCCTCGTTCGAGCGGTGCACGTCGTACGAGACGACCCGCGAGCTGAAGGGCGCGTCCCAGGCGACGGTGTAGCCGTCGGTCAGGGGGGAGAGCTCCACGGCGTCGGTCGCGAGGCCGTCCTCGGCGAGGACGAACGCGTCGATGATCAGGTTCTTGTCGGTCGACTTGGAGTTCTTCGTCCCCGTGTAGGAGATGGTCACGGTGTGCGTGCCCTCGGCGAGGTCGGTCGTCTCGTAGACCGGCACCTGGTACTGCGCGGTCGAGCTGTAGCGGTCGACCTTGGTGACGGGTCCGCCGTCGACCGAGACCGCGGCGATGCCGGAGGAGGAGGTCTTCCGGCTGATCCAGCGCCACGACGTGCCGACGAAGGTGAACTTCACCGATCCGGCGGAGGTCAGGTACTTCATCCCGCCTCCGCTGTCGCCGCCGGCCATCGATCTCCACGAGCCGGTGTACTGCAGCGCGGGGTCGGTCTCCTGCACGAGGAGGCTGGTCGCTCCGGAGGGGTCGAGCACGGGGCCGTCGTCCTCGCCGCCGCCGGTCTCGTCGGTCGGCTCCTCGGTGGCGGGAGTCGCGCGGGTGATGTCGAACGCGTCGATGACGAGGTTCTTGTCGCTCGCGGAGCTGTTGGCCGTGCCGCTCCACGCGATCTTGACCGTGTGGACGGTGTCGGCGAGGTCCTTCTTCGTGAACACCGGGACCTGGTACGCCGTGGTCTTCGTGTACCGGTCGACCGAGGTGCTCGCGCCGTCGACCGTGACGGTGGCGATTCCGGCGGAGGCGGTGGTGCGGCTGACCCAGCTGAAGCCGGTGCCGCGGAAGCTGAACGAGACGGAGCCGGTGCTGTTGAGGAACTTGATCCCGCCGCCGCTGTCGCCGCCCGTCATCGTGCGCCACGAGCCGCTGTAGGTCAGCGAGGAGTTCGTCTCCTGGATCCGCGTGCTCTGCCCGGCGCCCGGGTCGAGAGTGGCCGCGGAGGCGGCGGGCGCCGTGAGGGGGGCGACCAGGATGCCGAGAGCGGCGATCAGAGCGGTGGTGAGGGAGAGGCGTGCGCGTCGTCGGCGAGGGCGGGTCGGGTCTGGCGTCGTCTGAGGATTCACGATCGGCTCCGGGTCTTCGAGGGGGCGTCGGGGGCGGTTCGAGGGGGCTGCTCAAGGGGGTGGTGCTGGTCCTCCCGACGCTATAGACGGGCCTTGCGACTGATGGCTGGATGAGACGGATTCAGGTTGTAGTGCCCCATTCGGGCGTGGTGGTCGGGCCTGTATCAGCGATTCCGCTGAAGGACTGGCGAACCGCCGCGCATGCGTGTACACGGAACGGTCACACGCGCTGTCGACGACGGATCGGAGGGCGGATGTCGGATCGGGAGGGGACTCCGGGGATGCCCGTCCGCGGAATGGACGAGGGGGAGTGCTGGTCGGTCGAGGAACGGCGACCCTACCCGGCGACTCTGGACACGGCCCCGGGCCGGGCCGCTGGGCGAGAGAATTGACCGGGCGTTCACCGGGCCGACCCCGCGCCGAAACACTGCGATGATGGGCTCTCCACTGGTGATCGCCGTCGCACCCGCGTCGCGGATCACCCGCCGCGGGCGAGCGGCGGTCCCGACGAGAGGGAGGACGCGATGGACACGGCCACGACCGCGACCGGCGACCGCCCGTCCACCCCGCCGTCCCGGGAGCGCCCGAGGCGCCCCCGGGTCCGCGCTCGCACCGTGATCGGACGGCTCCTGCTCGTCCCCCTCGTGATCCTCGCCCCCTTCGGCGCCGGGATCCCGCTCTACGTCACGCCCCCGATCGACCCGATCCCCGAGCAGGCGGACGCGGTCTTCGTGCTCGGCCCGTCCACGAGGGCGCGCGTCGAGTTCGCCCGCCGGATCATCACCTCCGGAGCGACGGACACGATGGTGCTCTCGGTCGGCCCCGGCGAGATGAACGCTCCCTACGAGGCCAAGAAGTACAAGAAGTGCAACGAGCCCGGCGGCGACGTCCTCTGCTACTCCGCCGACCCGCTCACGACCCAGGGAGAGGCCCGGCAGCTGCGCGACATGGCCGAGCAGTACGGCTGGGACCACGTCATCGTGATCACCAACGCCTCCCACCTCGTGCGCGCCGAGATGATCATCGAGCGCTGCTACTCCGGAGAGCTCTCGATGGTGCCCTCGGGCGAGCCGATGGGCCTGGACTACCTGGTGAACCAGTACGTCTACCAGACCGGCGCCTTCCTCAAGGCCTTCCTGGTCACCAACGGCTGTTGACGCGAGCACTCCTCCTCGAGCCGCCGAGCCCGCCTGCGCTAGTCTGCCCGGGGCGCCATCGGCCCCGAGCCCGCTCCTGCGGAGCCCGGCCGGCCCGGCCCACGACGGCAGCGCGGCAGGAGGATCGACCGGGGAGACCCGCGACGCTCCCCGCTCCGCACCGGTCACCCCCACGCGAACCCCTCCGAAAGGCCCGCCCGTGACACCTGCCCGATCGATCTTCGCCGTCGGCCGCGGCCAGTACGAGAACATCGGCGACATCATCCTGCGTCGCCAGCTCCTCGACTGGCTCCGCGAGTCGGGTCCGCTCCACGTCTACGTGGGCCACTCGCCGTGGGGCTACGACGACGGCCTGCGCCTGGGCCCGGACGACACGGTGTACCGCTCGCTCCTGCGCTGGTACGCGGCGCTCGCCCGCGAGGCCCTCGCCGGCCGGGCGAACTCGGTGTTCAAGCCGGGAGAGATCCAGCTGACCCTGATCGGGATGAAGGAGCACCTCGTGATGCTCCCGGGCATCGCCCTGGTGCGCCTCGGCGGCGGCCGCGTGATCCGCGCCGGCGTGGGCACCCGCAACTTCGCCCCGCTGCCCCGCGCGATCATGTGGCCCTCGATGGCGCTCTCGAGCTACACCCGCTGGCGCGACGACAAGACGGCCGGCTACATGCGCGTCGGCGCCGCCATGCCCGACCTCGGCTACGGCGAGGGCTCGAGCGACGCGGAGCTGACCGCGTTCGCCGCGCAGCCCGACGAGGAGCGGCGCGTTCTGGTCCTCTCCCTCCGCGAGGACCACGAGGTGGACGCCCGCCCCTATCCCGAGCAGGAGTGGCTGGCCGCGATCAAGGGCTTCGCCGAGCGCGAGGACCTCGACATCGTCGTCGTCACGCAGGTCGCCGTCGACGCCGAGCGCTCCCGCCGTCTCGCCGCCGACCTCGACGCGGACATCCTCGACTGGGATCCGGCGCACACCCACGACGAGCACGAGATCCTGCTGCGCGAGCTCTACCGCACGGCCCGCGTCGCGATGAGCGACCGGCTGCACGTGATCATCATGGCGTTCACCGAGGGCGCGGCCCCGGTGAGCCTGCAGATGGACGGATCGACGAAGGCCTCGCGCCACTTCGAGACCATCGGGATCCACGACGTCACGGTCGACATGTCCCGGACGACCCCGGCCGCCGGCGTCGAGACCTTCTCCGCCGTCGTCGCCCGCCGGAGCGAGCTGCTCGAGAAGCTGCTCGTCGCCCGCGGGCGCCTCCGCGGCGTCCGCGACGACATCCAGGCGCTGCTCGCCGTGCCGCCCCGCAGCCGCCCGGCCGCCGCGGCAGCCCCTGCCGGCCCGAAGACGCGGGTGTACCACGTCGGCCGCAGCGGAGAGGTCCCCGGAGGCATGACGCAGGTCGTCAACGGGTACCTGCGCTGGCCGTTCGAGCGCTCGGACGTCCGGGTGATCTCCTCCCGCACCGCTCCGGGCGAGCACGTCGCCGCGGCCCGCCTGGCCGCCGGCGCCGCCGCCCGCATCGTCGCGATCGCGCGCCGCGAGCCCGGCGCCGTGATCGTCGTCCACCTCTCGGAGCGCGGCTCGTTCCTCCGCGAGGGGTCCCTCCTCCGCCTCGCGCACCGCCTGGGCCTGCGCACGGTCGCCCACCTGCACGGCAGCGAGTTCGCCGCCTTCACCGCCGCGCACCCGCGCCTGGTGAAGGACGTGCTGCGCAGCGCGGACGAGATCATCTCGCTCTCGGAGGAGACCTCGGCGATCTGCCGCCGCTACGTCGCCGCCGAGCGCGTGCACCTCGTGCCCAACGCGCTCGAGCAGGGCACCCCGCGCGAGAAGACCCGCACCGTCGTCTTCGGCGGCGTCGTCAGCCACCGCAAGGGCGTCGACGTGCTGCAGAAGGCGTGGGCGCAGGTCGAGGGCAAGGAGGGCTGGCGCCTGCTGGTCGCCGGTCCGATCCGCGAGCCGGAGGTCGTCGACCGCGGCGTCCCGGGGATCGAGTTCCTCGGCTCGCTCGAGAACGCCCGCCTGCTCGCCCTGCTCGACGAGGCGTCCATCGCCGTCCTGCCCTCGCGCGACGAGGCGATGCCGATCTTCATCCTCGAGGCCCTCGCCCGCGACGCGGCCGTCGTCTCGACCGCGGTCGGCGGCATCCCCGAGGTCCTCGGCGACGGCTGCGGCCGCGTTGTCGCGCCCGGAGACGTCGAGGGCCTCGCCGCCGCGCTGACCGAGCTCATCACCGACGAGGACGCCCGGGCCGAGGTCGTCGAGAAGGCCGGGGCGCGCTTCCGCGAGCGCTTCTCCGCCGACGCCGTGTTCCCGCGGGTCGAGGAGGTCTGGCTCGGCTGAGCCGCCTGCGACTTCGCCCCGGATCGCGCCCCGGGCCCCGCTCCGGGCCTGGGCGGAGCCGCGGGAGCGTAAAATCGCTGGAGTCCGCGTCGCCGTGCCGTCGCGCGCCCAGCCGTCCGCTCCCGGACGCCTTCTCCCTCCATCCCAGAGAGGCTCGACCGTGGCCATCGCCGCCGACTCCGACCGCCGCCTGTGGACCCTGCCCCTCGCGCGCGCCGTGATCGCGGCGGTCGCCGGCTGCGTCGTCACCTTCTCGCCCGACCACGGGCCCGCCTTCGGCCTCGCCGTCTTCGGCGGCTTCGCGATCGCGACCGGCGCCGTCTCGCTCGCCCTCGGGCTCCGCAGCTGGAGCGGCCGGGCCCGCCCGCTCGCCCTCGGCTCCGCGGTGCTCACCCTGGTCGCCGGAGTCGCGGCGCTCGTCGCGCTCCCGGTCGCCAACCTGCTCTCCTTCGTCGCCCTCGTCGCCGGCTGGGCGCTGCTCTCCGGCTTCCTCGAGTTCTCGAGCGGCCGCCGCGGTCAGGGCCTCGCCGCCCGCGACTCCGTGATCGTCGGCGTCGGCACGATGCTGCTCGGCGCCGCCTTCGGACTCCTCCCGCCCCACCCCGTCGTCACCGTCGGCCTCCTCGGCGCCTACGCCGTGATGGTCGCCGTGTTCCTCGCCATCGCGGCGTTCTCGCTCAAATGGGCCGCCGGCGCCGACGCAGCCACCGGACACGATCCCGTCGCCCCCACGACACCGACCTCCGGAGGAGACCGATGACCGCCGAAGGCCAGCAGCCCGACCCCGCCTCTCCCGCCGACCGCGCCTCGGCCGCCGACTCCGCCCCGGCGCGCGACCCCGGCGAGTTCACGCCCCGCACGTTCCAGCCGACCCGCAAGGACCGCCTGCGCCCGCTCGAGCTCATCGGCTTCTCCGCGGTGATGGCGGCCTTCGTCGGTCTGGTCGTCATGCTCTCGACCCGCGAGCCGGTCGTCGCGCTCATCTCGTTCGGCGTCGCCTTCATCGTCGTGCTCGTCGCGATCGCCATGTTCTCGCTGACCTTCAAGCCGGACGAGGCCGAGATCGCGGACATCGACGAGCAGGACTCCGCACACTAGGTGAGGGACGGCTCCGCCGTCACCTAGTCGGCCGGGAGCACAGCATCGCGGGTGGAGGGTCCCTTCCGCCGCGCCTGCTGATCGAGCAGCCCGCAGGGCGTCTCGGGATCCGCCGCGCACGCGAGCGCGTTCCCGCCTGAGGCCGCTCCGTGCTCCCCTCCGCGGAGTGCCCGCCGTTCATGCTGATCGAGCAGCCCGGAGGGCGTCTCGAGATCCCGCCTGCGCATGCGGGCGCCGCTTCCGCGTCGGTGGTCGCGCGTAGCGTGCGGAGGGTGGCGGAGGCGATCGGGCGGTGGTGGCAGCGGCGGCGGTTCTCGCGCGGCGCCGACGTCCCCTACGCGGTCGGCACCTACCGGGAGGCGTGGGCGTCCTACCCCGTCCTGGTGCGGCAGTACCGGCCCGAGTACAACGAGGGCATCGTGCTCAGCCAGATCCCGCCCGCGGCCGACGTGTACCTGTGCTGGCTCTGCGACGCCGGACACGTCTTCGTCGCCACTCCCGAGGAGCAGCGCCACCGTCCCGGCCGGGAGCGGCGCC
>NZ_PSTP01000015.1:0-80379 GCF_002930935.1 Rathayibacter sp. AY1A2 | reverse complement strand
GGCCACAGGTGGCTTCGTCCTTCGTTCGTGGGTCGGTGCGCCGTGCCCGGCCCACCGACCCACGAACGAAGGACGAAGCCACCTGTGGCCGATCACTACGAAGTGCTGGGCGTCGACCGCGACGCCTCCGCCGACGAGATCAAGAAGGCGTACCGCCGACTCGCCCGCGAGCTGCACCCCGACGTCAACCCGAGCGCGGACGCCTCCGAGCGCTTCAAGCTCGTCACGCACGCCTACGACGTCCTGAGCGACGCCCAGCAGCGGGCGCAGTACGACCGCGGGCCCCAGGAGGGCTTCGGCGGCGGCGGCCAGGGCTTCGGCGGGTTCGGCGACATCTTCGAGACCTTCTTCGGGCAGGGCGCGCAGGGCTCGTCTCGCGGGCCGCGCTCCCGCCGCGAGCGCGGCCAGGACGCCCTGCTGCGCGTGGAGGTCTCGCTCGACGAGGTCATCTTCGGCACCCACCGCGACCTCGAGGTCGACACGGCGGTGCTCTGCGAGACGTGCCAGGGCTCGTGCTGCCAGCCCGGCACCTCGCCGGTGACCTGCGACATCTGCCACGGCTCCGGCCAGATCCAGCGCACGGTCCGCTCGCTCCTGGGCAATGTGATGACGGCCAGCCCCTGCGGCACCTGCCGCGGCTACGGCACCGTCATCGCGACCCCCTGCTCCACCTGCCAGGGCCAGGGACGCGTCCGCGCCCGCCGCACCATCCCCGTCGACGTCCCCGCGGGAGTCGACACGGGCCTGCGCCTGCAGATGCCCGGCAGCGGCGAGGTCGGCCCGGCCGGCGGCCCCAACGGCGACCTGTACCTCGAGATCAAGGTCAAGCACCACGACGTCTTCAGCCGCAACGGCGACGACCTTCTCTGCACCCTCGAGGTGCAGATGACGGACGCGATCCTCGGCTCCACGGCGTCGCTCAAGGCGCTCGACGGGGACATCGAGATCGAGATCAAGCCGGGCACGCAGAGCACCGAGATCGTCACGATCAAGGGACGCGGAGTCACGCGCCTGCGCGGCAGCGGACGCGGCGACCTCCGCATCGGCATCCAGGTCGTCACCCCGACGAAGCTGGGCCACCGCGAGCGGGAGCTGGTCCAGGAGCTGGCGAAGCACTACAAGCCGCAGAAGCCCGCGCTGACCCACTTCCAGCAGGGCCTGTTCTCCAAGCTCCGCGACCGCTTCCTGGGCTGAGCCCGTGGCGCACCACTACATCGACGAGTCGCTGGACTCCGAGGGCTTCATCGTCGGGGGCCGGCTCGCGCTCACCGGCGCGGAGGCACGGCACGCCGCGACCGTCAGCCGGATCCGCGCGGGCGAGAGCGTCCGGGTCGGGGATGGGCGCGGACTCGTCGCGACCGCGGTCGTCGAGAGCGCGGAGCCGGCGCGAGTGGTGCTCGTCGTGGAGTCGGTGCAGGAGTCCCCGGTGCCGTCCCCGCGCCTGGTCCTCGTGCAGGCCCTCGCGAAGGGCGACCGCGACGAGCTCGCCGTGCAGGCGGCGACCGAGCTCGGGGTGGACGAGGTCGTCCCGTGGCAGGCCGCGCGGTCGATCTCGCGGTGGTCCGGCCCGAAGGAGGAGAAGGGGCGCGAGCGCTGGCGCGCCATCGTGCGCGAGGCGAGCAAGCAGTCGCTGCGCCCCCGGGTGCCCGAGATCGCGCCGCTCGAGCAGGTGCGCGGTCTCGTCGCGCGCGCCGCGACGTCCCGCGTGCTGGTCCTCGAGCCCTCGGCGCAGGCGCGGCTCTCCCAGGTGGTCCCGGACGGACGCGACCTGGTGCTCGTCGTCGGGCCCGAGGGCGGCATCGCTCCGGAGGAGCTGCGGCTGCTCGCGGAGGCGGGCGCCGAGGCCGTCGCGCTCGGCGACTCCGTCCTGCGCACCTCGACCGCAGGTCCCGCCGCCATCGCCGTCCTCTCGGCCCGCCTGGGCCGCTGGTGACGCTCCTCCACAGCCGACTCGGGGCGCCGGAGCAGGGTGCCGTGGGCGAACGCGGCACCCGTCGCGCACGGGCCCCGTTTAAGATGGGTGCATGAGCGAACCCACCGTCTTCACGCGAATCGTCCAGGGCGAGATCCCGGCCGATGTGGTGTTCGAGAACGAGCGCATCCTCGCGATCACCGACATCGAGCCGAAGGCGCCCGTCCACCTCCTCGTCTTCCCGAAGACCCAGGAGCACGCCACGGTCGCCGCCCTCGCCGCCGCCGATCCCGCCCTGCTCGCCGAGATGGTGCAGGTCGCCCAGTCGCTCGCCGACGCCCACAGCAACGGTCAGTTCCGCCTCGTCTTCAACTCCGGCGAAGAGGCGGGCCAGACCGTGTTCCACGTGCACGCCCACGTCCTGGGCGGCCACCAGACGGAAGGCTCCCTTGCCACCGGTTGAGAACACGGGCGCGAGCCCCGACGAGCGTCCCGCCCCCGGCGCGGACGCGTCCGAGACGACGCGGCGCGTCGTCGCCGTCGACGGAGTCGCGATGGTGCGCCTCCTCGGACCCCAGGACCGCCTCATCCGAGCGGTCGAAGGACGATTCCCCGATGTCCGGGTGCACGTGCGCGGCAACGAGGTGACGCTCGACGGCGAGCGCGAGCCCGTCGCCGCGGCGACGCGCCTGGTGGAAGAACTGGTGCGCATGACCGCGAGCGGGCACGATCTCGACCCGGAGGGCGTGCGCGAGTCCGCCCGCATCCTGCAGAACGGCGGGCCGGTGAGCCCGGCCGAGGCGTTCGGCCAGGCCATCCTCACGGCACGCGGACGGAGCGTGAGGCCCAAGACGCTCGGGCAGCGCGAGTACGTCGACGCGGTCGATCAGAACACCATCGTCTTCGGCATCGGCCCGGCCGGAACCGGCAAGACCTACCTGGCGATGGCGAAGGCCGTGCAGTCGCTGCAGCGCAAGGAGGTCGAGCGGATCATCCTGACCCGCCCGGCGGTCGAGGCGGGGGAGCGGCTGGGCTACCTGCCAGGCTCGCTCACCGACAAGATCGACCCGTACCTGCGCCCGCTCTACGACGCGCTGAACGAGATGATGGACCCAGAGATCGTCCCGAAGCTGCTCGCGGCCGGCACGATCGAGGTCGCACCGCTCGCCTACATGCGCGGGCGCACGCTCAACAACTCGTTCGTCGTGCTCGACGAGGCGCAGAACACGACGCCCGAGCAGATGAAGATGTTCCTCACCCGCCTCGGCTTCGGCTCCAAGATGGTCGTCACCGGCGACATCACCCAGGTCGACCTGCCGACCGGCGCGAGCGGACTCCGCCTCGTGACGCGCGTGCTCGACGGCATCGACGACATCCACTTCTCGCGCCTGACCAGCGAGGACGTGGTGCGCCACAGCCTGGTCGGCCGCATCGTGGACGCGTACACCGAGTACGACCAGCAGAAGCAGGCGCAGCACTTCGAGCGCGAGCAGGCCCGGGAGTTCGCGAACCGCGCCGAGCGCCGCGGCCAGGCCGCCCGCCCGCCCGGCGACCGCCAGCCTCCGCGCGGCTGAGCCCGCCCGCCCCTCCCGAACCGAAGGAAGACCCGCCCCCGTGAGCATCGAGATCAACAACGAGTCGAGCGTCCCCGTCGACGAGGCCGCCCTGCTGCGCCTCGCCGGCTACGCGCTCGACTCGCTCCACGTGCACCCCGACGCCGAGCTCGCGATCGTGCTGGTCGACGAGGGCGCGATGGAGCAGCTGCACGTGCAGTGGATGGACGAGCCGGGGCCGACCGACGTGCTCAGCTTCCCGATGGACGAGCTGCGGCCCGGGACCGAGGACGAGCAGACCCCCGCGGGGCTCCTCGGCGACATCGTGCTCTGCCCGCAGGTCGCGCAGTCCCAGGCCGAGTCGGCCGGCCACTCCGTGCTCGACGAGCTGCAGCTGCTGACCGCCCACGGGCTCCTGCACCTGCTCGGCTTCGATCACGCCGAGCCGGAGGAGGAGCGCGAGATGTTCGGCATCCAGCGCGACATCCTGGTCGGCTTCCACATCAGCGAGCGACGCCGCTAGAGCGCGCCGTGCCCACTCTCCAGCTCCTCATCGCCGCCCTCGCGCTCGTCGCCGTCGGCGGCTGGTTCGCCGCGACCGACGCCGCACTCGGCGTCCTCTCGCGCAGCGACCTGCTCGACATGGCCCAGCACTCCCGCAGCGCCCGCGCTCTCCGCGCGATCGCGGGCGACATGAGCGCCCACGTCAACGTCGTCAACTTCTCGCGGATCGCGGCCGAGACGACGGCCGCGGTGTTCGTCACCACGGTGCTGGTCGTCGAGGTCCCGCAGCTCTGGCTCGCGCTCCTGCTGGCGGTCCTGATCATGGCGGCGGTCTCGTTCGTCCTGGTCGGCTCCAGCCCCCGCAGCGTCGGGCGCGCGAACGCGCGTGCGGTCCTGTCCACCAGCGCCTCGCTCGTGCACGTGCTCCGGCTCGCGCTGGGCCCGGTCGCGCACGGGCTCGTGGCTCTCGGCAACCGGGTGACGCCGGGGACCGGGCGCTCGGCGGGGTTCTCCTCCGAGGAGCAGCTGCTCAGCATGGTCGACGAGGCGACGGAGCAGGACGTGCTCGAGCAGGACGACCGCGAGCTGATCCACTCGATCTTCGAGTTCAACGACACCTTCGTGCGCGAGGTGATGGTGCCCCGCACCGACATGGTGACGATCGAGGCGACCTCCTCCGTCGGCGCCGGCATGGGGCTCCTGCTGAGCCGCGGCATCTCCCGGCTCCCCGTCATCGGCGACGGCGTCGACGACGTCCTCGGCGTGCTCTACCTGCGCGACGTGGCCCGGCACACCTACGAGCGGCCGGACGACGACGACACGGTCGCCGATCTCGCGCGCCCCGCGCTGTTCGTGCCCGAGTCGAAGAAGGCCGACGAGCTGCTCCGCCAGATGCAGCTCGAGTCCAACCACCTCGCGATGGTGGTCGACGAGTACGGCGGCATCGCGGGCCTGGTGACGCTGGAGGACCTGATCGAGGAGCTCGTCGGCGACATCTCCGACGAGTACGACCGCGAGGTCGACCTCTTCGAGGAGACGGCGCCCGGGGTCTACCGCGTCTCGGCGCGCCTGCCGGTGGACGAGCTCGGCGAGCTGTTCGAGCTCGACCTCGAGGACGACGACGTCGACTCGGTCGGCGGACTGCTGACCAAGGCCTACGGGCGCCTCCCCGAGCGCGGCGCGACGGCGCGGATCGGCGGAGTGCTGCTCGAGGCCGAGCAGGCGGACCCGCGCCGTGGGACCATCTCCACGGTGATCGTCCGCCGCGATCCCGATCTGGACACCGCCGGCGAGCCCGGCACCGGCCCCGTCGCGATCATCGCGGACGGCGGCACCACCACCCCCAGCCCGAGCACGGCTCCCACCCGCGGAGCCACGGGCGATCAGCACGAGGACGCACGATGACCGACACCACTCCCGCCGCCGCTCCCTACCGGGCGGGCTTCGTGTCCTTCGTCGGCCGCCCGAACGTGGGCAAGTCGACGCTCACGAACGCCCTCGTCGGCGAGAAGATCGCCATCACGAGCTCGAAGCCCCAGACCACGCGGCGCGCTATCCGCGGAGTGGTGCACCGCACCGACGGCCAGCTGATCGTCGTCGACACCCCCGGCATCCACCGGCCGCGCACGCTTCTCGGCGAGCGGCTGAACTCGCTCGTCACCTCGACCCTCGGCGACGTCGACGTCATCGGGATGCTGTTCCCGGCGGACGAGCCGATCGGCCCCGGAGACCGCTTCATCAACGAGCAGCTCGACTCCTTCCCGCGCGCCCGGAAGGTCGCGATCGTCTCGAAGGTCGACCTCTCCTCGAAGAAGTCCGTGGCGAAGCAGCTGCTCGCCGTCTCGGAGCTGCGCGAGTGGGACACGATCGTGCCGATCTCGGCCGTGACCGAGGAGCAGCTGGACGTCCTGGCCGTCGAGCTCCTGCGCCTGATGCCGGTCTCGCCCGCCCTCTACCCGGAGGAGGCGGTGACCGACGAGGACCTGTCCTCGCGGATCGCCGAGTTCATCCGCGAGGCCGCCCTCGAGGGCGTCTCGGACGAGCTGCCGCACTCCCTCGCCGTGACGCTCGACGACATGGTCGAGCGCGAGGACGGCTCGCTGATCGACATCTACGCCAACGTCTTCGTGGAGCGCGACAGCCAGAAGGGCATCATCATCGGCAAGGGCGGCCAGCGCCTGCGCGAGGTGGGAGCCGTCTCCCGCGAGCAGATCGAGCGCCTGCTGGGCCGCCGCGTGTTCCTCTCCATCCGGGTGAAGGTCGCCAAGGAGTGGCAGCGCGACCCGAAGCTGCTGGGGCGCCTGGGCTTCTGACGCCGGAGGACGACCGCGGTCACCCTCCAGGACGACGCCCCCGGGCGCGCGGACCCGTAGCGTGGTCCTCATGCGCGCCCTCCTCGACCGACCGGCGGCCCTGCCGATCGCCGGGGCGCTGCTCGCCGCCCTCCACCTGCTGCTCGGGCTCACCGGGGTCACTCCGACCGAGCGGATCGCCGGCGGCCTCGTGCTCGCGCTGGCCCTCGCCGTCGCGGGATTCCTGCCCGCGCTCGCCCCCTCGCTCGTCGCGGTCGGCGCGCTCGCCGACGGAGGCGTCCTGCTCGGCGGTGTCCCCGTCGACGGGGTGCTCGTCGGCCTGGTCGTCCTCTGGCAGACGACCCGCCGGGTGGGCCCCTGGACCCGTGCCCTGGCGCTCGCGGGCGGCCTGATCCTCGCCGGGATCGGCGGCGTCACCGTCGCGCTCGGCCTCTCCGGCCCGCTCGATCCGTCCGGGCTCCCGGCGCGCGTGGAGTTCGTGGTCCTCGCCCTGGTCGCCCTCGCGGTCGCCTCCGTGCTCGGTGCGGCGAAGGTCCTCGTGTACCTCAACGCGCTGCGGGCGCCGGTCCTCGCGGGCGATCGGATCGACGCGCTGCTGACCCGGGTCGCCGGTCCGCAGGACCCCTTCGCGGTGGGGGTCGCCGGTGGTCAGGCGCTGGTGCTCCTCCTCGTCGCCGGCCTCCCGTTCGCCGGGGTGGACGGCGCGATGCAGCTGCTGGTCGCGGGCGTGCTCGCGGTCGCGCTGGTGCTGCACCGGCGGTCCCCGGTCCTCGCCCTCTCGATCGCCTGGGCCGGTGCCGCCCTCCAGATGAGCGCGAGCCTCGCTCCCGGACCCGCGGATCTGGCCATCCTGGCCGTCCTCTTCGGCGCCGGCGCGTCGGAGTCGCGGCGGGTGCGGATCGCGGGCGCGGTGTCGGCCGTCCTCGGCGCCGTGGTCGCCGTCGTCTACCTCGTCCTCGTCTTCGACCTCGTCGCGAGCGCCTACGACGGCCTGCTGTCGGCCGGCGCCACCTTCGGCGGGATCCTCGCGACGCTCGGCCTCTCCTGGACCATCGGACTGCTCTCCCGCTCGGTCCGCCGGGCGCGGGAGGGCCAGACCCTGCGCGCGCAGGCCGAGCAGGAGCGCGCGCGGGCGCAGCGCGAGCTCGACACCGTGGAGGAGCGCAACCGGATCGCCCGCGACATGCACGACGTCGTCGCCCACTCCCTCGCCGTCGTGATCGCGCAGGCCGACGGCGCGCGCTACCTCGGCGCCACCAGCCCCGAGCAGACCGACGCCGCGCTGCTGACCATCTCCTCCGTCGCCCGGGACGCCCTCGGCGACGTGCGCGTGCTCCTCGCCCAGCTGCGGCACTCGCAGAGCGACGGCCCGCAGCCCGGCGCCCGCGACCTGCCGGCCCTCCTCGACAGCGTGGGCGGAGCGGGAGCCCCCGTCCGCGCCGAGCTCGCCGTCGACCTGGAGGCGGTGCCGCGCGCCGTCGGTCTGGCCCTGTACCGCATCGCCCAGGAGGCGACCACGAACGCTCTCCGCCACGGCCGCCCGGGCTCGCCGCTCGACATCGCCCTGCGCCAGGACGGCGGCGAGCTCGCCCTGACCGTGCGCAACGCCCGGTGCGCCGACGTCGAGCGCGACTCCCTGCCGGGCGAGGGCCACGGCCTGGTCGGCATGCGCGAGCGCGCCGCGCTCGTCGGGGGAGTGCTCGCCGCCGGCCCGGTCGGGGACGACTTCGTCGTCGACGCGCGCCTGCCCTCCTCCCCGTCCCTCGCCCGCACCGCCCCACCCCTCGCCTCCGGAGGCAGCCCCGCATGACCGACACCATCCGCCTCGTCCTCGTCGACGACCAGGCCCTCTTCCGCGCCGGCATCCGCATGCTGCTCGGCTCGCAGCCCGACCTCGAGGTGGTCGGGGAGGCCTCGGACGGGGCGGAGGGCGCGGAGCTGGTCGCGCGGCTGGCCCCCGACGTCGTGCTGATGGACATCCGGATGCCGGGCGTCGACGGGATCGAGTCGACCCGGCGGATCCTCGCGGACGCGCAGGAGCGGCGGGTCGAGCCTCCGCGCATTCTCGTGCTGACCACCTTCGACCTCGACGAGGCGGCCGCGCGCGCCATCCGGGCGGGCGCGAGCGGCTTCCTCCTGAAGGACACGGAGCCCGGCTTCCTCCTCGCCTCCGTCCGCACCGTGCACGCGGGGACCGCCGTGGTCGCCGCCTCCGCGACCCGCGAGCTCTTCGAGCACTTCGGAGCGGCGGGCAGCGGACGGGAGACCCCGCCCGCCTTCGCGACCCTCACCGACCGCGAGCGCGAGATCTTCCACCTGGCCGCGCGGGGGATGAGCAACACCGAGATCGCGCGCGCCGAGTTCCTGAGCGAGGCGACGGTGAAGACGCACATCAGCCGCACCCTCGGCAAGCTCGGCCTGCGCGACCGCGTGCAGCTGGTGGTCTACGCCTACGAGAACGGCCTGGTCTCCTAGCGCGGGACGCCGGGGTGACGCGCCGCGGGGGCGGTGCTACCCTGACCGGGTGCGCTTCGGACAGCTCCTCCTTCTCCGCCGCGACGAGATCTGATCCTCAGGCCATCCTCGTCGCGGAGTCCGTCGTCGGCTGAACCATCCCTCGCCCGCGAGGTCGATCCGCATCCGGATCCCCGCGAGACCGCCCGACCGGCACCGCCCACCAGCGGAGCCGCACGCGAGCGGGATCGGTCACGAGCGAGAACAGACACGTGCGCACCACTGCGCCGGGAGAGCACCTCATGCTGAACAACCAGAAGCCGTCGCCCATGCCGATCGGCAAGTACCGCCCCTTCCACGAGCTGATCGCCGTGGACCTGCCCGACCGCACCTGGCCGTCGAAGCGCATCACCGCCGCGCCCCGCTGGTGCGCCGTGGACCTCCGCGACGGCAACCAGGCGCTCATCGACCCGATGAGCCCCGAGCGCAAGCGCATCATGTTCGATCTGCTGGTCCGGATGGGCTACAAGGAGATCGAGGTCGGGTTCCCGAGCGCGAGCCAGACCGACTTCGACTTCGTGCGCAGCCTCATCGAGGAGGGCGCGATCCCCGAGGACGTCACCATCCAGGTGCTGACCCAGGCCCGCGACCACCTGATCGAGCGCACCTACGAGTCGATCCGCGGCGCGCGCCAGGCGATCGTGCACCTCTACAACTCCACGAGCGTGCTGCAGCGCGAGGTCGTGTTCCGCAAGGACCGTCAGGGCATCATCGACATCGCGCTGGCCGGCGCCCGCAAGTGCCGCGAGATGGAGTCGACCGTCCCCGGCACGGCCGTCTACTACGAGTACTCGCCCGAGAGCTACACCGGCACCGAGCTCGACTTCGCCCGCGAGATCTGCGATCGCGTCGTCGAGGTCTTCGAGCCGACTCCCGAGCGCAAGGTCATCCTGAACCTGCCCGCCACCGTCGAGATGGCCACCCCGAACGTCTACGCCGACTCGATCGAGTGGATGAGCCGCAACCTCGCGCAGCGCGAGAACATCGTGCTGTCGCTGCACCCCCACAACGACCGCGGCACGGCCGTGGCGGCCGCCGAGCTGGGCTACCTGGCCGGCGCGGACCGGATCGAGGGCTGCCTCTTCGGCAACGGCGAGCGCACCGGCAACGTCGACCTGGTCGCGCTGGGCGTGAACCTGTTCACCCAGGGGATCGACCCGCAGATCGACTTCAGCGACATGGACGGCATCAAGCGCACCGCCGAGTACTGCAACCAGCTGCCCGTGCCCGAGCGCAGCCCCTGGGCGGGCGACCTGGTCTTCACCGCCTTCAGCGGCTCGCACCAGGACGCCATCAAGAAGGGCTTCGAGGCGATGCACGCCGAGGCCGAGCGGACCGGCCGCAGCGTCGACGAGCTCACCTGGGCCGTGCCCTACCTGCCGGTGGACCCGAAGGACCTGGGCCGCTCCTACGAGGCGGTCATCCGCGTCAACTCGCAGTCCGGCAAGGGCGGAGTCGCGTACCTGCTGAAGACGGACCACGCGCTCGACCTGCCGCGCCGACTGCAGATCGAGTTCTCGGGCGTCGTGCAGGCCAAGACCGACGCCGAGGGCGGCGAGGTCACGAGCGAGCAGATCTGGACGGTGTTCCAGGACGAGTACCTGCCGGCGCCCGCCGAGCGCGCCGACGAGAAGTGGGGCCGCTTCGAGCTGCTGCGCACGAACACGTCGAGCGATCTGGGCGGCAGCATCGCGCTGGACGCGGTCCTCCGGGTGGGCGACGAGCGCGTCTCGGCCAGCTCGCGGGGCAACGGCCCGATCAACGCTTTCGAGGCCGTGCTGGAGCAGCAGGGCGTCGAGGTCCGGGTCCTCGACTACGTCGAGCACGCGCTCAGCGCCGGCGGCGACGCGCTGGCCGCCTCGTACGTCGAGTGCACGGTGAACGGCCGCACCCTGTGGGGCGTGGGCGTGGACGCCGACATCTCGACCGCCTCCCTCAAGGCCATCGTCTCGGCCGTCAACCGCGCCCTGCGCGAGGAGGTCCCGGTCCGCGAGCTGGCCGGCGCCTCCGCCTGATCGGGCCCGATCCCCGCCGGGGGAGCCGTGATGCGTCGCGGCTCCCACGGCATCCCCGTGCGCGGACCGCGCGGGACTCCGCTCCCTGCGTCCGGGTCGGCCGCCGCTAGGTCCGGCGGCGCCAGCGCAGGCGCGGCACCCCGCTGAGCGCGCGCTGCTCGGGCAGGCTCCAGCCGTAGCGGACCGCGAGCAGGCGGATGACCGTGGTCACGCCCACCGCGAGCGGCGCGGCGAAGTCGATCGTCACTCCGAAGCGCAGCGTGAGGACCAGGACGCCGGTGCCCACCGAGGCGGCGACCGCATAGAGCGAGCCGACGTGCATCAGCGCGATCGGCCGGTTCAGCAGGATGTCTCGGACGACGGATCCGCCGACGGCCGAGACGGTGCCGACGAACACGGCCGGCACCTCCGGCACGCCGAGCGACAGGGCCTTCGTGGTGCCGATCGCGCCGAAGAGCCCGAGGGTCAGCGCGTCGAGGGCGGTGATCGTCCCGTCGACCCGGTTCAGCAGGTGCTGGAGCAGCATCCCGAGCAGGGAGGCGGTCACCGCGACGATCAGGTACGCGTCGGTGTGCAGGGCCACCAGAGGCGTCTGGAGCAGCAGATCGCGGAGCACGCCGCCGCCGAGGCCGGTGGCCGTGCCGATGATCGTGACGCCGAGCAGGTCGATCCGGCGGTCGCGGAACTCGCCCGCGAACATCGCGCCCTGGAGGCAGCCGATGGCGATCGCGAGCAGGTCGGCCCAGGCCGGGATCTCGAAGAGGGAGGCTGCCACCCGGACATCGTTCCACGGCGCGGGCCCTGCTCCGGCCGGGCTGCCAGCCGGGTGTCGGGGGTCGGGGGGATAATCGGTGGATGCCCACCTATCGCGACGAAGCCGTGGTGCTCCGCACGCACAAGCTGGGCGAGGCCGACCGCATCGTGACGCTGCTCTCGCGCAGCCACGGCAAGATCCGCGCGGTAGCGAAGGGCGTGCGCAAGACCGGCTCCAAGTTCGGCTCGCGGCTCGAGCCGTTCATGGTCGCCGACCTCCAGCTCTACGAGGGCCGGAGCCTCGACATCGTCACGCAGGCCGAGTCGCTCGGGGCCTACGGTGCGCTGATCGCCGCCGACTACGACAGCTACACGGCCGCGAGCGCGATGGTCGAGACGGCGGACCGCCTCACCGACGCGGACGCCTCCCTGCAGCAGTACCTGCTGCTCGTCGGGGCCCTGCGATCGCTCTCGAAGCACGAGCACGAGCCGGTGCTGACGCTCGACTCCTACCTCCTGCGGGCGCTCTCGATCGCGGGCTGGGCGCCCAGCTTCGAGGACTGCGCGCGCTGCGGCGCCCCCGGGCCCCACGGCGCGGTCGTGGTGCAGCTCGGAGGCGTCGTCTGCGCCGACTGCACGCCGCCCGGAGCACCGCGGGTCGCTCCGGAGGTCGTGGTCCTGCTGGGTGCGCTGCTCACGGGAGACTGGGCCCACGCCGAGACCACCGAGCCGACCACGCGGTCGCGGGCGAGCGGAGTGGTCGCCGCCTACACGCAGTTCCACCTCGAACGCGGTCTGAGATCCCTGGAGCACGTCACCCGATGAAGCCCTTCACCCACAAGGACGCCGAGCCGTACCGCCCCCTCGACTGGACCGGGATCCACCCGCCTGCGATCCCGCGGAAGGCCGTTCCAGGGCACGTCGCCATCGTGATGGACGGGAACGGCCGCTGGGCGAACTCCCGCGGCCTGACGAGGATCGAGGGGCACAAGCGCGGCGAGACGGCGCTGTTGGACGTCGTGGCCGGAGCGATCCAGATCGGCGTGAAGCACCTCAGCGTCTACGCGTTCTCGACCGAGAACTGGAAGCGCTCGCCCGAGGAGGTGCGCTTCCTGATGGGCTTCAACCGCGATGTGCTGCACCGCCGCCGCGATCAGCTCAACGAGTGGGGCGTGCGCATCCGCTGGGCCGGCCGGAAGCCGCGCCTGTGGGCGTCGGTGATCAACGAGCTGCAGTTCGCCGAGCGGATGACCGCGGACAACGACGTGCTGACGCTCACCATGTGCGTCAACTACGGCGGGCGCACCGAGATCGCCGACGCGGTGCAGCGGCTCGCCGCCGAGGTCCAGGCGGGGCGGCTCAAGCCCTCCGGCATCTCCGAGAAGACGATCGCCAAGGCGCTGTACGTGCCGGAGATGCCGGACGTCGACCTCTTCGTGCGCTCCTCCGGCGAGCAGCGCACCAGCAACTTCCTGCTCTGGCAGAGCGCCTACGCCGAGATGGTGTTCCTCGACCGGCTCTGGCCGGACTTCACGCGGACCGACCTCTGGGACGCGATCGATCACTACTCCGGCCGCTCCCGCCGCTTCGGCGGCGCGGTCGACGTGCCGGGGGCCTCCTCGTGATCCGGGTCGGAATCGTCGGCTTCGGGCTCGCGGGCAGCGTCTTCCACGGTCCGTTCCTCGCGGCGGATCCCGCTTTCGAGGTCGTCGCCGTCTCCACCCGCGACGCCGGTCGGAGGGCCGCGGCCTCCGCCGCGCATCCCGAGGCCCGGATCGTGCCCGACCTCGACGCGGTGCTCGCCGAGCGGCCGGAGCTGGTCGTGCTCGCCTCGCCGCCGTCGGTGCACCGGGAGCAGGCCGTCCGGGTGCTCGAGGCCGGAGTCGCGGTCGTGATCGACAAGCCCTTCGCACCGAGCACGGCCGACGCGGACGCGATCATCGCCGCCTCCGAGCGGAGCGGTGCGCCCGTCTTCGTCTTCCAGAACCGGCGCTGGGACGCCGATCTGCTCACCCTCCGCCGCCTCCTGGGCGAAGGGGTCCTCGGCGAGGTCCTCCGCTTCGAGTCGACCTTCGAGCGCTGGAGCGCGCCGAAGACGGGCCGGTGGCAGAGCGAGACGGGTCCGGCCGAGGGTGGCGGGATCCTCTTCGATCTCGGCAGCCACCTGGTCGACCAGGCGCTGCTGCTGTTCGGCCCGGCGGTCGTCACGGCGGCCGAGACCCGGACCGTCCATGAGGGCTCCGCGAGCGAAGACGACGCGTTCGTCTCGCTCCTGCATCACAGCGGCGTCCGCTCCCACCTCACCATGAGCCGCGTCGCCCGGGCGACCGGCCCCCGCTTCCGCGTGCTCGGCACCCGCGCCGCCTTCAGCGTCGACGGTCTCGATCCGCAGGAGACCGCGCTCCGCACCGGCGGCGCCCGACCGGACGACGACGGCTTCGGCGAGGTCGCGCCGGAGGGATGGGGCGTCCTCGTCGACGACTCCGGCGCACACCCCGTGCCGAGTGAGCGGGGACGATACGCCGCGTTCCTCGAGCAGGTCGCGCGGTCCCTCCAGGACGGCGCTCCCTCGCCGGTCGACGTCCGCGAGGCCCGCGAGGTCGTCGCCGTGCTCGAGCAGGCGCACGCCCTCGCCGCCCGCTGACCGGGCCCGGCGCCGACGCGCCCGGTCGCTCCCCGGTCTTGGCGATCCGGCTCCGGAGCGTCATCCTCGAGAGGTGAGCACCGCACTGCCGAACTCCGCCGACCTGCGCGCGCGCTTCGCCGGTGCCCGCGGCTACCACAACGCCTGCACCCTCGGCCTGCCGCCGCGGGAGACCGTCAAGGCGCTGCGGGCGGACCTCGACGGCTGGTCGTCCGGGGAGAGCACGGCCGCCGCCTACGGCGTTGTCGCCGAGCGCGCGCGTGCCTCGTTCGCCGCGATCGCCGGCGTCCCGGTCGACCGTGTCGCGATCGGCTCGCAGACCTCCGCCATGGCCGCCGTGCTCGCCGCCTCGCTGCCCGACGGGGCCCGCGTGCTCTGCGTGGACGGCGACTTCTCCTCCATCGTGTTCCCCTTCCTCGCCCAGGCGCACCGCGGAGTGACCGTGCGCTCCGTCGCGCTCGAGGCGCTGGCCGACTCCGTCGAGGACGGGGACGACCTCGTCGTCTTCTCCGCCGTGCAGTCCAGCAGCGGAGCGCTCGCCGATCTCGACGCCGTCCTCGAGGCGGCCGCGCGCCACGGAGTGCGGACCGCGTGCGACCTCACGCAGGCGGTCGGCGTCCTGCCGGTCGACGCCTCCCGCTTCGACGCGACCCTCACCCACGCCTACAAGTGGCTGTGCTCGCCGCGCGGAGTGGCGTTCCTCACCGTCTCGCCCGCCTACGCGGCCGAGCTCGTCCCCGTGCAGGCGGGCTGGTACTCGGGGGAGGACGTGTGGTCGTCCTGCTACGGACCGGCCATGCACCTGGCCGAGAACGCCCGCCGCTTCGACGTCTCGCCGGCCTGGCAGGCGTTCGCCGGCGCCGAGGCGTCGCTCGCTCTGTTCCGCTCGCTCGACCTCGACGCGGTCTGGGCGCACGCCTCCGGCCTCGGCGACCTGCTGTGCGAGCGGCTTGACCGGGAGCCTCAGCACCGGGCGCTCGTGTCCTGGCCGGACGAGGGGGGAGCGGACCTGGAGCTGCTGCAGGCTGCGGGTCTGCGCGTCTCGGGCCGCGGCGGCCGGCTCCGCATCGCCTTCCACCTCTGGAACGACGAGTCCGACGTGGACGAGCTCGTCCGCGTGCTGCGGGAATAGCGGGGCGCCCCCTCCGTTGTCCTGGGAGTGAGTGCTGAGCCGAGCCCCCTCTCCGTCGACGTCTGGTCCGACATCGCCTGCCCCTGGTGCTACATCGGGAAGCGCCGGTTCGAGCGCGGGCTCGAGGCCTTCCGCGCCGCGCACCCCGAGGCTCCGGAGGTCGTCGTGGAGTACCGCAGCTTCGAGCTCTCGCCGGACACGCCGGAGGACTACCGCGGGGGAGAGGCGGCGTTCCTCGCCGAGCACAAGGGCATCCCGGAGGTGCAGGCGCAGCAGATGCTCGACTCCGTCACGGCGATCGCGGCGAGCGTCGGCCTCGACTACCACTTCGAGTCGGTGCGCCACGTCAAGACGGTCACCGCCCACCAGGCGCTCCACCACGCCAAGGAGAACGGACTGCAGCTCGAGCTCGTCGAGCGTCTCCTGAGCGCGTACTTCGTCGAGGGCCGCGACCTGGCCGATCCGGAGGTGCTCGCCTCGCTCGCCGGCGAGGTCGGGCTCGACCCGGCGGAGACGCGCCGCGCTCTCGAGGACCGGCGCTACCTCGGGCGGGTGCAGTCCGACATCGCCCAGGCCCGCGAGTACGGGATCTCGGGGGTGCCGTTCTTCGTCCTCGACGGGCGCTTCGGCGTCTCCGGCGCCCAGGAGCCGGCGGCGTTCACCGAGGTCCTCGAGCACGTGCTGGAGCAGCGGGCGGCCGTCGCGTGAGCGGGCCGTTCGAGATGCTGGGCGACTCCGGCGTGCCGCTGTGCGAGGACGGCGTCTGCGCCGTGCCGCAGGCCGCGGAAGCGCAGGCCGAGGTGCCGCCGATCAGCGCGGAGGCTCCTCCACGGTGATGTCGGCCACGGTCGCGCCGTAGGCGGCCACGAGGGCGTCCGCGTCGACGAAGGCGCTGCGCCCGTCGGCGCCGGCTCCCATCGCGACGCGGCGGCCGAGGATCCGCTCGTCGGCGTAGACCGGCCAGGCCGTCGTGGAGCCGATCGGGGTAATGGTGCCGCGCCGGTAGCCGGTCGCCTCGAGGGCGGCCGTCTCGTCCGGGAGGCGGAGCTTGTTCACTCCGACCACCGCGCGCAGCTTCGGCCACGCGATCTGCCGCCCGCCGGGGACGAGGGGGAACAGGTAGCCGCCGTCGTGGCGCTTCACCACGAGCGACTTCACGATGTCGCCGGGCTCGATGCCGAGCAGCGCGGCCGCCTCGTGCAGGCTGCCGGCAGCGGGCCTCTCCACGATCTCGACCGCAAGGCCGCGGGCGGACGCGTCCGCCTCCAGCCGCTGCGAACCGTCCTCCACAGGTGTGCTCCCGTTCATCTCTCCACCTCTCCGCTCGTCACTCCGCCTTCCCCAACACAGGATCTGGGAGAATCGATACCGATGTCCTCCACTCTCACGGCCGCCCCGCCCGCGCGCACCGCGCCGGCGCTCCGGATCGGCCCCCTCGAACTCGACGCGCCGGTGGTGCTCGCCCCCATGGCGGGCATCACCAACACGGCGTTCCGCCGCCTCTGCCGCGAGTTCGGCAACGGCCTCTACGTGAGCGAGATGATCACCTCCCGCGCGCTCGTCGAGCGCACGCCGGAATCGATGCGCCTCATCCGCCACCACCCCAGCGAGTCGGTGCGCTCGATCCAGCTCTACGGAGTGGACCCGGTCACCGTCGCCGAGGCGGTCACCATGCTCGTCGCCGAGGACCGGGCCGACCACATCGACCTCAACTTCGGCTGCCCCGTGCCCAAGGTCACCCGGAAGGGCGGGGGAGCGGCCCTGCCGTGGAAGCTCCCGCTGTTCCGGCAGATCGTCGAGGGCGCCGTGAAGGCCGCCGGCGACGTCCCGCTCACCGTCAAGATGCGCAAGGGCATCGACCCGGACCACCTCACCTACCTCGAGGCCGCCCGTGCCGCCGAGGGCGCCGGGGTCGCGTCGATCGCGCTGCACGCGCGCACCGCCTCCGAGTTCTACAGCGGGCACGCCGACTGGTCGGCGATCGCCACGCTCAAGGAGACGGTCACGAGCGTGCCCGTGCTGGGCAACGGCGACATCTGGTCGGCCGAGGACGCGCTGCGGATGATGGCCGAGACGGGCTGCGACGGAGTCGTCGTCGGTCGCGGCTGCCTCGGGCGCCCCTGGCTCTTCGGCGACCTCGCCGCCGCGTTCGCCGGCTCCGACGAGCGGTTCCGCCCTTCGCTCGGACAGGTCGCCGAGGCGTTCCGCCGCCACGCGGAGCTGCTCGTCGACTTCTTCGAGAGCGAGGAGCGCGGCTGCCGCGACATCCGCAAGCACGTCGCCTGGTACTTCAAGGGCTACGCCGTCGGCGGCGACCTCCGCGCTCGCCTGGCCACCGTCGAGTCGCTCGCGCAGCTCGACGAGCTCCTGGCGACGCTCGACTGGACGCAGCCCTACCCGGGCGAGGCGGCCGAGGGGCAGCGGGGCCGCGCCGGCTCGCCCAAGGTCCCCTCCCTCCCGGACCGCTGGCTCGAGTCCCGCGAGCTCGACGCCGGGCAGCGCGACGCGGTCTCGGCCGCCGAGATCCACAACAGCGGTGGATGACCGCGCGCTCTGGGGGTACTCGCTCGTCGACACCGAGCGATTCCTGCCGGAGGACCACTCGACTCGCCGCTCCGACTTCGCCCGCGACCGCGCCCGGCTCTTCCACTCCAGCGCGCTCCGCCGCCTGGCCGCGAAGACCCAGGTGCTCAGCCCCACGGCGGGCGTCGACTTCGCGCGCAACCGCCTGACCCACTCGCTCGAGGTGGCGCAGATCGGCCGGGAGCTCGCCACGAGCCTCGACCTCGACCCCGACGTCGTCGACACGGCCTGCCTCGCGCACGACATCGGGCATCCGCCGTTCGGGCACAACGGCGAGCGCGCGCTCAACACCTGGGCCGAGGGGATCGGCGGCTTCGAAGGCAACGCGCAGACCTTCCGGCTGCTCACACGGCTCGAGCCGAAGGTGTTCGGCGACGACGCCCGCCCCTACGGGCTGAACCTCACCCGCGCCAGCATCGACGCGAGCTGCAAGTACCCCTGGCCCGACACGCGCTCGGTCGCGGACCCGTCGGGGCGCGCCAAGTTCGGGTTCTACGCCGACGACGCCCCCGCGTTCGCCTGGATGCGCGAGGGCGCCCCCGAGGGGGTGCGCTGCATCGAGGCCGAGGTGATGGACCTCTCGGACGACATCGCGTACTCCGTGCACGACTTCGAGGACGCGGTGGTCTCCGGCTACATCGACGTCGAAGCACTCGGCTCCCGCGCCGACCACGAGGACCTCGTGCAGTCGATGCACTCCTGGGTCGGCGGGGAGGTCGGACACGACGAGCTCGTCGCCGCCTTCGACCGTCTCGACTCGCTCGACGTGTGGGTCTCCTCCTGGGACGGCTCCCGCCGCGACCAGGCCCGGCTCAAGAACCTCACCAGCCAGCTCATCGGCCGCTTCGCCGCCGCCGCCACCGAGGCCACCCGCGAGGCGTACCAGCACCCCGACCTCGTCCGCTTCGGCGGCCACGTCGTCGTCCCCCGCGAGCAGCAGGCCGAGATCGCCGTGCTCAAGGGGATCGTCGCGACGTTCGTGATGTCGCGGAACACCCGCCAGCCCATCTACGCCCAGCAGCGCGAAGTCCTCACCCGCCTCGCCGACACCCTCCTCGACCGCGGCCCGGGAACCCTCGAGCCCGGCTTCGCCGAGGACTGGCACGCCGCCCCCGACGACGACGCCCGCCGCCGCGTCGTCGTCGACCAGGTCGCCAACCTCACCGACCAGAGCGCCCTCGCCTGGTTCGAGAGGCTGTGCTGATGCGCTGAGCCGGGCGGCGCCCGGCTCAGCTGTGCCGCCGGTCCCTGCCCGGCGTCACCGCGGTCGGCTTGTCGAGGTGGTGCGTTCCAGGGAGCGGGGTGCGTCCGCCTAGGGCGATCCGCTGGGACGCGGATCGGCCGTTCGGCGGTGCTCGATTGCACGCCGGTCCTCGCCCGGCGTGGCGCGGTCGGCTTCTCGGGGTGGTGCGGTTCGTGGAGCGGGGTGCGTCCGCCTAGGGCGACCCGCTGGCACGCGGATCGGCCGTTCGGCTGTGCTCGATTCCACGCCGGTCCTCGCCCGGCTTGGCGCGGTCGGCCTCTCGGGGTGGTGCGTTTCGTAGAGCGGGGTGCGTCCGCCTAGGGCGATCCGCTGGCACGCGGATCGGCCGTTCGGCGGTGCCGGTGGCACGCCGGTCTCTGCCTGGCTCGGCGCGGTCGGCGGTGCTCGATTCCACGCCGGTCCCTGCCCGGCGTGGCGCGGTCGGCTTGGCGACGTGGTGCGTTTCGTGGAGCGGGGTGCGTCCGCCTGGGGCGATCCGCTGGGACGCGGATCGGCCGTTCAGCGGTGCCGGGGCACGCCGGTCACCGCCAGGCGTCACCGCGGTCGGCTTGTCGGGGTGGTGGGTTCCAGGGAGCCGGGTGCGTCGTCTGAGGCGATGTGCTGGTGTGCGGGTCGGCCGGTCGGCTCGGAGGGCGGGGAGGGCACCGCACCGCGAGGCGCGGAGGGGCGCGGGGCGGCGGGTACGGTGAGGGCGTGGGAGCGGAGCGGACACGGCAGCGGATCCTGGAGGCGGCGACGGAGGAGTTCGCGGCGCACGGGCTGGCGGGAGCGCGGGTCGACCGCTTCGCGGCACGGTCGGGGATGAGCAAGCCGATGCTGTGCTCGCACCGGCCGACGGCGCGCGAGGCCGTCGCCGCCGTCGTCCGAGTCAGTGCGGAAGGGTACTCCGCGCCCGGCACTCCTGCCGGCTGCTTCGTGCTGAGCGAGCCGCGGCTCGAGGCCCGTCGCCGCGAGATGGAGGCGCTCGTCGCCGCACGAGTCGAGCGCGGGATCGAGGAGGGCGACGTGCCGCCGGAGACGGACGCCGGATCCGTCGCCGCCTTCGTCGTCGCCGTGCTCAGCGGGATGTCGACGCAGGCCCGCGACGGAGCACCGGCGGACCGCATCGCGGTCATCGGCGAGCTCGCACTCGGCGCGCTGCCGGCGGCCACGGGCGTGCGAGCCGCAGGGCGCACGCCGGGAGCTCCCGGATGAGACCGCGTCGGCCGCGTCTCGGCCTCCTCGCCCTGGTCGTCGCGGGGCTGCTGCTGGTCCAGCCCGCCGCGGCCTCGGCGGCACCGCTGCTCCCTCCCGCGAACGGCGTCCTCGACTACCAGCTGGTAGGCGCCTACGCTCCGGCGTCGAGCGTCACCATCGTCGACCGCGACCGCACGGACGCGCCCGCCGCCGGCCGCTACAGCATCTGCTACGTGAACGCCTTCCAGACCCAGCCCGGCGAGAGCGCCGCCTTCGCGAAGCGGCACCCCGAGCTCCTGGTGAGGCGAGCGGACGGGAAGCCCCTCGCCGATCCGGGCTGGCCGGACGAGTACCTCTTCGACGTCTCGACCGCCGCGAAGCGGACCGCTCTGCTCGCGATCGTCGGCGCCTGGATCGACGGCTGCGCCGAGGACGGCTTCGACGCCGTCGAGGCCGATAATCTGGACAGCTACACCCGCTCGGGCGGGAGGCTGACGAAGTCGCAGGCGCTGGCGTTCGCCACCCTCCTGACGGCGCGCGCTCACCGCTCCGGCCTGGCGATCGGCCAGAAGAACGGAGCCGATCTCGCCGCTGCCGGGAAGAGGACGGTCGGCTTCGACTTCGCCGTCGTCGAGGAGTGCCAGGTCTACGACGAGTGCGCGGCCTACACGGACGTCTACGGGCGCCAGGTCTACGAGATCGAGTACACCGACAACGGCCGGTCCGCCTACGCCGAGGCCTGCGCCGGGCAGGGCCGGAGCATCTCGGTCACCCTCCGCGACCGCGACGTCGTCCCCCGTGGCGCAGCGGGCTACGTGAACCGGCACTGCTGACGCCGGGCGGACGCTACCGCAGGGCTCCCAGCACGACGGCCGCGGCGCGGGCGACCAGCGCGTCGTCGTAGTCCGCCTCGGGGTCGTTGCGCGTCGAGAGGATCGACAGCACGACCGCGTCCCGCCCGGGAGGCGTCACCACGGCGACGTCGTTGCGGATCCCGCCGGCGCCCCCGGACTTGTCCGCGACGCTCCAGCCGGCCGGAGGGCCCGCCCGGACGAGAGTGTCGCCGGTCGCGTTGCCGCTCATCCAGTCGAGCAGGAGCGCCCGGTCCTCCGCGGACAGCACGTCACCTGTGGCGACCGCGGCGAGGTCCGCCGTGAACGCGGCCGGGGTGGTGGTGTCCTCGGTGCTGCCGGGCTCGATCGTGTTCAGCGCGGGCTCCTCGTTCACCACCTCGGTGGTGGTGTCGCCGAGAGCCTCGAGTCCACGGTCGAGGGCGGAGGGTCCGCCGACGCGCCGGAGGACGAGATTCAGCGCTGTGCTGTCGCTCCGGCGGACGGCCGCCTCGGCGAGCTGCGACAGCGGCAGGCCGGTGGCGGTGCTCTCCTCCGTGACGGGGGAGTAGCCCGCCGCCTCGACGTCGGCGACGGTCCAGGTGACCACCCCTCCCGCTCGGCGGCGGGGACGGTGCGCAGGAACTCCGCCGCGGCGAGGACTTTGAGGCTCGAGGCGAAGCCGAAGCGCTCGTCGGCCCGGTGATCGACCCGGCGACCCGAGCCGGTGTCGACGGCACTGACGCCGATCCGGGCGTCGAACTCGTTCTCGAGCGCGGCCAGCTCGGCGGAGACGTCGATCGGAGGAGGGGTGGCGGAGGACGCCGACGACGGCACGGAGGCGGACGACGGCGGCGCGACCGGGGTGTCCGCCGTGGTGGTGCACCCGGCGAGGGCCAGGAGGAGGGCGGAACCCGCGAGTGCGCGGAGGGTCCGCGACGACCCTCTCGAACGGTTCACAGCGCGGAGTAGACGACGGAGAAGGCGACGGCGGCCGCCGCGGTGACGCCGAGCGCCGCGAGCGAGACGAGTGCGCGCGGCCTCCTCCGCACGACGGCCAGGACGAGGAAGCCCGCGCCCAGGACGATCTGGAGCCACCAGTACACCGGACTCGTGGTGTCGGCGACCGCGCCCAGCGCCCAGACGCCCTCGCCGATCAGCACGCCCGAGAGCGGCGCGACAGCCAGGACGCGCCACGTCCTCGAGCCGTGGAGGGTGAGTGCGGCGGCGGCGCCCAGGATCGGCCCGGCGGGGACGGCGAGCAGCCAGAAGACGTCCGTGAAGGGAGGCGAGTAGCCGAAGCCGCGCGCCGCGGTCACCAGGTCGTAGCCCTCGAGCAGCGCCCAGAAGCTCAGCAGGCCGAGAGCGGTCGCCGCCGCCGGTCGGGCGCCGCCGAGGCGTACGAGCGCGAACACGAGCATGGACCAGCCCCCGGAGGAGTTGGCGAACGAGCTCACCGACGGCGGGAGGGAGCCCTGCAGCAGGCTGGTGAGCCCGCCCAGGACGAGACCGCCGAGCAGGGCGACGAGCAGAGCACGCAGGAGAGGCGGGCGGGAGGCGGCAGGGGGCATGGGTCGATTCTCGGAGACGGCGGGCGGGTGCGGATCAGGGATGACCCTGATCTCGGGGTGCGGGGCCGATCACAGGTCTCCGGGGTGTTCCGCGCCGCCCTGGTGCAGTTCTCCCCACCCCGGCTCGGCGGCTCCGGCGGCCGATACGATGGACCCCATGCCTCGGATCCGACAGTCAGATGTCGAGGAGGTCAAGGCGCGGGTGAACATCGGCGACGTGATCGGCGAGTACGTCACGCTGAAGTCGGCCGGCATCGGCTCGCTGAAGGGCCTCTGCCCCTTCCACGACGAGCGGAGCCCGAGCTTCCACGTCCGCCCGCAGGCCGGCTTCTACCACTGCTTCGGCTGCCAGGAGTCGGGCGACGTCTACAGCTTCATCATGAAGATGGACCACAGCTCGTTCAGCGAGACCGTCGAGCGCCTCGCCGGGCGCATCGGCTTCCCGCTGCAGTACGAGGACGGCGACGGCCGCGCGCCCGAGACCGGCGGGCGAGCGCGCCTCCTCGCCGCGAACGACGCCGCGGAGGAGTACTTCCGCGAGCAGCTCGCGACCCCGGGCGCCGACGTCGGCCGGCGCTTCCTCGGCGAGCGGGGCTTCGACCGCGCCGCCGCCGACCGCTTCGGCGTCGGCTTCGCGCCCGACGGCTGGGACGGTCTCACCACCGCGCTCAAGCGCCGCGGCTTCTCGGAGGAGGAGCTGACCACGGCCGGCCTGGTCAGCAGCAACAACCGCGGCGGCGTGTACGACCGCTTCCGAGGCCGCCTCGTCTGGCCGATCCGCGACGTGACCGGCCAGACCGTCGGCTTCGGCGCCCGCCGCCTCCTCGAGGAGGACAAGGGCCCCAAGTACCTCAACACCCCCGAGACGCCCGTCTACCACAAGTCCCAGGTGCTCTACGGGCTCGACCTCGCCAAGCGGGACATCTCCCGCGGGCACCGGGTGGTCGTCGTCGAGGGCTACACGGACGTCATGGCCTGCCACCTCGCCGGCGTCACCACCGCGGTCGCCACCTGCGGCACCTCCTTCGGCGTCGACCACATCAAGGTGCTGCGCCGGGTGCTGGGCGACGACAGCGGCGTCGGCGAGGTCGTCTTCACCTTCGACCCCGACGCGGCGGGCCAGAAGGCGGCGATGCGCGCGTTCCAGGAGGAGCACCGCTTCGCCGCGCAGACCTTCGTCGCCGTCGCGCCCGAGGGCCTGGACCCCTGCGACCTCCGCCTGAACCGCGGAGACGACGCCGTCCGCCGCCTCATCGACGACAAGAAGCCGATGTTCGAGTTCGTGATCCGGCAGCTGCTGGACCGCTACGACCTCGAGACGGTCGAGGGCCGGATCGCGGCCCTGCGCGCGGCCGCCCCGGTCGTCGCCGAGATCCGCGACCCGGCGCTGCGGCCCGGCTACTCCCGCGAGCTCGCCCGGATGCTCGGCCTGGACATGGCCGAGGTCAACTCCGCCGTGCGCTCCGCCGGATCCCGGCCCCGCTCCTCCGGACCCGAGGGCCGCGACCAGCAGGGCGGGCGGGGCGGCGGCGAATCGTCCGCGGCCGAGGCGCCCCTCGGCGCGCGCATCGCCGACCTCCCCGTCGACGTCGTCACGCGCATCGAGCGCGAGGCGCTGATGGCGATGCTCCAGCTTCCGCAGGCGATGGGTCCGGAGCTCCTGGCCCGGGCGGCGCACGCGGCGGTCACCAACGAGACCCTCCGCGTGGTCCGCGACGCCGTGGTCGCGAACCTCGAGCGGGCGGAGGACCGCGACTGGGTCGAGCACGTCGCCGACGACGTCCCCGGCCCCTTCGCCTCGCTGGTGCGCCAGCTCGCGGTGGCGCCGATCCCGGCCGCCGACGAGGAGGGGCTCGCCCGCTACTCCCGCGACGTGGCGATCTCGCTCATCGAGCGCGATCTGCTCCGCGAGATCGCCGAGCTGCGCGGGGCGCTCCAGCGCGCGTCCGCCGATCCGGTGATGGCGCGCGCGGTGCAGGTGCGCCTGGTCGAGCTCGAGCGCGAGAAGCGGGCGCTGCGCACGGAGTGAGCGTGTTGCGGTCGTGTGAAGAAATCGGCCGCACGCCCGTGCCGGTTCGGAGAGCGCTTCCAACTGTGTTACCCATGAGGAACAGCAATGCGGGCGTCCAGTGTCGTGACGCCACAGCCCACAGGAGATCTGTGTGCCGAGAGTCCGCGCGCCCGGAGCGCGCCCGCATCCCATCCTTGACAGGAAGAGGCAGACGGAGATGAATTCCGCATCCACTCGCGGCACCCGTGCACTGGCCGCCGCCGCAGGCTTCGCCGCGGTCGCGCTCGTGCTGACGGGCTGCGCCGCCGGCGGGAACGACTCGTCCGGCGGAAGCGCCGGAGGGGCCCTGACCATCGGCACCACCGACAAGATCACGACGCTCGACCCCGCGGGCTCCTACGACAACGGCTCGTTCGCCGTGATGAACCAGGTGTTCCCGTTCCTGATGAACACCCCCTACGGCAGCCCGGACGTCGAGCCCGACATCGCCGAGTCGGCGGAGTTCACCGCTCCCACGGAGTACACCGTGAAGCTGAAGGAGGGACTGAAGTGGGCCAACGGCCACGACCTCACCTCCTCCGACGTGAAGTTCTCCTTCGACCGCCAGGTCGGCATCGCGGCCGAGAACGGCCCGTCCTCGCTCCTGGCGAACCTCGACAGCGTCGCGGCTCCGGACGACACGACCGTGGTCTTCACGCTCAAGTCCGAGAACGACCAGACCTTCCCGCAGATCCTCTCGAGCCCCGCCGGCCCGATCGTGGACGAGGAGGTCTTCTCGGCCGACGAGCTGACCGCGGACGCCGACATCGTCTCGGGCGACGCCTTCGCCGGCCAGTACACGATCGCGAACTACGACGTGAACAACCTCATCCAGTACAAGGCGTACCCGGACTACCAGGGCGTTCTCGGCGAGGCGAAGACGGACACCGTCAACGTCAAGTACTACGCGGACTCGTCCAACCTCAAGCTGGACATCCAGGAGGGGAACATCGACGTCGCGTTCCGCAGCCTCTCGGCGACGGACATCGACGACCTCCGCGGCAACGACACGGTCAAGGTCGTGGACGGCCCCGGCGGCGAGATCCGCTACATCGTCTTCAACTTCGACACCCAGCCCTTCGGCGCGACGACCGGTGAGGCCGACAGCGCCAAGGCCCTCGCCGTGCGCCAGGCCGTCGCCGACCTGATCGACCGCGACGAGATCGCCGACCAGGTCTACAAGGGCACCTACACCCCCCTCTACTCCTACGTCCCCGCCGGCCTGACCGGCGCGGTCGAGCCGCTCAAGTCGCTCTACGGCGACGGCAACGGCGCGCCCGACGCGGACAAGGCGAAGGCGACCCTCGAGGCCGCCGGCGTCACCGCTCCGGTCACCCTGAACCTGCAGTACTCGAACGACCACTACGGTCCGTCCTCGGGCGACGAGTACGCGCTGATCAAGGACCAGCTGGAGTCGACCGGCCTCTTCACCGTGAACCTGCAGACCACGGAGTGGGTGCAGTACTCGAAGGACCGCTCGAGCGACGTCTATCCGGCGTACCAGCTCGGCTGGTTCCCCGACTACTCCGACGCCGACAACTACCTCTCGCCGTTCTTCATCAAGGAGAACTTCCTCGCGAACCACTTCGACGACGCCGAGGTGCAGAGCCTGATCGCGCAGCAGGTCTCGACCACCGACGCCGACGCGCGCACCGCGCTGATCGAGCAGATCCAGGAGAAGGTCGCGGCGCAGCTCTCGACCGTCCCCTACCTGCAGGGCTCGCAGGTCGCGGTCGTCGGCAGCACCGTGAGCGGAGCCGAGGACACCCTCGACGCCTCGTTCAAGTTCCGCTACGCGGCACTCAGCAAGGGCTGATCCACCCCCCTCGCGGCCGGCGCCTCCCCGACAGGAGGCGCCGGCCGTTCTCCACGAAAGGCATCACGTGACGACAGCCACGACGGCTGCGGCGACGGCGCCCACCCGGCGACCGCGCGGCTCCGGGGGCGGACTCGGGCGCTACCTGCTCGTCCGCTTCCTGCTCATCATCCCCACCGTCTTCATCCTCGTGACGCTGGTGTTCCTCCTCATGCGCAGCACGGGCGACCCGATCACGGCGGCCCTCGGCGGCCGCCTGACCGCGGACCAGCTCGCCGAGCGCGTAGCCGCCGCCGGCTACGACCGGCCGCTGATCGTGCAGTACCTCGAGTACCTCGGCAAGCTGCTGACCGGCGACTTCGGCACCACCCTGAGCGACAACCGCCCCGTCACCGAGGTGCTCCTCACCTACGGCGCTGCGACGGTCGAGCTCGCCTTCTACGCCCTGATCGTGGCGTTCCTGGTCGGCATCCCGCTCGGGATGCTCGCCGCCTACCACCGCGACCGCACGCCCGACGCGGTGCTGCGCATCTTCGCGATCCTCTGCTACGCGACCCCGGTGTTCTTCGCGGGCCTGCTGCTGAAGCTGGTGTTCTCCGTCTGGCTGAAGTGGTTCCCCGTCGCCGGGCGCGCCTCGACGAGCACCGAGCTCTCGCTCCAGTTCCTCGAGAACAAGACCGGCATCTATCTGATCGACGCGATCCTGACCGGCGACCCGGCCGCGATCTCGGACGTGCTCTCTCACGCGGTGCTCCCCGCCGTCGCGCTGGGCCTGCTCACCGCGGGCATCTTCCTGCGCCTGGTGCGCACCAACGTGATCGGCACGCTCGGCACCGACTACGTGGACGCGGCGCGCTCGCGCGGCGTCAGCGAGTTCCGGCTCGTCCGCACCCACGCCTACCGGCCGGCGCTGATCCCGATCATCACCGTGATCGGCCTGCAGATAGCCCTGCTGCTCGGCGGCGCCGTCCTCACCGAGACCACCTTCGAGTGGAAGGGCCTCGGCTTCCAGCTCGCCGAGTACCTCCAGGCCCGCGACTTCGTGGCCGTGCAGGGCATCGTCGCCCTGCTCGCCGTCATCGTGGCGCTGACCAACTTCATCGTCGACGTCATCGCGGCGCTCATCGACCCGCGAGTGAGGTACTGAGCATGAGCACCACCTCCCCGGCGCGTCCGCGCCGCCGCCTCGTCGACCGCCTGCCGGTCGTCCACCAGCTCCGGCAGAGCGTCGGCCTCCAGCGGGGGATGCTCGTCACCGGCCTGATCATCACCGGCGCGTTCCTGCTGGTGGCCCTGTTCGCGCCCCTCATCGCGCCCTACGGCTACTCGCAGCTGCGCTCGGGCGGCGAGTCGTTCGGCGCGCAGGAGCCGCCGAGCGCGGAGCACCTGCTCGGCACCACCGTCGGCGGCTACGACGTCCTCTCGCGAGTGATCTGGGGAGCGCAGACCGCGTTCCTCGTGATCGTCGTCGCCGTGGTCCTGTCCATCTTCCTCGGCGTCTTCCTCGGCCTCGTCTCCGGCTACCTCGGCGGCTGGCTCGACCGCGTGCTCGTCGTGATCTGCGACGCGATCTACGCGTTCCCGACCCTGCTGCTGGCGATCGTGATGTCGATCGTCATCTCCGGCGGGCAGTCGAACCTCTGGGCCGGCATCTTCGCCGCGGCGGTCTCGATCACCGTGGTCTACATCCCGCAGTACTTCCGCGTGATCCGGGCCGAGACAGTGCGGATCAAGGGCGACGCCTTCGTCGAGTCGGCGAAGGTCATCGGAGCGTCGACGCCGCGGATCATGTTCCGCCACGTCCTGCGGAACGCGACGCGCACGCTGCCGCTGATCTTCACGCTGAACTCCTCCGAGGCGATCCTGACCCTCGCCGGCCTGGGCTTCCTCGGCTTCGGCATCGAGCCGACGTCGGCCGCGGAGTGGGGCTACGACCTCAACAAGGCGCTGTCGGACGTCACGAGCGGCATCTGGTGGACCTCGGTCTTCCCGGGCCTGGCGATCGTGCTCGTGGTGCTGGGCATCACCCTCGTGGGCGAGAGCCTGAACGATCTCGCCGACCCGCGCCTGCGCGGTCGGCGCGCGGTGGCCGCCGGTGCCGGCGACGTCGCCGCGACGTCCGTCGTGCCGGGCGGCGTCCTCGCCGCCGACGGCCTGGAGACGCCGGGGCACGACCCCGTCGCCGGAGTGGAGGAGACGCGATGAGCGACCAGCGCATCGTCCGGGACGCCTCAGCGCGTCCAATCGTGGACATCACCGACCTGGAGGTCGCCTTCGCGAGCGACCGCGGCGCCGTCCGCGCCGTCGCCGGCGTGAGCCTGCGCGTCGAGCGCGGCGAGGTCCTGGCGATCGTCGGAGAGTCCGGCAGCGGCAAGACCGTGACCGCGAAGACCATCCTCGGCCTCCTGCCCGAGACGGCCACCGCCTCCGGAGTGGTCCTGCTCTCGAAGAAGGACGGCAGCGCGGCGACCGATGTCGTCTCCGTGCCGAAGGCCCGCCTCCGGGAGCTGCGCGGCACCGACGTCGCCATGGTCTTCCAGGAGCCGGGAACCGCCCTCAACCCGGTCTTCACGGTGGGCTGGCAGATCGCGGAGGGACTGCGCGCTCACGGCTCCGTCTCGAAGAAGGAGGCGCGCAAGCGCGCGATCGACGTCCTGCGCACCGTCGGCATCCCGGAGCCGGAGAAGCGGGTCGACTACTATCCGCACCAGTTCTCGGGCGGCCAGAAGCAGCGCGTCGTCATCGCGATGGCCCTGGTTCTGGATCCCGGCCTGATCGTCGCGGACGAGCCGACCACCGCGCTCGACGTGACCGTGCAGGCCGAGATCCTCGACCTGCTCCGCCGGTGCCGCGACGAGTTCGGCACCTCGATCGTGCTGATCACCCACAACATGGGCGTCGTCGCCGATCTGGCCGACCGCGTCGCCGTGATGTACCAGGGCGAACTGGTCGAGGAGGCGACGGTCTCCGAGCTGTTCTCGGCGCCGAAGGCCGAGTACACGAGGAAGCTCCTCGCCGCCGTCCCGCACGTGGGTCAGGGCGTCGAGCGCGCCCGCGTCCGCGCCGTCGAGCGCGCCGAGGCCCCCGAGGCCGAGACGCTCGTCGCCGCCGAGGGCCTGCGGATCCAGTACCCCGGCCGGCTCGGCCGTCCCGGCTTCGTCGCGGTCGACGGCGTCTCGCTGCGCATCCGCGCGGGCGAGGTGCTCGGCCTCGTCGGCGAGAGCGGCTCGGGCAAGACCACCATCGGGCGCGCCATCGCGGGCCTGACGCCGGTGACCGGCGGGTCGCTGAAGGTCCTCGGCAAGGAGATGCGCGGCATCCGCGAGCGAGCCTTCCGGCCGGTCCGCGGCGACATCGGCTTCGTGTTCCAGGACCCGGCGTCGAGCTTCAACCCGCTGCTCACCATCGCGGAGTGCGTCGCCGAGCCGCTGATCGTGCACGGACGGGCCGGCGACGCCGCCGGGGCGCGCTCGCGCGTCGACGAGCTCCTGGAGGCGGTGCAGCTGCCCCGCTCCTACGGTGACCGCTACCCGCACGAGCTCTCCGGCGGCCAGCGCCAGCGCGCCAGCCTCGCCCGGGCCCTCGCCCTCGAGCCGAAGCTGCTGATCGCCGACGAGCCCACCTCGGCGCTCGACGTGTCGGTGCAGGCCCGCGTGCTCGAGCTGTTCGCCGAGCTGCAGCGCGAGTTCGGCTTCGCCTCCCTGTTCATCAGCCACGACCTCGCCGTGGTCGACCTGCTCGCCGACCGCATCGCGGTGCTCTACCGCGGCGAGCTGGTCGAGGAGGGGACGGGGGCCGAGGTGCTCGCTGCGCCGAAGCACCCCTACACGCAGCGCCTGCTCGCCTCCCTGCCCGTGCCCGACCCGGTCGAGCAGGCCTCGAGGCGCGAGCTCCTGCGCAGCATCGTCGAGGCGGAGCGCCGGGCGTGAGCCGGACCGCCGAGGATCAGGCCCCCATCGTCGTCGACGACCTCAGCGTCGAGTACCCGCCGCGCGGCATCAGCCGACGGTGGACGGCACTGCGGGGAGTGAGCCTCCGCGTGGAGCCGGGGGAGGTGCTCGGGATCCTCGGCGGCAGCGGCTCGGGCAAGTCCACGCTCGCGCGCGTGCTCGGCGGCGACGGCCTGGGGCACGACGGCGGCCGCACGCGTCCGGTGATCATCGGAGGGGACGCGACGGTCGCGGGGCACCGCCTCCGCTCGCTCCCCGCCCGCGAGCTCAAGCGCTTCACCGTCGACGTCGCGCATCTCGCGCAGGACGCCGGTGCGGCCCTCCGCCCCGAGCTGACCGTCTCGGAGCTGATCGCCGAGCCGATCTTCCTCCGCGACCGCCACTACAACCCGAAGGCCGCGGCGGTGCGGGTGGCGACGCTGCTCGACTCCGTGCACCTGCCGCTGTTCCTGCTCGACCGCTACCCCTACGAGCTCTCCAGCGGCCAGCGCCAGCGCGTGGCTGTGGCCCGCTCGCTCGTGCTCGGGCCGAAGGTGCTGATCGCCGACGAGCCGACCTCGGGCATCGACGCGACGGTGCGCGAGTCGATCGTGGACCTCCTCGCCGACCTGCGGCGCCGGGAGGGCTTCGCCGCCGTCGTGGTCAGCCACGACATCGACGTGCTGAGCCGGGCGACCGACCGGATCGCCGTGCTCGTCGGCGGCGAGGTCGTCGCGTACGGGCCGCTGCTGGAGGTTCTGATCGAGGCCCGGCACCCCTACGTGCGCGAGCTCGGAGCGGCCTTCGCCGAGTACGAGCGCTTCGACGCCTCCCGAGCGCAGCGCGTCGAGGCGGCCGACCAGTGACCGTCCCGCGCGTCGCGGTGCTCCCGCGGCCGAAGCCGGTGTTCGCCGAGGCGGTGGAGTCGGGCGGTGGAGTGGTCGTCGGACTCGACGAGAGTCCGGACGCGCTGCTCTGGCTGTCCTACGGCCGCACGGACGAGCTGGCCGCTGTGCTGGAGGAGCACCCGTCGATCCGCTGGGTGCAGCTGCCCTGGGCCGGCGTCGACGTCTTCGCGCCCGTGCTCGCCGCGTCCCGCGCGGACGTCGTCTGGACCAGCGCCAAGGGCGCCTACGCGGAGCCGGTGGCCGAGCACGCGCTCGCGCTGGTGCTCGCCCTCCTGCGCTCGCTGCCGGAGCGGGCGCGCGCCGTGTCGTGGGGGCCGAAGAAGGCGGTCACGCTGCACCGCGCCTCCGTGGTGATCGTCGGAGCAGGAGGGATCGCTCGCGAGCTCCTGCGGCTGCTCGCCGTCTTCGACTGCCGGGTGACGATCGTCCGCCGCGGAGACGAGCCGGTGGAGGGCGCCGCCCGCACCCTGCCGGCGTCGCGGCTCGCCGAGGCCGCGGCGGACGCCGACGTGCTGGTCCTGGCCGCCGCCGCCACCGCGGGCACGGAGCGGATGGTCGACGCGGGTCTGCTCGCGCGGCTCCCCGCCCACGCCGTGCTCGTCAACGTCGCCCGGGGGAGCCTCGTCGACACGGACGCGCTCGTCGCGGCCCTCGCCGAAGGCCGTCTCGCGGGCGCCGCGCTCGACGTGACGGACCCCGAGCCGCTGCCGGACGGGCATCCGCTCTGGAGCGAGCCCCGGTGCCTGATCACGCCCCACAGCGCGGACACCCCCGAGATCACCGCGCCGCTCCTGGCCGAGCGCGTGCGCGCCAACGTGGCCGCCTGTGCCGCCGGCGGGCCGTTCGTCGGCCGCGTCGACCCGGGCTCCGGCTACTGAGTGCGCGCCCGATTTTGCGTTCGCGGAGAGTTTGCTAAAGTAGTACCGCGCTGATCGCCTCCGGGTGGTCGGATGATCCTCGATAGCTCAATTGGCAGAGCAATCGGCTGTTAACCGGTAGGTTCTTGGTTCGAGTCCAAGTCGGGGAGCGAAGGGTCCGGGACTCCACTCTCGGGCCCTTTTTTCGTGCCCGCGAGCGGTCGCCCTCGAGGGCCCACCCGCTCGGACCGACGATCGGAGGGGCGATGCGCGAGGACGTGCTCGCTCTCCTGCGCCGCCGCCCCGACGTCGAGGCGGCGGATCTCGTCGCCGTCGACGCCAGTGACCGTCTGCTGCTCGACCTCGCCGCCGATCGCGGCCGCCTCGCCGTGATCGGGGACGCCTACGGGGCACTGAGCCTCGGCCTCGCCGCCGACGGCCGTGCCGTACGCGTCGTGCAGGACTCGATCACCGCCGAGCGCGCTCTCGCGCAGAACCTCGAGACGGTGCGGGGATCGGGCGTCGATCTCGCGCCGATCGAGATCGTCGACTCCGTCGCGGAGGCCGTCCGCGACGCCGACGCGGTGCTCCTGCGCCTGCCGCGCTCGCTCGACGCGCTGGCCGCCGTCGCGGCCGGGACCGCACTCGCGAACCCGGCGGCGACCCTGATCGGCGCCGGCCGCATCAAGCACATGACCCGCACGATGAACGACGTGCTCGCCGTGCGCTACGAGCGGATCGACGTCTCCCTCGCCCGGCAGAAGTCGCGCGCCCTGCTCGCGAGCGGCGCGCTCCCCGACCAGCCGCCCGCGCCAGGGCCCGAGCGGCGCCGTCTGGACGAGCTCGACCTCGAGGTCGTCGCACTGCCGGGAGCCTTCGCAGGTGCACGACTGGACCTCGGCACCCGCGCCCTCCTCGCCGCCCTCGATCTCGACTCCCTCCCCGCGGGCACCGCACTCGACCTCGGCTGCGGAACCGGCGTGCTCGCCGCCGTGGTGGCTAGGGCCCGCCCCGACCTCGCCGTGATCGCGACGGACACCTCGCGTGCCGCGGTCGAGTCCGCCCGGGCGACCGCGGCGGCCAATGGGCTGGCCGTCCGCGTCCTCCGCGACGACAACGCCTCGACTCTGGAGGCGTCCTCCGTCGACGTCGTGCTCTGCAATCCGCCGTTCCACTCCGACGGAGCCGTCACCGACCTCGTCGCCCGGCGCATGCTGCGCGCGGCCGGCCGCGTGCTGCGCCCCGGAGGCGTGCTGTGGACGGTCTTCAACTCCCACCTCGCGCATCCGGCCGAGCTGCGCCGCGCGGTCGGGCCGACCTCGGTGGTGGCGCGCGACCGCCGCTTCACCGTCACCCGCTCCGTGCGCTCCGACGGCTGAGTCCGGCTCCGCAACCCCCTCCGCGGCCTCAGGTCCGCTGTCCGCGGCGCGGGTACGATCTCTCTCCGGCGCTCCTGTGCCGAACCCGTCCCGTCACCCCGGAGGCCGTCGTGCTCGAAGTCGTCCTCGTCCTCGCCCTGATCGCGGTCGTCGTGCTGTGGCGTCGCGCCGTCGGCGCCGAGCGCCGTGCCGCCGAGAGCCGTGCGGAGGAGGCGGCGCGCGTCGTCCGCCTCGAGCTGGCGGTCGGCGAGCAGGAGGCGAGGCTCCGCATCGTCGGCGAGCTCGAGCAGCTCGCGGTCCGCAGCGCCGCGCACGTCGTCGAGGAGGCCGAGAGCGTCCGGCTCACGATCGACCGCGACCCCGCCGCAGCCGCGCGGTCGGCGCAGCGGGCAGTGCGGGCGGCCGAGGCCTCGCTGGCGCAGCTGCGCCGCATCGCGACCGTCGCCTCCGTCGATCCGGGGGAGCTGCCGCGCACCGGCGGCTCCGTCCCCCTGATCGAGGGCGCCCGCGAGCGAGGCCTGAGCGTCCGCGAGGAGTCGTTCGGCGAGCCGTTCCCGCTGCAGGACGGCGCCGAGGTGGCTGTGCTCCGGGTGCTCGAGTACGCCTTCGACTCGGCGCTGGAGACCGGCGGCGCGGGGACCGAGGTCCGCATCAGCTCCCGATGGACGACCACGGGCCTCCGGGTGGAGGTCGACGACGACCGCGAGCAGCACGGCGCGGCGGAGCAGGACGCCAGCGCTCTCGAGGCGGACCTGCGCTCGCTCACCGAGCGCATCGACAGCCCCGCGCTCGCCGAGCTGCGCGAGCGGGCCGCCCTCTTCGGCGGCGACGTGACCGAGAAGCGGACGCCCGGCGTCGGCCGGAGCGTCACCGCCTCGTTCCCCGCGATCCGCCACCACAACGGCGTGCACGGGGTCGACCTGGCCTGAGTCAGTCCTCGAGGTGCTCCACGCCGGGCAGCCACGAGACGCCGGGGCCGCCCCAGCCGCGCTTGCGGGTGATCTTCGCGACCGGCTTGTGATAGTCGTGCTCGAGACGGTCGATGTAGAGCACGCCGTCGAGGTGGTCGAACTCGTGCTGGAACACGCGGGCGAACCAGCCGTCCGCGACGATCTCGAACGGCTCCTGCTCGAGGTCGACCGCGCGGAGGATCGCGCGCTCGGAGCGGCGGAGCGGGAAGCGCTCGCCGGGGAAGGAGAGGCACCCCTCCGACTCCGTGTCCTCGTCCGCCTCGCCGAGCGGGGTCGGCGTGACGAACAGCTCGGGGTTGATCGCGACGCCGCGGCGGGGGGTGCCGTCGTCGTCGGCGTAGTCGTAGACGAACAGGCGCAGCGGGACGCCGACCTGCGGGCCGGCGAGGCCGACTCCGGGGGCGGTGTCCATCGTCTCGAACATGTCGGCGACGAGGGTGCGCAGCGCATCGTCGAACTCGGTGACGGGGGCGGCGGGGGAGTGCAGGACGGGGTCGCCGGCGATGCGGATGGGGAGGACGGCCATGGGGGACAGGGTACCGCGGGGCCGTCGACCGGGTCCGCGAGGATCATCCGCTGGGCTCAGCCCCTCACCCGTGCGTCGGAGGACTCCCGGAGGCGTTCTGGGTAGGGTCGACCCCATGCCCGCCGATCTCGCCGAACTCCTCAACGACCCGGCGAAGTTCATCGGCATCCCGATCGCTCTCGTGGGCGCGGTGTTCCTCTCCCTCGGCGCGCAGTTCCAGCACCGGGGAGTGGCGAAGGTGGAGCGGTTCTCGAAGCGCTCCGGCTCCTCCGGGCTCAGCGGCGGCCAGCTGGTCGCGCTGCTCTCGCGCCCCTCGTGGGTGATCGGCACCCTGCTCCTCGGCCTCGCGATCGTCTTCCAGCTGACGAGCCTCGGCTTCTCCCCGCTCATCGTGGTGCAGCCGCTCGGAGCGGTGGCGCTCGTGATCACCGCGGTCGTCAACGCGCGGGTCAGCCGGGTGCGCCTGAACGCGGCGTCGATCCGGGCGATCGTGCTCTGCGTCGGAGGCGTCGGCACGTTCGTCCTCGTGGCGGCGTTCAACGCGGTCGACAAGTCCATCCAGACGCCCGAGCTCATCACGATCCTCGTGATCCTCGCCGTGGTGCTCACGGTCTTCGTCGTCGCCTTCCGCGTCTTCCGCCGCGGAGCGAAGGCGATCTTCTACATCGTGGGCGCGGGAGTGGTCTACGGCTTCGTCGCGACTCTCGCGAAGGTCGTGCTCAACCGCATCAAGTACGGCGAGTTCGACCCGCTGACGGTGGTCTGCATCGTGGCGCTCCTGGCCGCGACCGCGCTCGGCGGGTACTTCGTGCAGAACGCCTACTCCTCCGGCCCGCCGGACCTCGTCGTCGCGGGCCTCACCGTCATCGACCCGCTGGTCGCGGTCGCGATCGGCATCGTCGTGCTCGGGGAGGCGCAGTACGCGGCCCCATGGGCGATCCCGCTCTTCATCGCGGCCGGGGCCGTCGCCATCTACGGCGTCTTCCTCCTCGCCAAGCACCACCCGCAGGCGCGCTGACGGCGCGGGATCCCGAGTGGTGAGGACTCCTCTGCCTACAATGGGTCCGCGCCGAGAGCCACGAAACCGACCGACCTCCGCCGATCGCTCCCTTCTCTCCCCGAGCGGCACGACACCGATAGGACCTCCCGTGTCAGATCCCCGCGACGCGTCCCGACCGGGATCGCCCGACTCCCGACCGCTGACGGTCGTGATCGGCTGCGACACCTTCGCTCCCGACGTGAACGGAGCCGCGAAGTTCGCCGAGCGCCTCGCCGCCGGTCTCGCGCAGCGCGGCCACGAGGTCCACGTCGTCGCCCCCTCGGCCGACGGCTGGAGCGGCACCCGGGTCGAGACGCACGAGGGCCAGCGGATCATCGTGCACCGGCTCTACAGCTGGCGCTGGTACCCGCACGACTGGCTGCGCTTCGCGATGCCGTGGCGCATCCGGCAGAACAGCGCGCGCATCCTCGACGAGGTGAAGCCCGACGTCGTGCACTTCCAGTCGCACATCATCGTCGGCCGCGGCCTCGGGATCGAGGCGGCCAAGCGCGGCATCCGCATCGTCGGCACGAACCACTTCATGCCCGAGAACATGCTCGAGTTCACCCTCCTGCCGAAGGCCGTGCAGGCCAAGGCCGTGGCGATGGCGTGGCGGGCCGCGCGCCGCACCTTCGGCCGGGCGGAGGCGGTCACCACGCCGACCCGCAAGGCCGCGCAGTTCCTCGAGAAGTACACGGGCCTCCGGGGCGTCCACGCCATCTCCTGCGGCATCGACGCCGACAACTACACGCCCGACTTCTCGGCCCGCGCCGGCGACTCGATCCTCTTCGTCGGCCGCGTGACCGGCGAGAAGCACATCGACGTCCTGCTCCGCGCGGTGGCCCTGCTCGATCCGGCGCTCGACGCGAAGCTCGAGATCGTCGGCGGCGGCGACCAGATGCGCAACCTCCAGCAGCTCGCCGCGACCCTCGGCATCACCGACCGCGTCCGCTTCACCGGCTACGTCTCGGACGCCGAGCTCAAGGAGGCGTACACCCGCGCCACCGTGTTCGCCATGCCGTCCATCGCCGAGCTGCAGAGCATCGCGACGATGGAGGCGATGGCCTCGGCCCTCCCCGTCGTCGCCGCCGACGCGATGGCCCTCCCGCACCTCGTGCACGACGGCGAGAACGGCTACCTCTTCGCGCCGGGCAGCGCCGAGGCCCTCGCCGAGCGCCTCACCGCCGTGCTCACGGCCGACCAGGAGGACCTCGAGGCGATGAAGCGCGCCTCCCTCCAAATCGTCGCCGCGCACGACATCAACCGCACGATCAGCACCTTCGAGAGCCTGTATCGTGGGGAGCCGGTGGCCGATCCGGCCTCCGACGCAGCGTCCGCACCCGCCGCCACCTGACGGCCGCTCGGACGGGCGCCGCGGGGCGTTAGCTCAGCCGGTCAGAGCAGCGGACTCATAATCCGTCGGTCACGGGTTCAAGTCCCGTACGCCCTACTCCGCTCCACCCGCGGTGGTTCCTCCTCTCCAGCGCCGGGTCGGGCCTCCACCTGATGTCGTTCTCGTCGGAGCGGACGGTCCGGCCCCTTCAGGCCGACGGGCCGTGCCTCAGGACGCCGCCGACGCGGTCCTCGCCGGCACGCCGACCGCGGACGAGTCGGAGGCGACGTCGCGGACGACGACGGCGCCGGCTCCGACCCGCACACGGTCGCCGACGGTCACGTCCCCGACGATCGTCGCGCGGGCGCCGATGTAGACGTCGTCGCCGATCACGGGCGTCCGACCCTTCGACTCGCCGATGGTGACGCCGTGGTAGATGAACGCGTTCCTCCCGATGACCGTGCGCGGGTGCAGGATCACGCCGCGGCCCCAGTGGGGGAGCCGCAGGCCTGGCCCGACCTGAGCGGTCGGCGGCAGCTCGGCTCCGACGATCATGCGGGTCCAGACGAGATCGACGAGGCGGTAGACGAGGTGGAGGGGGAGCCGGGTCCTCCGAGAGCTCGAGTACTGCCCGAGTCGGAGGACGAGGACGGTGAGCCGGTCGGAGGCGTGGCCCTTGGCGGCCAGGTCCGCGCGGACGACGGCGCGGAGGTCAGCGAGATCCATGCTCCCAGTCTGAGTGGGAGCCTCGCGGGTGAGTCCGGGCCGTCGGAGATCGTCCGGGGCGTGGCGAGCATCCGCGAGCGGACGACACGGTGGCTCGATGCGCTAGCACGTCCCGACGCGCCGCGCCCGTACTGGCCGGTCTCCGCTCGACGTGATTGCCTGAACCCGTGCCTGATCTTCCGATGTTCCCGCTCGGCTCCGTGCTCCTGCCGCACATGCCGCTCCCGCTCCGGCTGTTCGAGCCGCGGTACCTGCGGATGCTCGGCGACGTCCTCGAGGACGAGACCCTCGCGTTCGGCGTCGTGCTCATCGAGCGCGGCCAGGAGGTGGGCGGCGGCGACCAGCGGTTCGCGGTCGGCGCCCGCGCGCGCATCCTGAACATCGACGGGGCGGAGTCGTTCGTCACGCTCGACTCCGTGGGCGAGGAGCGCTTCGAGGTCGTCCGCTGGTACGAGGACGACCCGTACCCGCGCGCCGAGGTCCGCCTGCTGCCCGATCTGGAGTGGGACGAGAAGCACGCCCCCGCGCTGGCTGCGGCGGAGTCGGCGGTCCGCACGGCACTGGCGGTCGCGAGCGAGTTCGTCGAGCAGCGCTACGGCGCGGTCGTCGAGCTCGCCGAGGATCCGGCCGCGCACGCCTGGCAGCTCGCCGGCGTCGCACCGGTCACCGAGCTCGACCGCCTCGCGTTCCTCCGCAGCTCCACCATGGAGGAGCTGCTGGAGTCGGTCCGGGAGCGCTCCGCCGAGGCGACCGAGTCGTTCCGCGCCGGCTGGGCCTGAGCCCGGTCCCGGCGTCCCCCGACGAGCCCGTCAGTCCTCGAGACTGACGCCGCGCTCCTCCGCCAGCTTGACCAGGTCGTCGACGACCACGAGCGCCATCCGCACCGAGCGGTCGCGGCGGTACTCCTCGTCGTCCGGGTCGATCCGCGAGGTGCGGTCGAGGGTCTCCTCGATCGACTGCGCGAGCTCGCGCCACGCGTCCTGACGGGCGTCGTCGACGAGCGTCGCGAGGTACTCCTCGTCCTGCGCCCGCCTGTGGAGGGAGTCGGCGACCAGGAGCGAGAGCCGCTCGCGGTGGTCGAGGTTGTCGACGTCGGCCGAGCGGTAGTCGTGCACGTGGTCGGAGCGGCCGCCCACCGAGGTCACGTCGGCGGCGATGCCGCGCAGGCGCTCAGCGGCTGCCTCGGACTCGCGCGCCAGCTTCTCGAGCTCCTCCGCGGCGACGACGGAGTAGCGGCCCGAGTCGAAGGGGACGTCAGCACCGAGGCCGTCCATCAGCACACGGTTCTTCACGGCCATCCGGCTCGCGTACTGCGCGAGCATCAGGCCCTCCTCGGCGGCCTCCTCGACGGAGGCGGGCTCGCGCGACGGGTTCTCATCGGGGTCGTACGGCTCCATCTTGAACCTGCGTCGACGCCGGAACCACACGTGCGTCACCTACATCCCGGAGCAGGCGCCCCGCCCGCCGGAGCACCTCTTCGAGAGTACCCGGCGGGCGGGCGCCGTGGTCGGCGGCTCAGGCCTCGCGCCAGTCGTCCTGCCGGAGGTGGGAGCCGGCCTGCGGCCCCATCTGCAGCATCCCGCCGTCCACGACGTACGAGGATCCGGTGATGGAGGAGGCGGCGGGAGAGGCCAGGAAGGCGACCACCGCCGCGATCTCGCGGGCGTCGCCGGGGCGGCCGAGGGGGATGCCGGGGCGGTCGATCGTGACGGGGTCCACGTTTTCGGCGTCGTTCATCGGCGTGGCGATCTCTCCGGGGGCGACGGCGTTGACGGTGATGCCGAGGGAGCCGAGCTCGAGTGCGGCGACCTTCAGCAGGCCGCCCAGCCCGTGCTTGGCGGCGGTGTAGGCGACGGAGCCGACCCGCGGCTGGTGCTCGTGGACGCTGGTGACCGCGATGATCCTGCCGCCCGTGCCCTGGGCCGCCATGCGCCGCGCGGCGCGCTGGAGGCAGACGAACGCTCCGTCGAAGTTCAGGGCGACGGTCGAGCGCCAGCTGTCGAGGCTCTGCTCGAGGAAGGGCTCGCCTCCGCCTCCGCCCGCATTGCTGACGGCGACGTCGAGCCCGCCCAGTCGATCCGCGAGGTCGTCGATCACGTCGCCCGCGCCCTCCAGATCCGTCGTGTCGAGGCGCGCGATCTCGGCGCGCCGACCGAGGGAGCGCACCTCCTCCGCCGTGCCCTGCGCGCCCTCCTCGTCGCTGTGCCAGGTGATGCCGACGTCCATGCCCGCCTCGGCCAGTGCCACCGCGGTCGCCCGGCCGATGCCGGAGTCCGAGGCGGTCACCAGTGCACGGGTGGGCCGGAAGTCTCGAGGTCCCTGGGTCATGTCGTCTCCTGTCTCGATCGGGCCGCCGATCCGGCGGACACGGGTCGATCCCATCAGCGGATCCGGCGCGCTCGGGAGCCGGTTGACAGGTCCGGGCTCGCGCGAGCCGCGTGGCGGTGTCCCCGCTGAGCGCCCCGATCGCGTTGACTGGGCGGATGGATCACCGGCGCATCTCGGTCGTCGTCCCCGTGAAGGACGACGCCCGCCACCTCGAGCAGCTGCTCGAGCTCCTCCGCGAGCAGACGCTCGCTCCGTTCGAGATCGTCGTCGTCGACGACGGGAGCACCGACGACAGCGCCGCCGTCGCGCGAGCGGCGGGCGCGCGGGTGGTGCGGCACGACGGAGCCGGGATCCCGGCGAGCACGGCGCACGGCTTCGACGAGGCACACGGCGACGTCCTCGCACGGCTCGACGCCGACTCCCGCCCGGGACCCGACTGGCTGGCGCGCCTGGCCGGCCACTTCGCCGATCCCGAGGTCGGAGCGGTGACCGGTCCCGGACGCTTCGACGAGCTCGGCCCGATCGCCCGGGTGATCGCGCGGGTCGCCTACATGGACGCCTACTTCGTGCTGATGGGGTCGGCGCTGGCCAACTGGCCGCTCTTCGGCTCCAACTGCGCCGTCCGCCGGTCGGCGTGGGAGGAGATCGCGGAGGAGATGCACCGGCACGACGCCTACGTGCACGACGACGTCGAGATCAGCGTGCACCTGGGACTCCGGCACCGGATCGTGCTCGACCGCCACCTCGAGGTCGGCATCTCGGCCCGCCCCTTCGGCGCCTTCGCCGACATGCTCCGCCGGTTCGACCGCGCTCTGCACACGCTGGCGCGGCACCCCGGGATGGGGTCGTCCCTGCAGCGCTGGACGCACCGGGTGCGCCGCACCCACCGCGACCGCCTGCGAGCGACGGCCGCGGCGCGCCGCTCCGGCTGACGACGAGAGCCGACGGCGCCGCCTGACGGCTAGGGCTGGGCCGCGTCCGGCCGGGCCGCGTCGGGCTCGGCCTCCGCCGCCCGATCCTCTCCGGGCGCGGTGCGCCCCTCCTTAGGCATCGCCCAGACCGCGGCGAGCATGCCCACGGCGAGGACCGTGAGCGCGATGCAGACGAAGCGGGTGCCCTCGGCGAGGTCCGCCGGTGCGGGGACGCCGCCGCCCGCCTTCGCGTTCACGATCGCGCCGAACACGGCCACGGCGACGGCGCTGCCGATGTTCCGGGCGAAGAAGTTGGTCGAGGAGACCACTCCGCGCTCGTTCCAGTCGACGCTCGACTGCGCCCGGATCAGCGTCGGAGTCGCCACGAGCCCCATGCCGGCGCCGATCAGCACGCAGAAGCCGGCGATCTCCCACAGCGTCGAGGAGGCGCCGAGCAGGACGGTCAGCGCCGTGCCGATCACGACGAGCCCCGCTCCGAGGAAGCCCGTGTTGCGGAAGCCGATGCGCAGGTAGAGCCGGCCCGACAGGCTCGCCGCTACCGGCCAGCCGAGCGTCATCGCCGCGACGGCGAAGCCCGCGCCGAGGGCGGAGCTGCCGAGCACGCCCTGCGCGAAGGTCGGGAAGTACGAGGTGACGCCGAGCGTGATCGCGCCGACGGTCACCGAGACCAGGCTGGTCGAGATCAGCACGCGCCGCGTGAGGACCCAGAGGGGGAGCACCGGGGCGGCAGCTCGCCGCTCGATCGCGACGAAGCCGGCGAACGCGAGGGCCGAGACGACGAACACGCCGACTCCGGCGGGGGAGAGCCACGGCCAGGCGCTGCCGCCCTCGAGCAGCCCGAGGATGAGCAGCGCGGTGCCCACGGCGAGCACGGAGGCGCCCGCCACGTCGATCCGCTGCTTCTCGCCCCGCGTGGTCTCGCGGAAGCTGCGGATCAGGAGGAACGCCGCCAGGAGGCACAGGGGGATGTTGACGAGGAAGATGCCGCGCCAGGCGCCCAGGTCCGAGAGCACGCCGCCGAGGGTCGGCCCGACGACCGAGGAGATGCCCCAGACGCTCGCGAGGTAGCCCTGGGTCTTCGCACGCTCGGCGACCGTGTAGATGTCGCCGGCGATGGTGATGCCCATCGGTTGGATCGCTCCGGCCCCCAGGCCCTGCAGGGCTCGGAACGCGATCAGCGCGGGCATGCTCCAGGCGAGGCCGCACAGGAGCGAGCCGACCAGGAACAGGGCGATGCCGATCAGCATGATGGGCTTGCGCCCGATCACGTCGGCGAGCTTGCCGTAGAGGGGGACCGAGACGGCCTGGGCCAGCAGGTAGATCGAGAACAGCCAGGGGAACTGCTCGAAGCCCCCCAGGTCGGCGACGATGGACGGCACGGCCGTCGAGAGGATCGTGGCGTCGAGGGCGACCAGAGCGGTCGAGATCATCAGGGACAGCAGGATCGGGCCGCGCTCCGAGCGCAGTCCGACACTCGCGCGGGTGGGGGCGTCGGTCACTCTGCCCAGGCTATTACGTAGCCGGGGGATGGAAGCGGGGAGGAGAGGATCCGCTCCGGGGCTCGGTAGACTGGTGGCATGGAACTCGTTCTCTGGCTCGTCGTGTCCGCCATCGCCGGTGTCGGCCTCGTCTCCGGAGTCGCGGCTCTCATCGCCATGACGCGGGCGCCCTGGTCGGCCGACAAGTAGCCGCCCGGCCGGCCTCGCGCCGGCACTACTCGTAGATCCGCACCACGCTCCACTGCGGCTCCGTCGACGCGACCACGTCGAGCATGAACGCTCCGCCGGTCGCGAGGTCCGTCGCCTGGAAGCGCCAGCCGCCGATGCTCACCGGTGTGCGCCCGAACGTCGGCGGGAACCCCTCGAGGGGCGCCCACCACTCGCTCGTGCAGGTCCACACCGTCGGCCGGTCGGTCACCCGGTAGCTCCCGCCCCGCCACTCGAGCGCGATCGGCACTCCCTCGCCGTCGGTCGAGACCAGCGCCGTCTCGTCGATCACCGCCATCGTCGTGCTCCCGTTCACTCGCCGGACCCGGTTGGCCGTTCGAACATGTGTTCGATAGTCTGCGAGTGTACGCCGCGGCGCTCGTGCTCGCCACGGCCGCGGATCGACCGGTGGGAGGCGCGATGATCGAGTGGAGTCCGCTCCAGATGCTGCGCAGCAGCGGGCAGGACGAGTGGGTGATGGTCGACGCCCTGCGCACAGGCCGGATCGGCCTGGTGCGCCGCATCGAGACCGGCCCGTACCGCGAGACCTGGTTCCGCGCGGTGACCTGGGCGGCCGAGCCGGAGAGGCGGACGCTCGTGGGCTACTCCCGCTCGATGGACACCATCGCGGCCGCCCTATGGGCCCATCAGCCGCCGACGGCGCAGGAGAAGCCCTTCCCCGGCTACCCGCCCTCGCGGCCGTCGCCGTGACTCCTTCAGCGAGAGGGGGCCCGGCCGTCCCCGCGACGGCGGCCTCCGTGTCCGCCACGGGGGAGAATGGCCCGATGCTCCTCGCACTCGTCGGCGGCCCCACGGGGGCGTGGCGGGCGGTCGACCCCGTCGGCGGCGCCGAGGCCGGGAGCGGCAGGGGCCCGGCCGAGCTGGCGGCGTTCGTCCGGGAGCGGGAGCCGGAGCGCCCGCGCTGGGTCTGGGACGACACCGCGCGCTGGTACCCCGCACTGCTGTCGGCCGGCGTGGTCGTCGCCCGGTGCCACGACCTCCGGCTGGCCCGCGCGATCCTCCGCCGCTCGGTCTCCGCCGCCGCATCGGCTCTCGCGCGCTCGCCCCTCGACCCGTGGGACGCGGGAGCCGCGGCCCCCGCCGCGCAGGACACGCTGATCGGGTTCGAGGAGGCGGCGGGCGGCTCCGACGAGCTCGACCCCGTCCTCGAGCTGGCCCGGCAGGAGGAGGCGCTCTCCGGCGTCGCCGAGGCCGGCCGGCTCCGCCTGCTGCTCGCCGCCGAGTCCGTCGGCGCCCTGATCGCTCGCGAGATCGCCCACGCGGGGCTGCCGTGGCGCGCCGATGTGCACGACCGGGTGCTCACCGGGATGCTCGGCCCCCGCCCGCTCTTCGGCGGCCGCCCGGCCCTGCTGGAGGCGCTGGCCGTCCGTCTGCGCGACGAGCTCGGCGCGCCCGAGCTCAATCCCGACTCGCCGGCCGAGCTCCTCAAGGCGCTGCGGCGCGCGGGGCTGCCGGTCGAGTCGACGCGCTCCTGGGAGCTGCAGTCCCTCGAGCACCCCGCGGTGCCGCCCCTCCTGGAGTACAAGAAGCTCTCCCGGCTGCTCACCGCCAACGGCTGGGCGTGGCTCGACGCGTGGGTGCGCGACGGCCGGTTCCGGCCGGAGTACGTGGTGGGCGGCGTCGTCACCGGCCGCTGGGCGACCTCGGGCGGAGGGGCGCTGCAGCTGCCGCGGCAGATCCGCGCCGCGGTCACCGCGGATCCGGGCTGGAGCCTCGTGGTCGCGGATGCCGCGCAGCTCGAGCCGCGCATCCTCGCCGCGCTGTCGGGCGACTCGGCCATGGCCGCCGCCGGGCGGGGCCGCGACCTCTACCAGGGCATCGTCGACGCCGGCGTGGTCCCCGACCGGCCGAGGGCGAAGGTCGCGATGCTGGGGGCGATGTACGGGGCGACGAGCGGCGAGGCCGGGCGGCTGCTCCCGAGGCTCGCCCGTGCCTACCCGCGCTCGGTCGCGCACGTCGAGGCGGCGGCTCGAGCGGGCGAGCGCGGCGAGAGCGTCTCGACGTGGCTCGGGCGCAGCTCGCCTCCGGGCCCCGAGGGGCTCTCGGCCGATGCGGCCCGGGCACGCGAGTGGGGACGCTTCACCCGCAACTTCGTGGTGCAGGGGACCGCGGCCGAGTGGGCGCTCTGCTGGATGGGCGAGCTGCGGGCGCGACTGCGCGCCGAGGGCGGCGCGGTCGGCCGGGCGCACCTCGTCTACTTCCTGCACGACGAGGTGATCCTGCACGCTCCCGCCGACGTCGGCGAGCGGGTCGCCGCGATCGTCCGCGAGGCGGCGGTGCGCGCCGGACGCTCGCTCTTCGGAGAGGGCGAGGTCGACTTCCCGGTCACCGTCGCCGTCGTCGACTCCTACGACCAGGCGAAGTGAGACGCGGGATCAGTACCAGTGCGGCGAGCGGTTGTTCCAGCTCGACCACGCGTTGCAGGGCGAGCCGTAGGCGCTCTTGATGTACGAGAGCCCCCAGTCGACCTGCGTCGCCGCGTTCGTCTGGTAGTCGGCTCCCGAGTTGGCCATCTTGCTCGCCGGGAGGGCCTGCGGGATGCCGTAGGCGCCGGAGGAGCGGTTCAGCGCGTTCCAGCGCCACCCCGACTCGCCGTTCCACAGCGGGATGAGGCACCGGTCGACCTGGTCGGCGCCCCAGCCGAAGCGGCCGACGGCGGTCCGGGCATAGGCCTGGGCCTGCGCGGGGGAGAGGCCGTCCGTGCGTCCGGCGTAGGTGCCGAGGGCGGCGATGGTCTTGGCGGAGCTGTTGCGCGCGCCGGTCGGGTCGTCGTCGCCGAGTTCGACCGGGCCGCCTCCGCCACCTCCGCTGTTGGAGGGCGCTGCCGGAGCAGCGGCCGCGGCGGGAGCCGACGCGGCGCGCTGGCGGGCGGCCTCGGCCTCGGCGGCGAGGCGGGAGAGGCGCTGCTGCTCCTCGAAGGCCGACTTCGCGTCCTGGCCGTCGGCGTACTCCCGCTCGATCTCGGCGGTGGTGTTCTTGAGCGAGGCGAGCTGGGTGTAGAGCTCCTGGCTGTACTTCTCCTGGTCGGCGACCTTGGCGTCGGCCTCGGCCTGCGCGGAGCGGGCGGCCGAGAGCGCGTCGGCCGCGGCGGTGGCGAGGGAGACGCGCTCGCCCCGGGCCTGCTCGGCCTGCGCGGCGAGGGAGACGGCCTGGTTCTCGGTCGACTGCGCCGCGGTCTGGAGCCGGCTGGTCTGCTGGGTGAGCTGCGTCATGGTGCCGAGGCGGTAGAGCAGCTCGCTCGACTCGTCGCCGCCGATGAGGAGGTTGAGCGTCGCATCGGTCCCGCCGTTGCGGTAGAGCTGCGCGGCGAGACGGCCGGCCTGCTCCTTCGCTGCGTCGGCGTCCGAGCGGGCGGCGGAGGCGCGCTCCTCCAGGGCGCTCACGCGCTGGGTCGCCTCGTCGAGAGCGCTCTGCGCGGCGTCCGCCTCGGCGGCCCGGCTGATGGCGGCGTCGGTGAGGGCGGCGGCCTGGTCGCGCAGGTCGGCGAGGAAGGCGGTGATGCGGTCGACCTCGGCGGCGGTGGCGCTCTCGCTCGACTTCGCGGCCTCGACATCGGACCACGAGGGGTAGTCGGACGGGTCGTAGGCGGCGGACGCGGAGAGCGGGGCGGCGAGGGCGGCGCACAGGACGAGGACCGTGCCCGCTCCGGCGGCGACGAGGCGCCGGCGCGCCCGGGAGGGGACGCGGAGACCGAGGGGGGTGCGGGACATGCGAACCACCCTAGGCGACGGCACCCGCGCCTGTCTCGTCCTAGCTCGAGGCTCGACGGCCCCGGCGGGGACGCTCGAGAGCGTATCCGCGGACGCCCCGTCCCGGCCCGTCGCCCGTGAGCTCGTCGCGGGCCGCCTCGAGGAGGCGCCGCAGGGCCTCCTCCCGCACGCGGGCGGCGATCGCGGCGAGGCGGCGCTGCGGGTGCGCGTCCTCCTCCTCCGCCTGCTCGTCGGCGGTGGCGGGCAGCGAGCTCTCGTACGCGTCGAGGACGGCGGCGAGGTCGGCGCCGGACATGCTCGAGGCCAGCAGCACCCGGTCGAGGACGTCGTCCCAGTCCTCCTCCGGGGACGCTCCGTCACCCGTCAGCCAGGCGGCCGCCTCCGCGCGGCCATCGTCGGTGAGCGCGTGCAGGGGGAGGCCGTCGTCGGTGGACCCGGCCGAGACGACGAGGCCCCGCTCGCGCAGGCGCTCGAGCGTCGAGTAGATCTGGCCGACGTTGACCCGGGGCCGGTGCGCGGCACGGTCGAGGAGCTCGGCGTGCAGCTGGAGGCCGTAGGCGGGGCCGAGCGTGAGCAGGGCGAGCAGGCCGTCGCGGACGGACACGGTGCTCCTCCCGGCGGGCGTCTGGCGGTGTGCGGCGTCCGGCGGCGCGGACGACCCGAGTATAGGCAGGAGCCGCCCACGGCCGGTCGAGCAGGCGCGGCGAGCCGCCTTGACGGAGGTCCGCCGCTCCTGCATGATCGGGCGTGGTGGCACGTCCACCGTCATAATCGAAGAAGGCGCACCGCAGAGTGTTCCGTGGTCCGGGTCGTTGGGGAAGACGCACCGGGACGAACGGAGGACACCATGGTGGCGCAGCAGACTCGGGGTGTGCTCTTCGTGCACTCCGCCCCCCGCGCGCTCTGCCCCCACCTCGAGTGGGGGACAGGTCGCGCCCTTGGTCGTGCCGTGAACTTCGCCTGGATCGAGCAGCCCGTGCTCCGCAGCACACTGCGCGCCGAGTTCGCTTGGGAGGGCCCGGTCGGAACCGGTGCCGTCATCGCGTCCGCTCTCCGCGGCTGGGCCGACGTCCGCTACGAGGTCACCGAGGAGCCCTCTCCCGGCGTCGACGGCGGCCGCTGGATGCACACGCCCGAGCTCGGCATCTTCTACGCCCAGACCGACAGCGCGGGCAACACCGTCGTGCCCGAGGACCGCATCCGCTCCGCCATGGAGCTCGCCGGCGCCGATCCCATCGAGCTGCACCGCGAGCTGCGCCTCGCCCTCGGCCAGGCCTGGGAGGACGAGCTCGAGCCCTTCCGCTACGGCGGCGACTTCGCCCCCGTCGTCTGGATGCACGGGGTCGGCTGAGCTCATTCGACGCCGCTCCTCGCGCGGCGTCGCGCAGTCGGCTCGGTCGGGTGGTCGGGTTCCGTGGAGCGGCCGGCGTCCGGCGACGCCGATCCGCTGGCACGCGGATCGGCGGATACGCCTCGCGGGGACCGCTCGCTCCCGCCTCCCTGAACCAGGCGGCCAGCGGACCCCCCGTTCCGGCAGAGGTCCGCCTCGAAGCCGCGTCGTCACCTCGCGGTTGCCGCTCGCTGGCACGTCGACCAGACGGTCGGCGGAGCACCGCGTTCCGGCGGAGGGCGTCGGAAGACTCGCGGAGCCGCCCGCACCTCTGTCGCGCACGACACCGACGGTCCGAGTATTGGCGAGTCGCACGCTCCCCACGAGCGAAGCCGCCCTGATCCGAGCATCCGACCCGAGTCGCGGCGAAGCCCGCGCTCCCCTCGAGCACAGCTGCTTGAACCGAAGCTTTCTACCCGAGTCGCGGCGAAGCCCGCGCTCCCACCCGGACAGCTTCCGCGATCGGAGTATCCGACGCGAGTCGCGGCGAAGCCCGCGCTCCCACCCGGACAGCTTCGTTGATCCGATCATCCGACCCGAGCCGCGGCGAAGCCCGCGCTCCCCACCAGCACGGCGTGCTCACCAGCCCGCACCAGACGGCGGCGCAGCTCCCTCGCGGCACGAGGCGTATCCGGGGATCCGCGTTCCAGCGGATCACCGTCGCCGCACCGCACCGGCCCTCGGGAACCCCGCCCCCCTCCCCAGCGGACGCGCCTGCGCCGCGCAAGGAGCGGCGCAGCCCGCTTACCGCACGGTGTAGCGGGGCTACGCCCCGCTACACCGTCCGGAAAGCGGCAACAGCATTGTGCCCCCCGAACCCGAACGAGTTCGAGATGGCGACCAGCGGTCCGTCGCCGAGGGCGCGGGGGCTGGTGACGACGTCGAGGGGGATCTGGGGGTCCTGCTCGAAGAGGTTGATGGTGGGGGGTGCGGTGCGCTCGTGGAGGGCGAGCACGGTGAAGATGGCCTCGAGCGCGCCGGTGCCGCCGAGGAGGTGGCCGGTGGACGCCTTGGTCGCGGAGACGGCGATGTTCGGGAGGTGGTCGCCGAAGACGCGCAGCAGGGCGCGGTACTCGGCGATGTCGCCGACCGGGGTGCTCGTCGCGTGGGCGTTGACGTGGGTGACGTCGGTGAGCGCGGCTCCGGCCTGCTCGAGGGCGCCGATCATGGCGCGGGCGGCGGCGGAGCCCTCGGGGTCCGGCGCCGTGATGTGGTACGAGTCGCTGGTGACGGCGCCGCCGGCGAGCTCCGCGTAGATGCGGGCTCCGCGGGCGAGGGCGTGCTCCTCGGTCTCGAGGATGAGCGTCGCGGCGCCTTCTCCGAGGACGAAGCCGTCGCGGGAGACGTCGTAGGGGCGCGAGGCGGTCGCCGGGTCGTCGTTGCGGCGCGAGAGGGCCTGCATCGACGCGAAGGCGGCGATCGGGAGCGGGTGGACGACCGACTCCGTGCCGCCGGCGACGACCACGTCGGCGAGGCCGAGCTGCATGTGCTCGTAGGCGTTCGCGAGGGCCTCGGTGCTGGAGGCGCAGGCCGACACGTCGGTGCGGGCGTAGGCGCGGGAGGGGATGGCCATGCTGATCGCGGCGGCGGCCGCGTTGGGCATGAGCATCGGGATGGTCATCGGGAGGACCCGGCGGGGACCGCGCTCGCGGAGGGTGTCCCACGCGTCGACGAGGGTCCAGAGGCCGCCGATGCCGGTCGAGTAGTCGACGCCCACGCGGAGCGGGTCGACGTCGGTGATGCCGGAGTCGGCCCAGGCCTCGCGGGCCGAGATGAGCGCGAACTGGCTGGAGGGGTCGAGGCGCTTCGCCTCGGGGCGGGAGAGCACCTCCTCCGGGCGGACCTTGGCCTGGGCGGCGAAGGTGACCGGGATGTCGTACTGGGCGACCCAGTCCTGCTCGAGGGAGCGGACGCCTGATTCGCCGGCGAGGAGTGCGTTCCAGGACTCCCGGGCGGTCCCGCCGAGGGGAGTGCTGGCACCGATTCCGGTGACGACGATCTTCTTGGTCATGACGAGCTTCTCTGTTCCGTGTGGGTGGGTGCCGGGCTCACCCCGGCCGACGATCGCCGGCCGGGGTGTCCGCCACGAGGACGGGGTGCGCGGGCGACGACTACTCGGACGCCTTGACGATGAAGCGGACCGCGTCGCCGACCGTCTTGAGGTTCTTGACCTCGTCGTCGGGGATCTTCACGTCGAACTTCTCCTCGGCGTTGACGACGATGGTCATCATCGAGATGGAGTCGATGTCGAGGTCGTCGGTGAACGACTTGTCCATCTCGACGGAGTCGGTGGCGATGCCCGTCTCGTCGTTGACAAGCTCGGCCAGGCCGGCGAGGACTTCTTCGTTGGACAGTGCCATGGTTCTCTCCTTGGGGGTTCTTCGGGTGTTCGTCAGTGACCGTAGGTCAGTTTAGGGGTGGGGTCGCGCCGGTCACGGGAGCACCACGACCTGCGCGCCGAACACCAGTCCGGCGCCGAAGCCGATCTGCAGCGCGAGTCCGCCGTGCAGCTCCGGGTGCTCCTCGAGCAGGCGGTGGGTGGCGAGCGGGATCGACGCGGCGGAGGTGTTGCCGGTGGTCTCGATGTCGCGGCCGATAGCGACGGTCTCGGGGAGCTTCAGCTGCTTCGCGAGCTCGTCGATGATGCGCATGTTCGCCTGGTGGGGGATGAACGCGGCGAGGTCCTCGGGCTGGACGCCCGCCTCCGCGAGCGCCTGCTTGGCGACCTTGGCCATCTCCCAGACCGCCCAGCGGAAGACCGACGGGCCGTCCTGGCGGAGGGTGGGCCATTCAGCGGTGCCGTCGCGGTAGGCCGCGAGCGGGTTGTCCATGCCGACGGTGTCCCACTTGGAGCCGTCGGATCCCCAGACGGTCTTCGAGATGCCGGCGGTGTCGCTGGGGCCGACGACCGCGGCGCCCGCGCCGTCGCCCAGGAGGAAGGAGATGCTGCGGTCGGTCGACTTGACCAGCTCGGACAGCTTCTCGGCTCCGACGACAAGCACGTACTCGGCCAGGCCGGAGCGGATGAAGGAATCGGCCTGGGCGATCCCGTAGGTGTAGCCGGCGCAGGCTGCCGAGATGTCGTACGCCGGGGCGGGGTTCGCCCCGATGCGGTCCGCGAGGAGCGCGGCCAGCGACGGGGTCTGCACGGTGTTGCTGATCGTGGAGACGAGCACGACGCCGATCTGGTCCGGGCGGATGCCCGCCTTCTCGATCGCCTCGAGGGAGGCAGTGGTCGCGAGGTCGACCGCGTGGATGTCGGCGGAGGCCCGGCGGCGCTCGATGATGCCGGTGCGCTGGCGGATCCACTCGTCGGAGGAGTTGATCGGCTCGATCAGGTCGTCGTTCGGGACGACGAGGTCGCCGCGGGCCGCGCCGATGCCGAGGATCCGGGTGTAGGCGCTGCCGCTGGACTGGGTGAGGGAAGGGGTCGTCATGGGGTCTCTCCTGCTAGGCGGCGTGCTCGTCGAGGAAGGCGCGGGCGGCGTCCACGTCGTCGGGGGTCGTGATGGCGATGCTCGGCACGCCCTTGAGGCCGCGCTTGGCGAGGCCGACCAGCGCGCCGGCGGGTGCCAGCTCGATGATCCCGGTGACGCCCGCGTCGGCGAAGGCCGCCATGCAGAGGTCCCAGCGGACGGGGGAGGCGACCTGGCCGACGAGCAGCTCGAGGAACGCGGCACCGGAGTCGACGACCGACCCGTCGCGGTTCGTCCAGAGCCGGAGCGTCGGGTCGGAGGGGGTCAGCCCGGCGGCGACGCCGGCGAGGGAGTCGCGGGCGGGCGCCATGTAGCGGGTGTGGAAGGCGCCGGCCACCTGCAGGGGGATCACGCGGGTCCCGCGGAGCGGCTCCGCCTTGAGCGCCTCGAGCGCGTCGACCGCGCCGGCGACGACGATCTGCCCGCCGCCGTTGTAGTTGGCCGGCTCGAGGCCGAGCTCGTCGAGACGGGCGATCAGGGCCTGCTCGTCGCCGCCGAGGACCGCGCTCATCGCGGTCGGTTCGGCGGCGGCCGCAGCGGCCATGGCACGGGCGCGCTCGCGGACGAACACCAGCGCGTCGGCCTCGGTGAGGACCCCGGCTCCGGCAGCCGCGGTGATCTCGCCGACGGAGTGGCCGGCGATGCCCGCGATGCGCTCGCGCCGTCCGCCCTCGAGGAGGGCGGCGAGGCTCACGAGTCCCGCGGAGACGATCAGGGGCTGGGCGACCGCGGTGTCGCGGATGGTGTCCGCGTCCGAGACGGTGCCGTGCGCGGCGAGGTCGATGCCGACCGCCTCCGAGTGCGCGGCGACCTGCTCGGCCACGGAGGGGATCTCGAGCCAGGGGGCGAGGAATCCGGGGGTCTGGGAGCCCTGACCCGGGGCGACGACGACGATCACGGTATCCAGTCTTCCGATCTGCGCTCGCACGTGCGGCGCGTGGAGCCACTGACAAAGCACAAAGAGCTTGTCGCGGGTCTACAAGTGTTCAGGGGCGGGAGGGATTCGGCGAGCAGACGGCCTCAGCGGCGGGACGGCTTCCGGCGGACGGCGCCGTCCGGGTCGCTCATGGAGCCGAGGATGAGGGCGGACTGGAGGATGAGCGCCTCGCGGGCGCCCGTCGCGTCCCAGCCGATCACCTCGGCGACCCGCTTGAGGCGGTAGCGCACCGTGTTCGGGTGCACGAACAACTCGCGGGCGGTCGCCTCGAGGGAGCGGCCGTTGTCGAGGTAGGCCCACAGCGTGGTCAGCAGCTCGGTCGAGTGCTTCTGCAGGGGCCGGTAGATCTGCGTGATGAGGCTCTGGCGGGCGAGCGGGTCGCCGGCGAGGGCGCGCTCGGGAAGGAGGTCGTCGGCGTTGACCGGTCGCGGCGCGTTCCGCCAGGAGCGGGCGACCGCGAAGCCGGCGAGGGCCGCGCGGGCGCTGCGGGACGCCTCGACCAGGGTCGGCACCTCGTGGCCGAGGACGAGGTGGCCCGTTCCGAAGCCGGGCTCGAGCGCCTCCGCGATCTCGAGGAACGCGACCGGCGGGCCGGTCTCCTCCGTGGCGTTCTCGCTCGGCTCGGCGCGGCCGATGACCAGGACGAGCCGGCTGCCCTGCACGCCGATCAGCACGTCGGCGTCCATGTGCCGGGCCGTGCGGCGCAGCTGGTCGACGTCGAGCATCTTGGGGGCGGTGCCCACCAGGACGGCGACCTCGCCGTGGCCGTGCCAGCCGAGGGCGGCGATCCGGCTGGGCAGCTCGTCGTCGGCCTCGCCCGTGAGGATCGAGTCGACGACCAGCGCCTCCAGGCGCGCGTCCCAGAGGCCTCGGGCCTCGGCGGCGCGCGCGTAGACGTCGGCCGCGGCGAAGGCGATCTCGCGCGAGTAGAGGAGGATCGCCTCGCGGAGGTCCTCCCCGCCGTTCTTGATCCGGTCCTCGACGACCTCGACCGTCACCTTGATCAGCTGCAGCGTCTGCGTCAGCGAGACGGAGCGCAGCAGCTCGCGGGGAGCGGCTCCGAACACGTCCGCCGCGATCCACGGCGTGGCCGACGGGTCGTCGAACCACGAGATGAACGAGGTGATGCCGGCCTGGGCGACGAGGCCGACCGCCGAGCGCCGACCCGGGGGCATGCTGCCGTACCAGGGCAGCGTGTCCTCGAGGCGCTTGATCGTCTGCGTCGAGAGCTCACCGGCGAGGGTGCGCAGCCAGGCGAGGGTCTGCTCCTTCGTGCGGGGAGCGCCCGGCCGGGTGGCCGGACGCTCCGCCGCAGGAGCAGGACCCCGCGCACTCGACGGTGCGGGTTCCTGCGAGAGCACGGACTCGTCCGTCAGCTCTCGCCGCCCGCGTTGCCGGTGGTGCCGGCGTTGACGTCGAGGAGGCGGTACTTCTCGATCGCCTGGACGGCGAGCGAGGGGTCGACCTCGCCGCGCTTGGCGAGCAGCTGCAGCGTCCGCACGACGACCGAGGGGCCGTCGATCTGGAAGTAGCGCCGCGCCGCCGCACGGGTGTCCGAGAACCCGAAGTCGTCCGCGCCGAGCGTCGCGAAGTCGCCCGGGATGAACTGGCGCAGCTGGTCGGGGACCTGGTGCGAGAAGTCCGAGACGGCGACGAAGGGGCCCTTCGCGTCGGCCAGCTTCTGCGTCACGTACGGCACCTGCTCGGCGTCCTCGGGGTGGAGGAAGTTGTGCTGCTCGGCCTTGATGCCGTCGCGGCGCAGCTCGTTCCACGAGGTGACCGACCAGACGTCCGCCGAGACGCCCCAGTCCTCGGCGAGGAGCTTCTGCGCCTCGATCGCCCACGGCACGGCGACGCCCGAGGCGAGGAGCTGGGCCTTCGGCCCGTCCCACTGACCCCAGGAGATGCGGTGGATGCCGCGGACGATGCCCTCGACGTCGACGTCCTCCGGCTCCTTCGGCTGCACGATCGGCTCGTTGTAGACCGTGATGTAGTACATGACGTTGGGGTCGGTGTGCTTCCCGCCGTACATGCGCTCGAGACCGGACTGCACGATGTGCGCGATCTCGTACCCGTAGGCCGGGTCGTAGCTCACGACGGCGGGGTTGGTCGCCGCGAGGATCGGGGAGTGCCCGTCCGCGTGCTGGAGGCCCTCGCCGGTCAGCGTGGTGCGTCCTGCGGTGGCGCCGATCATGAAGCCGCGCGACATCATGTCGCCGGCCGCCCAGATCGCGTCGCCCGTGCGCTGGAACCCGAACATCGAGTAGAAGACGTAGACCGGGATGAGCGGCTCGCCCTGCGTCGAGTACGAGGTGCCGATCGCGGTGAACGCCGCGAGGGCGCCCGCCTCGTTGATGCCGACGTGGAGGATCTGACCCTGCGGGCTCTCCTTGTAGGCCAGGAGGAGCTCGCGGTCGACCGACGTGTAGTGCTGGCCGCGCGGGTTGTAGATCTTCGCGTTCGGGAAGAACGCGTCCATGCCGAAGGTGCGCGCCTCGTCCGGGATGATCGGGACGACGCGGTTGCCGAAGTCCTTCGAGCGGAGGATGTCCTTCAGGATGCGGACGAACGCCATGGTGGTGGCGATCTCCTGCGTCCCGGAGCCCTTCTTGCCGACCGCGTAGGCCGAGTCCTCGGGGAGGTTCAGCTGCGTGTACTTCGAGCGGCGCTCGGGGAGGTAGCCGCCGAGCGCGCGGCGGCGCTCCTGCAGGTACTCGATCGCCTCGTCGTTCTGACCGGGGTGGTAGTACGGCGGGAGGTAGGGGTTCTCCTCGAGCTGCGCGTCCGTGATCGGGATGCGCATGGTGTCGCGGAACGACTTGAGGTTGTCCAGCGTCATCTTCTTCATCTGGTGGGTCGCGTTGCGGCCCTCGAAGCTGCGGCCGAGACCGTAGCCCTTGATGGTGTGGGCGAGGATGACGGTGGGCTGGCCCTTGTGCTCCGTCGCGGCCTTCATGGCCGCGTAGATCTTGCGGTAGTCGTGGCCGCCGCGGCGCAGGCCCCAGATCTGCTCGTCGGAGTAGCCCTCGACGAGCTTCTTGGCGCGCGGGTCGCGGCCGAAGAAGTTCTCGCGGACGTAGGCGCCGTCCTCCGTCTTGTAGGTCTGGAAGTCGCCGTCGGGCGTCTTGTTCATCAGGTCGAGCAGCGCGCCCTCGGTGTCGCGGGCGAGCAGGTCGTCCCACTCGCGGCCCCAGATGAGCTTGATGACGTTCCAGCCCGCGCCGCGGAAGTACGACTCGAGCTCCTGCACGATCTTGCCGTTGCCGCGGACGGGTCCGTCGAGGCGCTGGAGATTGCAGTTGACGATGAAGTTCAGGTTGTCGAGGCCGTCGTTCGCGGCGACCTGGAGCTGACCGCGCGACTCGACCTCGTCCATCTCGCCGTCGCCGAGGAACGCCCAGACCTGCTGGTCGGAGGCGTCCTTGATGCCGCGGTTGGTGAGGTACTTGTTCGCCTGCGCCTGGTAGATCGCGTTGATCGGGCCGAGGCCCATCGACACGGTCGGGAACTGCCAGAACTCCGGCATGAGCCGCGGGTGCGGGTAGCTGGAGAGCCCGCCGCCCCGGTGCGACTTCTCCTGGCGGAAGCCGTCGAGCTGGTGCTCGCTCAGGCGTCCCTCGAGGAAGGCGCGCGCGTACGGGCCGGGGGAGGCGTGGCCCTGGATGAAGACCTGGTCGCCGCCGCCCGGGTGGTCCTGGCCGCGGAAGAAGTGGTTGAAGCCGACCTCGTACAGCGAGGCGCTCGACGCGTACGTCGAGATGTGGCCGCCGACCCCGATGCCGGGACGCTGCGCGCGGTGCACGAGGATGGCCGCGTTCCAGCGGATCCACGCGCGGTAGCGGCGCTCGACGTCCTCGTCGCCCGGGAAGTCGGGCTCGTTCTCGGGCGCGATGGTGTTGATGTAGTCCGTGGTGGGCACCATCGGCACGCCGAGGTGGAGCTCCTTGGAGCGCTTGAGGAGGCTGAGCATGACGTCGCGCCCGCGACCCCGGCCCCGCTCCTCGACGAGCGCATCGAGCGACTCGTTCCACTCCGACGTTTCCTCGGGGTCCGAGTCCACGTGACCGACGGAATACGGGTCCTGATCGTTAACAGTCACCCTCGACCTCTCTCTGGGGGCAGATCGTGCCCGAGACATCACTCTCATGAAGCGGTGCGGATCCGCGGATCCGGGGCTCGGATGACGAGCCGCGCGCGGGCACCTCCGTCAGCCTAGCGATTCCCGTGCCCCGAACCTGGAACCGCACTGTGGCGATCCACGACGGATGGGCGCCGGCGACTGTAGGAGAGCGCCAGACGGGACGCTCCGACCGGCCCGCGATCGGGGGAGACGGGCTGTTCCTTGGAGTCTGCGCGGAGCGGGTCTAGCATTGCCCCTCGTGCTCGCGCGACTCTCGTGCGCACGGAAGGACATCGGACCGATGGCTCTCGAGAAGCTGACCCTGGCTCCCGACTTCGAACTCGCGAACCAGTACGGCGAGCGCATCCAGCTGGGCGACTTCCACGGGCGGCGCAACGTCGCCCTCGTGTTCTTCCCCCTCGCCTTCTCCGGCACCTGCACGGGCGAGTTCTGCGCGCTGCGCGAGAACCTCTCCCTCTTCGAGCACGCCGACGTGGAGCTGATCGGCATCTCGGTCGACTCCAAGCACACGCTGCGCGCCTGGGGCGAGAAGCAGGGCTACGACTTCACGCTCCTCTCCGACTTCTGGCCGCACGGCGACGTCGCCAAGCAGTACGGCGTGTTCACCGAGGCGAAGGGCTACGCGACCCGCGCGACCTTCCTCATCGACAAGGCCGGCGTCATCCGGGACACGTTCATGACCGCCCCGGGCGAGCCGCGCTCGATCGACGCCTACCGCGCCGCGATCGACGCGCTCGCCCCCGCGCGCGTCTGACCCTCCGGAGGCGGACCGCCCCGGTCGTCAGCTGAGGATGTTGACGGCCCGCGAGATCACGAGGGCCAGCAGGACGAATCCGGTGAACGCCTCGGCGATCATCAGGAGCTTCATCCGGCTCGACAGCGGCATCGTGTCGGTCGGGCTGAACGCCATGGTGTTCGTCGTCGAGACCGCGAGGTAGTCGACGAATCCGGGCCGCCAGTCGGCGCGCTCGGAGGAGGTCGCGGCGACCTCGGGCGCGGTGTCGCGGTAGGTGTCCTGCGGGAAGGCGAAGTCGGCCGCCGGCAGCTCGGTGCGGGGGAGCGTTCCGCGGGCGACCGGACCGCCGCGGTCGAGCTCCCAGAACAGCAGCGCGTACGCGACGACGTTGGTGACCCAGACCTGGAGCGCGGTGAGCAGCAGCGGCGGGCCGTCGGCCGTCCCGTCGACGAGGTCGATCACCACGGCGACCACGTTGACCTGGTTCGCCACGGCGAGCACGACCGCCAGGGCGATGGAGACCCCGCGCGACCAGCGCGTCTCGCTGTCGAGCCGGTGGGGGTTGACGACGAACAGCGGCACGAGCAGCGCGAGAGTGATGCCGGCGGCGACGAGGCGGACCACCGAGGTGTCGGCGCTGTGGCCGGCCACGTTCAGTGCGACGGCCACCAGGATCGCGGCGGAGGCGGGCCAGCGGCTCTCGGCGCGCCGCCTCGCCCGGGAGTCGCTGTCGGCGGTCATGTGCCGAGGCTAGTGCCCGCAGGGGGCCGCTCCGCCTGCCGTAGGATCGAGTCGATCGTCCGCGGGTGAGACCGCGACGGGGGCCTTTAGCTCAGTTGGTAGAGCGCCACGTTTACACCGTGGATGTCATCGGTTCGAGCCCGGTAGGGCCCACCACGTCCGGCGATCGGACACTGCGCGTCAGCGGGACTGGCGGCGCTTATAGGGCTTGGGCTGGCCCTTGACGATCGGCGCGCGCCCGGTCCCCTTGGAGGCCTTGGCCTTGCCTCCCGACTTCGGGGCCGCCTCCGGCTCGTCGCCGAGCGCGGCGAGCTCCTCGCGGGCCGAGGCGAGGCGCTGCCGCCCGGCCGCGGTGAGGGTCGTGGCGGCGGCACCGGGCTCGAAGAGCGGCTTGCCGAGGTCGAGCTCGACGGCGGCGACGGAGGAGTCGAGCTTCTGCCGCGAGATACCGAGGCGCTCGGCGGCGCGCACGAAGTGCAGCTCCTCGGCGACCGCCACGAAGTGGCGCAGCTGGCTGATCTTCATCCCGAACCCTTCACGGCCGCTCCCTGCGGCACGACCACGGTACGCGGTCCGGGAGGGGGCGCCGACCGCCGGGAGCGCCACCAGGAGCAGCGGCGACCCGTCGATCCGCGCCAGAGGACCCGGCGGACATTGCCGGACGGAGGCGGGAGGCCTACGGTCGCGCCCGTGGGCGGTCCCGAAGCCGGCCACGGAGAGAGGCCGACGTGGGCGCGCTCATCTACAGCTCGATCGCGTCGCTCGACGGCTACGTGAACGACGCGGACGGCGGATTCGCCTGGGCGGAGCCGCGACCCGCCGTGCACCGCTTCATCACGGAGCGCGAGGGGCGGGTGCGCACGTACCTGTACGGGCGGCGCATGTACGAGGTCATGCGCGCGTGGGAGCAGACCTGGGCCCTCGCGGCGGAGTTCGCGTTCATCCGCGACTTCCAGGAGATGTGGCGGGCGGCCGACAAGGTCGTGTACTCGACGACACTGGAGTCGGCCGAGACCCGCCGCACCCGCGTCGAGGGCGGGTTCGACCCGGTCGTCGTCGCCGCGCAGGTAAGGGCCGCCGACCACGACGTCTCGATCGGCGGGCCGACCCTCGCCCGGCACGCGCTGCTCGCCGGGATCGTCGACGAGGTGCAGGTCTACACGGTGCCGGTGGCGGTGGGCGGCGGGACCCACTTCCTCCCGTGCGGGTTCCACGCGCGCCTCGACCTGCGCGAGGAGCACCGCTTCGCCGACGGCACGGTCTTCACGCGCTACAGCGTGCGGCGCTGAGACCGGCTACTCGGCGCCGACCAGCGCGGCGATCCGCGAGGCGAGCCGGGCGCCCTGAGCACGTCCGGCGCGGGCGGAGGCGGCGCGGACGGCCGGGTCGAGCGAGTTCGGGCCGAAGGCGCGCACCGACTCCTCGTCGGCGTAGAGCACCTCGACCCGCGAGTCCGCGAGGGCGTCGAGCTCGCCGGTCGGGATCAGGCCCGCGCCGGGCGTGCCGACTCCCGGCAGCGGAGTGACGATCAGGACCCAATCGGCTCCCGCGGCGAGGTCGGCGTTGCTGCCGGAGCGCACGCCGCCGTCCATGTAGCGGACGCCGTCGATGCTGACGGGAGGCCAGACCCCGGGGACGGCGCAGCTGGCGGAGATCGCGTCGACGAGGCCGACACCACTCTCGCGGTCGAACACGCGCAGCTCACCGGTGGCCGTGTCGACCGCGGTGATGAGCAGACGCTGCTCGGGCCAGTCGGCGTCGCCCACGCGGGCCGAGATGACGGCCCGGCGCGTGTCCTCGGGGAGCGTCTCGGCCTCGAGCGCGAGGGTGCCGATGCGGCGCCGCGCGTCCTGGGGCGAGGTCGCGCCCTCGACGGCCGCGGCGAAGAGGGCCTGGAGGCGCTCACCGTCGACGTCCGCTCCGATCTCGGCGGACTCCTCCTGGAGCTGGGCCTCGTACGACTCGTCGAGGCCGGTGCCGGTGCTCAGCTGCGCGGCGACCGCGGAGCCCGCGGAGGTGCCGATGAAGGTCGTCGACGGATCGAGCAGGAGGCGGGCCGCCTCGGGGGAGGCGTCGGCGAGGCCGCGGAGGACGCCGAGCTCCCAGGCGATTCCGGCGAGGCCGCCGCCGGCGAGGACGAGTGCACCAGGCATGGGGGAGGTCCTTTCGATCAGGATCAGGAGGGGGCGGGCGCTGCGGAGCGCCGCAGCACCAACGCTGTCACATCGTCGTGCGCGTCGTCTGCGAGAGCGTGCAGACGCTCGAAGAGAGCGGGGTCGTCGTTGCTCCGCACCAGCTCGGCGAGACGGTCGAGCGCGTCGAGGCGCCCGCCGAAGACGTCGAGCAGGCCGTCGCTGCAGGAGAAGAGCGCGTCGCCGGGGGCGAGCACGCGCTGCTCCTCCTCCCAGGAGACGTCGGCGGCGATGCCGAGCGGGACGCCGGTGGAGGCGAGCCGCTCCGAGGTGCCGTCGGCGCGCAGCAGGAGGGTGAGGCCGTGGCCGCTGTCCACGAACGCGACGGCGCCGCTCGCGAGGTCGACCCGGGCGATCAGCGCGGTCGCGAACATCCCGGTCGCGGTCAGGTCGGGCAGGAGCTGGCGGTTGACGGCCTCGACGGCTGCCGCGGGAGGGAGCTCCGGCCGCGCCTGGAACGCGGAGCGGATCGCGGAGGCGACGATCGCCGCCGAGACCCCCTTGCCCATCACGTCGACCAGCTCGAGGGAGAGGTCGTCTCCGCTGCGGCGCCACGCCGTGTAGTCGCCGGCGACGTCGTGCAGCGGCGTGGTCAGCGAGTCGAGGCTCCACTCGCCGAGGTCGAGGCGCTGGGGCCGGAGCCGCTCCTGCGTGTCGCTCGCGCGTCCGGAGAAGGCGATCTCGCGCAGCTCCCGCTCGGCCCACCGGCCGAGGTCCTCGAGGATCTCGCGCTCCTCCTCCGAGAAGCCGCGCACCTCGCTGTCGATGATGCAGATCGTGCCGACGCGGAGGCCGTCCCCGACGACGAGCGGGCGGCCCGCGTAGAAGCGCACGTGAGGGGATCCGGTGACGACTCCGCGGTCGGCGAACCGCGGATCGGCGGTGGCGTCCTCGACGACGAGGATGTCGCCCTGCTGGACCGTGACGTCGCACATCGAGTCGGCGCGCAGCATCCTGCTCGCCCGCGCCGAGCGCTGGGGCGACTTCGTGAACTGCGTCGACTCCTCGAGGATGTTGATCTCGGCGAGGGGGACGCGCAGGAGCCGGCGGGCGATGCGGGTGATCCTGTCGAAGCGCTCCTGGGGGGTGCTCAGGCCGATCCCGAGCTCGGCGATCGCGGCGAGGCGGGCGCGCTCGGTCGGCTCGCTCACGTGCGGGTCCGGGCGAGTGCCCAGAGGTTCTGCCCGTCGACACGGCGGTAGGAGAACTCGGTGACGAGGGCGTGGATGAACGGGATCCCGCGGCCTGCCTCGTCCCACTCGTCCGGCATGTCGCGGGGGTCGGCGACCTCGGCGGGCGCCTCCTCGGCGGAGTCGTTGAGCGAGGCGCGCAGCTCGGTCGCGTCGACGCGGATCTCGACCAGGCAGATGATGTGCCGGTACGACCGGGCGTGCTGGACGATGTTCGAGGTCAGCTCGACCAGCGCGGTCTCGAACGACATCCGGTCGACCGGCGCGACGCCCGGCTCCTCGAGCCACAGCTCCTCGAGCGCCTCGTGGACGGCGGTGACGCCGTCCTCGGGCGGCGTGCGCACGACGAAGGAGCGCTCAGGCACGGTAGGCCTCCTCGACGGTCTCGGCGCTCCCGAGCAGGCGGTCGAGGTTGGACAGGCCGAGCACCATGGCGGGCTGCTCGCCGGCGGCGGCCACGCGCAGCTCGCCGCCCGCCTTCCGCGCCTCCTTGAGTCCGGCGACGAGGACGCCGAGCCCGGACGAGTCGAGGAACTCGACGGCCGCCAGGTCGACGACCACGCGGACCTCTCCCGCCTCGAGCGCACGCTGGAGGACCGCTTCGAGCTCCCACGCCGTGGACAGGTCGAGCCGGCCGACGGGGCGGATCACCACGATGTCGGGCTCGATCCGCTCGGTGCTGATCCTCGAGCTGCGCTCCATGGTTTCCTCCTGACGGGACGGCACGCGGTTCCGCAGGGCTCGGAGACGTGGTGAGGACGCGGTCCGGGGGCGCGACCGAGGGATTCCGGGTCCGGTGCGGGGGTGAATCGGGGAGTTCGTCCGCCTCCGACCGTACAAGGGAACGGGGCGCCCCGTGGGAGGCGTGACCGCAACCGCGCTGCGACACGCGGTCCGCGGCCCCGGGAGGAGGCTCCGCTCAGCCCCTCGCGGCGGCGAGAGCGTCGGCGGCGAGCCGCACGGAGGCGTCCCGGCCGGTCAGCCAGAGCGGCACGGAGCGGGCGCGGAGCCCCGCCGACTCGAGCGCCGGGACCGCGTCCGCGTCCTCCTCGCCGACGAGCCAGGCGTCGAGGAGGCCGCCCCCGCTCCGGGCTCCGTAGTGCCGGCCGACGGCCTCGGCGGAGGTCTCGACGCCGATCGCGGCGAGGCAGGCGTCGGCCATGCCGCGCACCACCGCGCCTCCGATGACGGGGGAGACGCCCACGACGGGTGCGGAGGTCCGGCGGAGGGCGTCCGCGATCCCGGGCACTCCGAGGATCGTGCCGATCGAGACGACGGGATTGGAGGGGGCGACGAGCACCGCGTCGGTGTCGGCGATCGCCTCCAGCACGCCCGGGGCGGGGCGGGCGCTCTCCACCCCCTGCTGGACGAAGCGGCGCGCGGGCGCTGACGCCCGAAGCCGCACCCACCACTCCTCGAAGTGGAGGAGCCGCACGCCCTCGCCGGGAAGGTCGACCTCGACGTGGGTCTCGACGTCCTGGTCCGACATCGGCAGCAGGCGGACCCCCAGCGGCCAGCGGGCGGTGATCCGCGCGGTCGCCTCCGAGAGGGTGAGGCCGTCGCGCAGCATCGAGCTGCGGGCGATGTGGGTGCCGAGGTCGAGGTCGCCCAGGGTGAACCACGGCCAGCCGACGCCGAAGGCGGTGAGCTCGGCCGAGACCCGCTCGCTCTCGCCGGCCCGCCCCCAGCCGCGCTCCGTGTCGTTCACTCCGCCGAGCGCGTAGGTGATCGAGTCGAGGTCGGGGCAGACCTTGAGGCCGGTGAGCCACATGTCGTCGCCGGTGTTGACGACGACGGTGATCTCGCTCGCCTCGCCGCCGGCGGCCTCGAGATCGCGGAGGTGCTCGCGGACCGCCGAGGTGAAGCGGGCGCCGCCGACGCCTCCGGCCAGGATCGTGATGCGCATCCGCCCACGCTAGCGGCACCGACGGATTCCTCCCCCGGCGAGCCTTAATGCTGCGGATCCGCGCCGGAAACACCGGGGAAACGTCGAACCCCGACGATGAAGCCCTGTCCCCGGAGCCGGACGGTCCGTCATTGCCTTCGGGCCCGGCGGGGACCACAGTGGGTCCACGTCCCCGGCTCCGCACCGCCCGGCGGAGCACACCGGAGCCGGACAGGGACGCCCGAGCATGGAGGTACCGATGACCATCGTCCGCGCAGCGATCACCCAGACGACCTGGACCGGCGACAAGGAGTCGATGCTCGACAAGCACGAGCGGATGGCCCGGGACGCCGCAGCCGACGGCGCGCAGATCGTCTGCTTCCAGGAGCTGTTCTACGGCCCGTACTTCGGCATCACCCAGGACAAGAAGTACTACCGCTACGCCGAGCCCGCCGACGGGCCGATCGTGCAGCGCTTCGCGGCCCTCGCGAAGGAGCTGGGCGTGGTGATGATCCTCCCGATCTACGAGGAGGAGCAGACCGGCGTCTACTACAACACCGCGGTCGTGGTCGACGCCGACGGGACGATCCTCGGCAAGTACCGCAAGCACCACATCCCGCACCTGGACCGCTTCTGGGAGAAGTTCTACTTCCGGCCCGGGAACCTCGGCTTCCCGGTCTTCGACACCGCGGTCGGCAAGGTCGGCGTCCACATCTGCTACGACCGCCACTTCCCGGAGGGCTGGCGGGAGCTGGGCCTGAACGGCGCCCACCTCGTCTTCAACCCCAACGCCACCAAGCCCGGCCTGTCGAACCGCCTCTGGGAGGTCGAGGGCCCGGCGGCCGCGGTGGCGAACGGCTACTTCGTGCTGCAGCCCAACCGCGTCGGCCGGGAGGACAACGAGTACGGCGACCTCGCGGTCGACTTCTACGGCACCAGCCAGATCATCGATCCGCGGGGGGAGTTCGTCGGGGAGCGGGGCTCGGGCGAGGCCGAGGAGATCCTGATCCGCGACCTCGAGATGGACATGGTGCAGGAGATGCGCGACGACTGGCAGTTCTACCGGGACCGCCGGCCGGAGTCGTACACCAGCATCCCGAAGCCGTGACCGCAGACCGAGACGGGGAAGACCGATGAAGACCCTCATCACCGGCGGGACGGTCGTCAACGCGACCGGCACCGGAGCAGCAGACGTCCTGATCGACGGCGAGACCATCGCCGCCGTCCTCGCCCCCGGCTCCACGCTGCTGGGCTTCGACCTGGCGGCCCACGTCGACCGGGTGATCGACGCGCGCGGCAAGTACGTCATCCCGGGCGGGATCGACGCGCACACGCACATGGAGATGCCGTTCGGCGGCACCTCCGCCTCGGACACCTTCGAGACCGGCACGCGCGCCGCGGCCTGGGGCGGCACGACGTCGATCGTCGACTTCGTGGTGCAGTACTCGGGCGAGAGCGTCGTCGACCGGTTCCAGGCGTGGCAGGAGAAGGCGGCCGGCAACTGCGCGATCGACTACGGCTTCCACCAGATCCTCTCGGACGTGCAGGACTCCTCGCTCGTCGCGATGGACGAGCTGATGCGCGAGGGGGTGACCAGCTTCAAGCTGTTCATGGCCTACAAGGGCGTGTTCCTCTCGGACGACGGGCAGATCCTCCGGGCGTTCCAGAAGGGCGCGGAGAACGGCGCGATGATGATGATGCACGCCGAGAACGGCGCCCTCATCGACGAACTGGTGAAGCAGACCCTCGCCGCCGGGACCACCGCGCCGTACTTCCACGGCACCTCTCGCCCCTGGCAGGCGGAGGAGGAGGCGACGCACCGGGCGATCATGATCGCCGACCTCACCGGCGCGCCGCTGTACGTGGTGCACGTCTCCGCGAAGCAGGCGGTGGAGCAGATCGCCCAGGCCCGCGACCGCGGCATGAACGTCTTCGGGGAGACCTGCCCGCAGTACCTCTACCTCTCGCTCGAGGAGCAGCTCGGCGCGCCGGGCTTCGAGGGCGCGAAGTGGGTGTGCTCCACGCCGCTGCGCTCGAAGGCGGAGGGGCATCAGCACCACATGTGGCAGTCGCTCCGCACCAACGACATCCAGATGGTCTCGACCGATCACTGCCCCTTCTGCATGAAGGGCCAGAAGGACATGGGGATCGGCGACTTCTCGAAGATCCCCAACGGCATCGGCTCGGTGGAGCACCGGATGGACCTGATGTACCAGGGCGTGGTGTCGGGGCAGATCTCCCTGCCGCGCTGGGTCGAGCTCACCTCGACCACCCCGGCGCGGATGTTCGGGATGTACGGGAGGAAGGGCGTCATCCAGCCCGGGGCCGACGGCGACGTCGTCGTCTACGACCCGAGCGGGCACACCTCGATCGGGATCGGCGAGGGCCGCAGCCACCACATGAACATGGACTACTCCGCCTGGGAGGGCTTCGAGATCGACGGCCACGTCGACACGGTGATCTCCCGCGGCAGGGTCGTCGTCGACGACGGCTCCTACGTCGGCACGAAGGGCGACGGGGCGTACATCCCGCGCGGTCTGAGCCAGTACCTGATCTGAGCCGGCACCCGATCCGAGCCAGCACCTGATCGAGCAGAAGGAACCCCATGGACTTCGGAGTCGTCCTCCAGACCAACCCGCCCGCCTCGCGCACCGTCCTGCTCGCCGTCCTCGCGGAGACGCACGGCTTCGACTACGCGTGGACCTTCGACTCGCACCTGCTCTGGCAGGAGCCCTACGTGATCTACTCGCAGATCCTCGAGAGGACGCACCGGATCACGGTCGGCCCGATGGTCACCAACCCCGCCACGCGCGACTGGACGGTCATCGCCTCGCTGCACGCGACGCTCAACGAGATGTACGGGAACCGCACGGTGTGCGGGATCGGCCGCGGCGACTCCGCGGTGAGGGTGACCGGAGGAGCTCCGACGACGCTCAAGACGCTGCGGGAGTCGATCCACGTCATCCGCGAGCTCGCCAACAGCCGTCCGGTCGAGTACAACGGCCAGACGCTGCAGTTCCCGTGGAGCCGGGGCTCGTCCCTGGAGATGTGGGTGGCCGCCTACGGCCCGCTCGCCCTGAAGCTCGCGGGCGAGGTCGGCGACGGCTTCATCCTGCAGCTGGCCGACGTGGACATCGCGCGCTGGATGATCGGCGCCGTCAAGGAGGCGGCGGCGAACGCCGGCCGGGATCCCGAGTCGCTGCAGTTCTGCGTCGCGGCGCCGATGTACATCGGCACCGACCGGGAGCACATGCGCGACCAGTGCCGCTGGTTCGGCGGGATGGTCGGCAACCACGTGGCCGACATCGTGGGCCGCTACGGCGCCTCCGGAGCGGTGCCGCAGGCGCTGACGGACTACATCGCCGGGCGCGAGGGCTACGACTACAACGAGCACGGCCGCGCGGGCAACAGCCACACCGCCTTCGTGCCGGACGAGATCGTGGAGCGCTTCTGCGTGCTGGGCACGGCGGACGAGCACATCGAGAAGCTCCGGGCGCTCGCCGACATCGGCGTGACGCAGTTCGCGGGATACCTCCAGCACGACAACAAGGAGGAGACGCTGCGCGTGTACGGCGAGCGGGTCATCCCGGAGCTGCGCGAGCACATCGTGGCCCGCGCATGAGACCGGCCCTCGCGCGCGGGCTCGTGCTCGGCGCCGGCGGGCTCCTCCTGCTCGCGCTCGTGTGGGAGGGCTGGAAGGCGCTCGGGCCCGAGGCCGGGGTGGTCGTCGGAGGAGTCACGGTGCTCCCGCGCACGAGCGCCATCGCGATGCCCCACCTCTGGGAGATCGCGGCCCGGCTCGGCGAGCCGGTCACCGGAGCGCGGAACGCCCCGGCGCTCTGGTCGGCCGTCCTGGGGGCGAGCGCCTTCTCGCTCGGGATCGCCGCGGTCGGCTGGGTCGTCGGCACGGTCGTGGGGCTGCTCCTGGCTCTCCTGATGCAGCGGTTCCGCACGGCGGAGTCGGCGGTGCTGCCCTGGATCGTGCTGAGCCAGACGGTGCCCCTGATCGCGATCGCCCCACTGGTGCGGCGCTGGGGGTCGCAGCTCGAGCTCGGACCGCTGACCTGGGAGAACTGGATGTCGGTGGCCCTGATCGCCTCCTACCTCGCGTTCTTCCCCGTCTCGATCGGGGCGCTCCGCGGGCTCGGCTCGCCGACGGCCCACCAGGTCGAGCTGATGCACGTGTACGGCGTCGGCTGGTGGAAGACGCTGGTGCGCCTGAGGCTCCCGGCGAGCGTGCCCTACCTGCTGCCGGCCCTCCGGCTCGGAGCGGTCAGCGCCGTCGTCAGCACGATCGTCGCCGAGGTCTCGATCGGCCTGCGCGGCGGGATCGGCCGCATGATCATCGAGTTCGCCTCCGCTGCCGGAGGCGACCCCGCCAAGCCCTGGGCGCCGATCCTCGGGGCGGTGCTGGTGGGCCTCGCGGCCGCCGGCGCCGTCGCTCTGCTCGGCACCCTCCTCCGTCCGTACCGCCGAGGGGAGCAGCCCGCATGAGCCCTGCAGGATCCGCGGTCGTCGTCGACTCCGTCACGAGGACCTTCACCACCGCTCGCGCCGCGAGCGTCACGGCGCTCCAGGACGTCTCGCTCGAGGTGGCCGCGGGGGAGTTCGTCTCGCTGATCGGCCCGTCCGGCTGCGGCAAGTCGACGCTGCTGCGGCTGATCGCCGACCTCGACGAGCCGGACTCCGGCTCGATCGCCGTGTTCGGCAAGACGGCCCGGCAGGCGAGGCTCGACCAGGACTACGGGATCGCGTTCCAGCAGGCGGGCCTCCTGCCGTGGCGCACGATCCGGGCGAACATCGCCCTGCCGCTGGAGCTGCACGGCGTCGCCGCGACCGCCCGGCGCTCGCGCGTCGACGAGCTGCTGGCGCTGGTCGGGCTCGGCGACTTCGCCGACTCCTACCCGGACCAGCTCTCCGGTGGGATGCAGCAGCGCGTCGCCATCGCGCGGGCGCTCGCCGAGAGCCCGCGCCTGCTCCTCATGGACGAGCCGTTCGGGGCGCTCGACGAGATGACCCGCGAGCGGATGCAGACGGAGCTGCTGCGGATCCGGCGCGAGACCGGCGCCGCCGTCGTCTTCGTCACCCATTCGATCCCGGAGGCGGTGTTCCTCTCGGACCGCGTCGTGGTGATGTCGCCGCGGCCGGGCAGGATCCGCGACGTCCTCCCGGTCGGACTCCCCGGAGCATCCGAGCGCGACGCGGCGGTCAGGGAGGACACGGCGTTCTTCCGCGACGTGAGCGCCGTGCGCGAGCTGCTGCACGGGGATCCCGCCGCCGTGCCGCGCGGAGTGGAGAACCGGTGAGCACGACGGCGCTGGCGCGCAGCGTGCTCGCGCCGCTCGTGCTCGGGATCGCCGCGGTCCTGCTCTGGCAGGCCGGGGTCACCGCTCTGGCGATCCAGCCGTTCGTGCTCCCGTCGCCGCTGGCGATCGGACGGGAGTTCGCCGCGAACCTCGGCTCCGTCGCCGAGGGCAGCGCGGTGACCGGCCGCAACGCGCTGGTCGGCCTGCTGGTCGGCGCGGTGCTGGCGGTCGTGGTCGCCGGGCTCTCGGCGCTCGCGCGGGTCTTCGACGGACTGGTCGCGCCGATCGTGGCCGCGGCCGCCGTCGTGCCGATCGTCGCCCTCGCTCCGGTGCTCTACACGATGTTCGGAGCGAACGCCGAGACCGCGAGGCAGCTCGTCGCGGCGCTCGCCGTGTTCGTGCCGGTGTACGTGACGACGCTGCGCGGGCTGCGGCAGGCCGCTCCGGTGCACCGCGACCTGCTGAAGGCCTACGCGGCGACCCCCTGGCAGACCGCCCGCACGATCACGCTGCCGGGAGCGGTGCCCTACGTCTTCACGGGGCTCCGCATCGCCTCTTCGCTCGCGGTGATCTCGGCGCTGGTCGCCGAGTACTTCGGCGGACCCGTGGGCGGGCTCGGCAAGTCGATCACGACGGCGGCCTCGGGCAGCGACTACGCGCTCGCCTACGCCTACGTCCTGGGCGCCGTGCTCGTCGGCCTCGCGTTCTACTGCGTGACGGCCGCGCTCGAGGCGTTCGCGCTGCGCCGCAGCCGGCTGCGCTGAGCGCGGCGCCGCGCGTCCCCGCACCCTCCTCGATCCTCCCGATTCCCGACTCCCGATTCCCGACTCCACCCGACGCACCATCCGCACCGCCCGCATCATCAGCGCCACCTGCACCACAGCACCACCTGCACCGCCGCACCACGGGGCGCGCCGCACCGGCGACCCCGCAGACCGCACCAGGAGGACCCGTGACCAGACGCACCCGCATCACCCTGACGACGACCGCCGCCTTCGCGGCCGTGGGCCTCGCGCTCACCGGCTGCAGCGCCTCCGGCGGCTCCGACCCGGGGTCGGACTCCGGCTCCGGCGGCCTCACGCCGGTCACCCTGCAGCTGCAGTGGGTGGCCCAGGCGCAGTTCGCCGGGTACTACGCCGCGCTCGACCAGGGCTACTACGAGGACGAGGGCCTCGACGTGACGATCGCCGAGGGAGGCGGCGACATCGTCCCCCAGGACGTGCTCGCCTCGGGCGACGCGGACTACGCGATCTCCTGGGTGCCCAAGGTCCTCGGCTCGATCGAGCAGGGGGCCGGGATCACCGACGTCGCGCAGATCTTCGAGCGCAGCGCCACCACGCAGATCTCCTTCAAGGACAAGGGGATCACCTCGCCGGCCGACCTGGCCGGGAAGAGCGTGGGCAGCTGGGGCTACGGCAACGAGTGGGAGCTGTTCGCCGGCATGCAGAAGGACGGCGTCTCCCTCGACGACATCTCGCTGGTGCAGCAGCAGTTCGACATGAACGGCTTCCTCGCGGGCGACATCGACGCGGCCCAGGCGATGACCTACAACGAGTACGCCCAGGTCCTCGAGACCGTGAACCCCGCCACAGGCGAGCTGTACCGGCCGGACGACCTGAACGTCATCAGCTGGAACGACGTGGGCACCGCGATGCTCCAGGACGCGATCTGGGCGGACGCGGGCAGGCTCGCCGACGATGACGCGTACGCCGAGCAGACGGTCGCCTTCATCAAGGCCTCGATCAAGGGCTGGATCTTCGCGAAGGACGACCCGCAGGCGGCGGCCGACATCGTCACCGCGGCCGGATCCACGCTCGGCACCAGCCACCAGCTCTGGATGACCAACGAGGTCAACAAGCTGATCTGGCCCTCGACGAGCGGCGTCGGGATGATCGACGAGGCAGCGTGGCAGCAGACGGTCGACATCGCGAAGGAGACGGAGAACGAGACGGGCGCGACGATCATCAGCGCGGACCCGCCCGCCACCGCCTACTCGAACGAGTACGTCGAGAAGGCGCTCGCGGAGCTCGCCGAGAAGCGAGTGGACACGAGCGGTGCCGACTACGCGCCGATCGACGTGACGCTGGAGGCCGGCGGCGCCTGAGCCCGGACTCCGCCCCTCCCGGCTCCTCCCGGCCCCTCCCGCCCCGGAGGGGGGCGGGAGGGGTAGGCTGGACCCTCGTGACTACTTTCAAGAAGACGCCGTTCACCGTGAACGTGCGCGACCTCGTGAGGCGGCCGGGCGAGATGCGCGAGCACCGCCTCGAGCTCGAGGCGCCGGAGCAGTTCGGCGAGGGGATCGTCGCGGTCCGCAAGGGATCCGCCGTCGATCTCGACGTCCGGCTCGAGTCCGTGCACGAGGGGATCCTGGCCAGTGTCGAGGTGTCGGCGAGGGCCGACGGCGAGTGCAGCCGGTGCCTGACCGACATCTCCCTGCCTGTCGATGTCGAGTTCCAGGAACTTTTCGCGTACTCTTCTGACGAAGCTTTCGACTATGAGGTTCACGACGACCACGTGGATCTTGAACCTCTGGTCAGGGATGCGGTGGTTCTGTCGCTGCCGTTCCAGCCGGTCTGCCGGCCGGACTGTCCGGGCCTCGACCCCGTCACGGGGGAGCGGCTGGCCGATTCCTCCACGCCCGAACCCGAGGCGCCGCGCGACTCCCGGTGGGCCGCGCTCGCAGGGTTGAGCGAGGAGGACGGCGGGGCCGCAGCGCCCGGAGCTTCCACCGACAGAGCTTCCGCAGACAGCGGTGAGGGCGCGACCGCCCGCACCGAATCCGACTAGAGGTAGAGAAGAGAGAATCATGGCTGTTCCCAAGAGGAAGAAGTCCCGCGCGAACACCCACGCCCGTCGTTCGCAGTGGAAGGCCGAGGTCCCCACCCTCGTCAAGACCATCGAGAACGGCAAGGTCGTCTACAGCCTTCCCCACCGCGCCAAGGTCGTCGAGGACTCCGCGGGCACCGCGCTGTTCCTCGAGTACAAGGGCCGCAAGGTCGCCGACGTCTGATCCCGCTCCTGGTCCGCACGGCGCGGGGCGCACCGCCTCTCGACGAACGGACCGCGGTCCATGGTGAACCAGACCTCCGCACGACCCTCCAGCGACGACCGGTCGCGTCTGGAGGCCACGCTCGGCGTGAGCCTCGACGGTGAGCTCTTCGAGCTCGCCCTGACGCACCGGTCGTTCGCTTTCGAGCACGGCGGCATCCCGCACAACGAGCGCCTCGAGTTCCTCGGCGACTCGATCCTCGGGCAGGCCGTGACCGTCATGCTCTACACCGAGTACCCCGCCCTCAGCGAGGGCGACCTGGCCAAACGCCGGGCGAGCCTCGTCTCGACCGTCGCGCTCGCCGAGATCGCCCGCGGCATCGGCCTGGGCGAGTTCCTCCGCCTCGGACGCGGCGAGGAGCTGACCGGCGGCCGCGACAAGGCGTCGATCCTCGCCGACACCGTCGAGGCCATCATCGGCGCCGTCTACCTGGGCACCGGTCCCGACGCGGCCCGCGACCTGGTGCTGCGCCTGATCGCACCTCTGCGGGCCGATCCGCTCCGCTTCGGCGTCTCGATGGATCCGAAGACGAGCCTCCAGGAGGCGGCCGCCGAGCGCGGTGCGCCGGCCCCGCGCTACGAGATCGCCGCCACCGGCCCCGACCACAACAAGGTGTTCGTCGCCACCGTGATCGTCGGCGGACTCGTCACGGCCCGCGGCGAGGGGACGAGCAAGAAGGCGGCCGAGATGGCCGCCGCGCTCGACGCGTGGACGCGTCTGGCGGCCCCCAGCGCACCCGCCGCTCCCGCGGTGTCGGACTGACCGTGCCCGAGCTGCCCGAAGTCGAGGTGGTGCGGGCGGGTCTCGCTCCCGCGGTCACCGGCTCGCTGGTGACCGGCGTCGAGATCGTCGACGAGCGCTCGCTGAAGCGGCACGTGCATCCGCACGGGACCTTCGAGCGCCTGCTCGTCGGGCGTCGGCTCGAAGCGGCGGTGCGGCGCGGGAAGTTCCTCTGGCTGCCGGCCGGCCGCGACGAGGCGCTGCTGGTGCACCTCGGCATGAGCGGTCAGGTGCTGCTGCGCACGGCGGATGCGGCGCTGCCGCGGCTGGCGCGCATCCGGATCGGGATCGAGCACCCCGAGCACGGCGAGCTCGCCCTGCACTTCGTCGACCAGCGGATCTTCGGCTCGATGGCGGTCGACGCTCTGGTGCCGACCCCGGACGGAGCGCCGGGCGGCTACGCGGGCGAGGAGGTCCGCGGAGGCGGCTGGCTGCGCGCCGTGCCCTCGCAGGTCGCGCACATCGCCCGCGATCCGCTCGACCCCTCCTTCGACCTGGGCTCGGTCGTCGCATCGCTGGCGAGGAGGAGCAGCGGGATCAAGCGGGCGCTGCTCGACCAGACGCTCGTGAGCGGCATCGGGAACATCTACGCGGACGAGTCGCTGTGGGCGGCGGAGCTGCACCCGGAGCGGCCGAGCTCGTCGCTCGGCGAGGCGCGCATCCGCCGCCTCTTCGCCGAGGTGCGCTCGGTGCTCGAGCGGGCGCTGGCCGAGGGCGGCACCAGCTTCGATGCGCAGTACGTGAACGTGAACGGCGCCTCCGGCTACTTCTCGCACAGCCTGCACGCCTACGGGCAGACGGGGAAGCCGTGCGCCCGGTGCGGCGCGGCGATCGTGCGGGTGCCGTTCATGAACCGCTCCTCGCACCTCTGCCCGCACTGCCAGCAGCTGCCGCGCTGACGCGCCGGGAGGCGCCGCCTCAGGCGGCGGCGTCGGCGGGTGCCGGAGCGTACCGGGAGTGGACGACGAGCTCGCCCAGCAGCGTCGCGACGAGCGTGATGACGGCGGCGATCGCCAGGCCGAGCCAGAGTCCGACCAGCAGGGCGAGCGCGCCGACTCCGGCACCCGCGGCGATCAGGACGATCGCCGCCGCGCGGCGGAACCACGGCTGACCGGAACCACCCGCCAGGCGGGAGTCCGCAGCGAGGCCCGTGATCGTCGAGGTGACGACGACCGTCGTGACGTCCTTGACGGCGAGGTGGCGGGCGGTCGCGGCCTGGAGGCCCATCGCCCCGCCCAGCACGCCGGTGACGGTGAAGGCGAGCGGCTCGGGGTGCTCAGGCACGACCGCGAGCACGATCGCCAGGACGCCGAGCAGGATGCCGACCACCGCGAAGAGCCAGGTCGAGCGCGAGGTCCAGCCCTTCTTCACCGGGCGGAGCACCCGGCCGCCGATCACGGCGCCGATCATGAAGGCGCCCAGCGCGATCAGGGGGCCGACCACGGGCAGGTCGGCCGCGCCGGAGAGGGCCATGCCGAGAATGACGACGTTGCCGGTCATGTTGCCGGCGAAGACGCGGTCGAGCCCGAGGTACCCGACGGCGTCGATGATGCCGGTCGAGAAGGTGAGGGCGAGCATCAGGCCGAGGGTCGCGCCCTCGGAGCGGGTGCGCAGGCGTCGGAACACGGGAGTCCTGTCGTCGGGGGCGGGTCTGGAGAATCGTGGCACACGCGTGCACATGCTCGAAACACGGCGCGGTTAGGGTCGGACGGCGCGGACGGGCCGCGCGGGAGGCGGACGCGCATGCGGTGGACGGAGTGGGCGGTGCAGCCCGGTGAGGGAGTGCCGCCGGGGGTGGACTACCTGCCGGCCGAGCCGGGTTCGGTGCTGTGGGGGCGCCTGCCGTGCGCGGCGGACGCCCCCGTGCTCACCGTCGACTCGGGGGCCGAGGTCGTCATCGACACGCTCAGCCACGAGGGCGTGCTGGAGGATCAGGGCCGCGATCCGGTCGCCTTCTTCGGCCGCCACGGAGTCGCTCCGGAGGGCGTGCTGCGCGACGCGGTCGCGCTCGCCGCGGACGGGCCGTTCCGCGACGGCGAGACGGACGGGCCGCACGTGGTCACTGGGCCGATCGCGGTCCGGGGAGCGCTGCCGGGGGACCTGCTCCGGATGACCCTCCTCGAGGCCGAGCCGCGCGTGCCGTACGGAGTCGTCTCGAACCGGCACGGCCGCGGGGCGCTGCCGGGCGAGTACCCGCTGCAGGAGGGGCCGTTCAGCGTCTTCGCGCGCGTCGACGAGGACGCGCAGGGCGGTCTCCGCGGCGTGATCCCGCTGGTGCCGGGAGGAGAGCGGGCAGCCCGGTTCCCGCTCCGGCCGTTCCTCGGGATCATGGGCGTCGCCGTCGCAGGGGAGGAGCGCCCGCACTCCGTGCCGCCCGGTGCGCACGGGGGCAACATCGACATCGCACTGCTGACCGTCGGAACCAGCCTCTACCTTCCCGTGCAGGTCCCGGGCGCGCTCGCGTACGTCGGCGATCCCCACTTCGCGCAGGGCGACGGCGAGGTGGCGCTGACGGCGATGGAGGCGAGCCTGCGCGTCCGGGTGCGCCTGGAGGTCGTCCCGCGCGCCGAGGCGATCGCGGCGTTCGGGGAGCTGCTCGGGCCGATGGGGGAGACCGGCGAGTTCCTCGTGCCCACCGGGATGGACGAGGACCTGGACGTCGCCGTGCAGAAGTGCGTCCGCGCGGCCATCGCGCTGCTGGCGGCCCGCTACGGGATGGACCCGGCTCACGCCTACGCCTACCTCAGCGCGGCGACCGACTTCGACATCTCGCAGGTCGTCGACCTGGTGAAGGGCGTGCACGCCCGCGTCCGGACGGCCGACTTCGATGACTGACCCGCGGGTGACGACGCTCGAGGGCGACCTGCCGGACGGGCTGGTGGACGCGGTCCTGGCGTACGAGGCGGCGCTCGGGGCGGACGACGTCGCGGCGCTCGCCGACGCGTTCGTGGACGCGCCGACGACGCTCCGGGGCGACGCCTCCGGGCTGCTCGTCGGCCACGCGGTGATCACCGGCTTCCGGGGTCGTCGCGGCGGGGCACCTGTGCGGGAGCTGGTGGAGCTGCACGTCAGGGCGGTCGATGCGGGCACGGCGCTCGTGGTGAGCGTGAACACTCCGGCCCGTGGCGGGCGCGGGCTCGTCACGCAGCTGTGGTCGCGCGAGGGCGGGACCTGGCGGGTGCGCGCTGCGCAGGTGCAGGCGCCCTCGCCCGCGCTGGACCCCCGCGTCTGGCGGGCCGTCGGCGCGCCGCTCGTGCCGGCCGCCGGCTCCGGGACCCTCGACGGACTGGACGTCGCAGTCAAGGACCTCTTCGCGATCGAGGGCCAGCGGATCGGCGCGGGAGTGCCGGCCCGCCTCGCCTCCGCGCCGATCGAGGCGGCGACCGCTCCGGCCGTCGCGCAGCTGCTCGCAGCGGGAGCGTCGGTGCGCGGGATCGCTCAGACCGATGAGTTCGCCTACAGCATCGCCGGCCGGAACTCCGGCTACGGGACGCCGCCCAATCCGGCCGTGCCCGGAGCGATCCCGGGCGGATCGTCGAGCGGACCGGCGACCGCCGTGTCGCTCGGGCAGGCAGCCGTCGGGCTGGCGACCGACACCGCGGGATCGATCCGGGTACCCGCCTCCTACCAGGGCCTGTGGGGGCTGAGGACGACCCACGGTGCAGTGCCCGTCGAGGGGCTGCTGCCGCTGGCGCCGAGCTTCGACACCGTCGGGTGGCTGACGCGGGACCTCGGCACGCTGAGGCGGGTGGCCGAGGTCTGCCTGCCGTCCGGCCCGCCGGTGCGGAGTCTCGCGGTGGCGCCGGCACTGCTGGGCGGGGTGGACGCGGCCGTCCGCGCGGCGTTCCGATCGGCCGTCGAGGGGCTGAGCGCCGACGAGGTGGCGCTGCCGGCCGTGGCGGAGATGCTCGAGGCGTTCCGGCTGGTGCAGGCCGCGGAGGCGTGGCGGTCGAGCGGCTCGTGGGTCGCGGCGCATCCGGGAGTGCTGGCGGCAGACGTGCAGGCGCGCTTCGACGCGGCCTCGCTCGTCGACGAGCAGGAGGAGACGGCCGCGCGGGCGCGGGTCGCGGGTTTCCGGCAGGCGCTCGACGGCGCGCTCGACGGGCGGGTGCTGCTCCTGCCGTCGGCGTCGTCGGTCGCGCCGACCCTCGACGCGTCGGCCGAGACGATCGACGCGGCACGGTCGGCGACGCTCGGCCTGACCTGCGTCGCGGGGATCGGCGGGTATCCGGCGCTGTCGGTGCCGCGGCTGAGCGTCGACGGTGCTCCGGTGGGGCTCTGCCTGGTCGGGCCACGCGGATCGGACCTCGCGCTCCTGGAGCTGGCCGGCGCGCTCTGAGGGCGCGCTCCGAGTGCGGGTGGGGGGCATCCCGCGCCCGCAGGAGCGCAGCATGTCCCGCGGTCAGAACGGCGGCGGCGCATCGCTGAAGCTCGGCCTGCGCGGTGGCCGCGGTGGCGCGGGCGGATCGGGGGGACGGGTGACCACGCGGCGGCCGGTGGGAGTGGTCCAGTCGGCCGAACCGTCGGGGTGGAGCGTGTAGGTCCAGCGGTCCCCGTGGCGGACGTGGTGGTGGCCGACGCAGAGCGACGCCAGGTTGTGGAGTGCGGTGTCGCCTCCGTGGCGCCACTCCAGCGTGTGGTCGGCCTCGGCCGTCGCCGCCGGCCGGGTGCAGCCGGGAAAGCGGCAGGTCCGGTCGCGCAGCTGGAGTGCGAGGCGCATCCGCGGGGGAGGGAGGCGGTGCGTCCTGCCGACCGAGACGACGGCACCCGACCCCGGGTGGATGAGCACCGGGGTGACGGCCGAGCAGGGTCCGAGGAGCTCGCGCGCGACGCCGGCCGGGACGAGGCCGTAGCCGTCCAGTTCTGCCGGCGTCTCGTCCTGCCCGGCCGCGGTGCTCGCGGCCACGGTCAGACGCACCTCGGCCCGGATGCCGCGAGCATACGTCCGCGGCCTCTCGTCGCCTGGCGCCGTACCGGACACGTCGCCGTCGCAGAGCAGGTCGACGAGCGCGTCGGCCCGCAGCTGCGCGAGCGTGCGCTCCTGCGCCGGACCGCTCCCGCCGCCCGTCCTGTCGCCGTTCCCGTCGCGGAGGGTGCGGGCGATCCGGTCGAGCCGCGCGAGCGCGCCCATCGCGGCCGGAGCGGGGAGGGTCGCGCAGAGCGTGGCCATGCCGTCCTGCTCGGGTGAGACCCAGACGGCCCGGTCCTCCCGGGCGCGAGCGTGGCGATCGGCGAGGGGCACGTCGTGCAGTTCGTCGCGCAGTCGGACGAGGCGTCCCCGCAGCTGGGTCGGCGTCATCGAGGCGGCGAGTCCCGCAGCGCGCTCGTCGAACTCCCGGAGGGAGGCCGGCGGCAGGGTCGCGGCGACTCCGCAGATGATCTGCCCCGCCTCCCAGCGCAGCCGCGCCTCGGCCAGCGCGGCGCGCGTGCACGGGAGGTGCGCGACCAGCAGGCGGGCGTGCTCGAGCTCCCGGGCGGCCACGCGCTCGGACACGGCCAGCGCTACGGCGAGCTCGGCCCGCACCGAGCGCTCCACGAGGTCGCGCGACTCGCTGGGTGACCCGCCGCGAGCGAACGCCTCGGGGCGGCGGAGCGCAGCCCTGTACGCCTCGTGCAGCGCCTCGGCGGAGGCGAGGTGGAGCGGAGCCGCGGACCGGGCGAGCAGCGCCGCACGGTCGCCGAGGGCGCGGACCTCCTCGAGTCCCTGCCGCATCCCATCCGCCATACGCGTATTGAACCAGTGACCACCGACATGCGGGCCGCAGGTGCGTCCGATCGGGAGAACCCGCTCGCCGGACGGCCCTGTGGAGGAGGCTCGCCGCACCAGCGGACGTCGAGCCGGCTCCGATCAACCGGATCAGGACGATCCGCACAGGTCCGACGTCGCCGTCAGCAGGACCACGAGGACGCCGATGACGACGAGGAGAGCTCCGCCCGCGGCCGTCAGGAACGGCGACTGCCCCGAAGGCCGGGCCCGTTGCCCGTGCTTCCGCAGCTGATCCCGGGCCCGCGCAGAGATCCGCTCGCTCTGAGTGATGAACACCACACCGAAGATGATCGCGATCGACGCCTAGGTGGGGGCGACGATCCGGTCCTCGATCACCGTCCGGAGGCCCTTCCCTCCCTCACGGCCCTCCTGCCGACCAGCGTCTCGCGACCCTCCCCGACGACCCCCGCCACACCGCGAAACACCGGCGAAACGTCCGTCGCATAGGCTCTGCGGGTGAAACGACTGTTTCTCTCCCGCTCGTGAAGAGGTGGCCCATGACCGCGCCCGCACCGTTCCTCCCCGTCGATCCGCCGCCGCGCCTGCTGATGGGGCCGGGCCCGATCAACGCGGATCCGCGCGTCCTGCGTGCGATGTCGGCGCAGCTGGTCGGGCAGTACGACCCGTTCATGACGGCGACGATGACGGAGACGCAGGAGCTGTACCGGCAGGTGTTCCGCACCCGCAACGAGAAGACGATGCTCGTCGACGGCACGAGCCGTGCGGGCATCGAGGCGGCGCTGGTCTCGATGCTGGAGCCGGGCGACCGCGTGGTCGTGCCGGTCTTCGGGCGGTTCGGGCACCTCCTCCGGGAGATCGCGGAGCGCTGCGGCGCGGAGGTGCACGTGATCGAGGCCGAGTGGGGGCAGGTCTTCCCCGTCTCGGCGATCGCCGAGGCTCTGGCCCGGGTGAAGCCGAAGATGCTGGCCGTGGTCCACGGCGACACGTCGACCACCATGGCGCAGCCGCTGGAGGAGCTCGGCGCCCTCTGCGAGAAGCACGGCGCCCTCTTCTACACCGACGTCACCGCCTCCCTCGCGGGCAACGCCTTCGCGACCGACGAGCTCGGGCTCGACGCGGTCACCGCGGGGCTCCAGAAGTGCCTGGGCGGCCCGTCCGGATCGGCTCCCGTCACCTTCTCGGAGAAGGCCGTCGCGGTGATCGAGTCGCGCAGGAGCATCGAGGCGGGGATCCGCGACGAGGGCGACACCGTCAGCGCCCGCCGCGTCCGCTCCAACTACTTCGATCTCGGCATGGTCTTCGACTACTGGGGGCCGCGCCGCCTCAACCACCACACCGAGGCGACCACGATGCTCTACGGCGCGCGCGAGTGCGCCCGCATCGTCGTCGAGGAGGGCCTGGACGAGACGGTCGCCCGCCACGCGCTGCACGGGTCGGCGATGCTCGCCGGAGTCCGCGGCCTCGACCTCGAGGTGTTCGGCGACGTCGGGCACAAGATGACGAACGTCGTCGCGGTGCGCATTCCGCAGGGCGTGAACGGGGACGCGGTGCGCGGGGAGATGCTCGCCGACTTCGGCATCGAGATCGGCACGTCCTTCGGGCCGCTGCACGGGAAGGTCTGGCGCATCGGCACGATGGGCTACAACGCCCGGACGGACGCGGTGCTGACCACCCTGGCGGCGCTGGAGGCGGTGCTGCGCCGCGCGGGCGCCTCCGTGCCGGTGGGCGGCGGAGTCGCGGGGGCCTACGAGGTCTACGGGGCGGCACGCGCATGACCGGCACCACCACGGACCCCGCCACCGCGCCCCCCGCCGCCACCGCCGCCCACCGGCAC
>NZ_PSTP01000014.1:0-84834 GCF_002930935.1 Rathayibacter sp. AY1A2 | reverse complement strand
GTCCGGACCCGAGGAGAGCGCCGACGACGACGACCCCGCGCGGCGTCGGCGCGCGGGGTCGTCGTCGTCGGCGCTCTCCTCGGGTCCGGACCGGCTCGACCGCCCTGTCGAAGGCTCCTCCGTCCGGGTCAGCGGCTGGTCCGTCCACTCTGCCGCTGCACACTCCTACGGCTCCGTGCTCCACCCGCCCCGCACGGGCGAGCCGGGTTCCTCGCTCCTCCTGCTCCGCACGGGCGAGCCGCACTCCGCCCGCCTCGCCGTCACCTCAGCGAGGCCCGACCGCCCGGCCGCGGTCGTCTCCGTCCGAGCCCAGGCGAGCGCACGGCGGCGTCGGCCGGGCGCATCGCGAGGGGCGGCCGCGTCCGAGGGTCGGGCCGCCCCCTCTCGACGGCCCCGGAGTCCGCGCCTCAGACCGTGGTCACGACGCGCAGAGTGCGTAGACGCTGAGGGTCAGCGTGCCGTTGACGGCGTAGGCGGACCCGGTGACGGTCCATGTACCGGATCCGACCGGAGCGCTCGTGGAGACCTCCGACTTGTAGGGGCTGCTGCCGTCGACCTCGGTCCAGGAGAAACCGCCTCCGATGACATTCGGTGTCGCGCCGGTGCAGGTGGCGGAGAGTGTCTGCACGTTGTTCGCGTAGATTCCAGTCCTGGTCGCGGTGACTGTGGCGTATGTGGCGCCTCCGCCCGCGGGTCCGGCGGGTCCGGCCGCTCCATCCGCTCCGGGAGGCCCTGCGGGCCCGGTCTCTCCGTCCATTCCGGTGGCTCCGATCTCTCCGATCGGCCCGGGGGCTCCGTCTGCTCCGGGGAGCCCGGGGGCTCCGTCTGCTCCGGGGAGGCCGGGGGCTCCGTCTGCTCCGGGGAGGCCGGCGGCTCCGTCCGCTCCCGTCGCGCCGATCTCTCCGTCCGCTCCGGCGGGACCAGGCGCCCCGTCCGCCCCGTCCGCTCCCGGAGAACCGATCGGCCCCACTGCTCCGGCAGGACCCGTAGAGCCCACCGCGCCCGTGGCGCCGGTCCTGCCGACCTGTCCCACTGCTCCGGGAACGCCCGCCGGCCCCGTCTTGCCGACCGGTCCCTGCAGGTTCCAGCTGGCCGTGGTGGCGCCCTTCGGGCACGTCGGCGAGGTCGTGCCGACCTTGAAGAGGAGGCCCTGCTGCAGGCATCCGTAGTAGGCGGGCGACGTCGTCGTCGCAGCGGATGCCGCGGCGCTCCCGCCGGCGACGACCGCCAAGGCGACGGCGACGGCGATTCCGGCGTTCTTCAGTCCACGCCGGCGGGACTTCTTCGAGGATTCGATCATGAACGAAAGGTAGGTCTCAGGCCGTGTCCGAGGGTGGACATGTCCGCAACAGGACACCGGTCCGCTGCTGAGGCGGACGACCTCCTGCTCCTGCCTGGTGCGGCTGACGTCCCGCCACTCGAGGCCCAGACGCACCGTCAGCGGTCGGCACGGCACGGCACGGGCGGCCTCACCGGAGGCGGCTCCTGGTCCGCGGCGCCGGCTACCACAGCGCCGCCCGCCCGTGCACGGGGTGGCCCCGGAGGCGCGGCTCGCCTGGGATGGAGGGGAGCGGCCCGATCCGGGTGCCGCGGACGGAGGAGCCATGCCCGACCAGTACACGTTCACCAACCCCGCCACCCAGTACCCGGACGTGACTCCGCCGGTCCAGCAGCAGCCCGAGCCCGGGCTGCAGTCGCGGATGACTCCGGTGCCCGACCTCGGCGAGGAGAGCTACCGCGGCACCGGCAGGCTCGCGGGCCGCCGCGCGCTCATCACGGGAGCCGACTCCGGGATCGGCGCAGCCGTGGCCATCGCCTTCGCCCGCGAGGGGGCCGACGTCGCCCTCGCCTACCTCCCGAGCGAGGAGGAGGACGCGCAGCACGTGATCGGGCTGATCCGCGCGGAGGGGCGCACCGCCGTGCCGATCCCCGGCGATCTCACGAGTGCCGAGTACTGCACGCGGCTCGTGGCGGAGGCGGTCGAGGGCCTCGGCGGGCTCGACGCGGTGGTCAACGTGGCCGGGAAGCAGATATGGAAGGAGGACCTGCTCGACATCACCGACGAGCAGTTCGAGGCGACCTTCGCGGTCAACGTCTTCGCTCCGTTCCGGATCATCCGCGCGGCCCTCCCGCACCTGCCCGCGGGCGCCACCATCATCAACACGGCGTCGGCGGAGGCGCACAAGCCCGCCCCCGACCGCCTCGACTACGCGATGACGAAGGGCGCGATCAACAACCTCTCGAAGGGCCTTGCGCAGCAGCTCGCCGCGAAGGGCATCCGCGTGAACGTCGTGGCGCCCGGCCCGACGTGGACCGCCCTGCAGGTGAGCGGCGGCGTCGACCCCGAGAGCCTGCCCGACTTCGGCTCGAGCGAGTCGCCGATGGGCCGTGCCGCGCAGCCTGCCGAGCAGGCCCCGGCCTACGTGTTCCTGGCGTCCGCCGAGTCGAGCTTCGTCGCCGGCGAGACCCTCAACGTGAACGGCGGCATGGTCTCGCCCTGACACGCCGCGGCGCCGTCGCTCGCTGCTGGACCGCCGAGACGCCTCCGTCCTGCTCGAGACACGGGCTCGCGTCAACCCTCTCCCGAGCGGCGGGGGGCGCGAGGTGCCATGGAGGGACCACCACGAAGGAGCACCATGAGCACCACGACCGTCCTCCCCATCGAGACCTACTCCGACGAGCAGGGCTGGCACAACCGCATCGCCCACGCCCGGGTCCCGCTGAGCCACCACGAGTCGCGCCAGGAGGCGGAGGAGGTCGGCGAGGAGATCGCCGAGCAGCGCGGCGGGGAGCACGTCGTCCTCGGCTGACGGCCGGCGCGGGGCGCGGCATGCGGTGCCCGGCCGGGGACGCGCCCGGCCCGCAGGCGCCCGCTCCGCAGGCGCCCGCTCCGCAGACGCCCCGCGCGTGTAGCGCCCTCGGCCCCACCCGGTCAACCTTCTCGACCTCCCGGCCCCCTCCTCTCTGGCGTGGCCCGTCGTGCTCGCTCCCGAGCGCGCGACGAGAGGACGATATGGCCACCGAGAGCGACGCCCCCGCGACCGGAGAGGCCGGCGGCACCTCCCTGCGCCGCCGCATCACCGGCCCGCTGCTCTACTTCTTCATCCTCGGCGACGTCCTCGGCGCGGGCATCTACGCCCTCATGGGCACGCTCTCGGCGGAGGTCGGCGGTGCCGTCTGGATGCCCCTCCTGCTCGCGCTCGGCCTCGCGCTGCTGACCGCAGGCTCCTATGCCGAGCTGGTGACCAAGTACCCGAAGGCGGGAGGCGCGGCGGTGTTCGCGCAGCGGGCCTTCAAGCGCCCGATCGTCTCGTTCCTGGTCGGCTTCGCCATGCTCGCGGCCGGAGTGACCAGCGCGGCCGGCCTGTCGCTCGCGTTCGCCGGCGACTACCTCGGCACCTTCCTCGACGTGCCGACCGTGCCGACGGCCATCGTCTTCCTGATCCTCGTCGCGTGCCTCAACGCGCGGGGCGTCGCGGAGTCGCTGCTCAGCAACACGGTGATGACCGTGATCGAGGTCGGCGGCCTGCTGATCGTGATCGGATGCGTCGCGCTGCTCGTGGCGGGCGGAGGCGGCGACCTCGCCCGCACGGTCGAGCTCAGCTCCGAGCAGGCGCCGGCGCTGGCGGTGCTCGGCGCGGCGATCATCGCGTACTACTCCTTCGTCGGCTTCGAGACCTCGGCCAACATCGCCGAGGAGATCCGCGACCCCAGCCGCGTCTACCCGCGCGCGCTGTTCGGCTCGCTGCTGACGGCCGGTGCGGTGTACGTCCTGGTCGGCCTCGCGAGCTCGATCGCGCTGCCCGCCGACGAGCTGTCCGGATCCTCCGCCCCGCTGCTCGACGTCGTGACGGCGAGCGGAGCCGGGGTGCCGGCGTGGTTGTTCAGCCTGATCGCGCTCGTCGCGGTCGCCAACGGAGCGCTGCTGACCATGATCATGGCGAGCCGCGTCACCTACGGCATGGCGAAGGACGGCCTCCTCCCGGACGTGCTCGGCCACGTGCTGCCGAAGCGCCGGACGCCGTGGGTGGCCATCGCGGTGACCACGCTGGCCGCATGCCTCCTGACCCTGGTCGGCGATCTGGCGACCCTCGCCGAGACCGTGGTGCTGCTCCTCCTGCTGGTGTTCATCAGCACGAACGTCTCGGTGCTCGTGCTGCGGCGCGACAAGGTCGAGCACGACCACTTCCGCGTGTGGACGGCGATCCCCGTGCTCGGCGTCGCCTCGTGCGTGCTGCTCCTCAGCCAGCAGGACCCGATCGTCTGGCTCTACGCCGGGATCCTCCTCGTGGTCGGAGTCCTCGTGCACCTGGCGACCCGCCGCTCGTCCCGCCGCACCGCCTGATCCGCCGACGGTCCCGGCGGGGCCGCCGCTCCGCCGGACCGTCCCTCCCGACCGCCGCGCTCGCCCCGCGACCGGTCAAGCCCCTGGGCGGACGGCCGTCCGGGGCGTGGGATGGAGGGAACGGAAGGAGCACGAATGACCGACACACCCTCCCGCGAGGAGCTGCCGCTCCCCGACTGGAACGTCATCCCGCTCGGCACGCTCGCGGAGCGCATCCGCCCGCTCGACGAGGCCGGCCTCGGCGCGCTGCTCGCCTACGAGGAGGCGCACGGGCACCGCCTGCCGGTGACGACGATCCTGCACTCGCGTCTCGAGCAGCTGCGCGGGGGAGCGGAGCCGGCAGGCAGCGTGCCGGAGTCGCTGCCCGAGGTGTCCCGCTCGTCGTCCGGATCGCCGGTCTCGCCGGCGACGTCCGGTCCGCCGATCAATCCGCCCTCGCACGGAGTGCCGACGAACCCGGCTCAGCCGCGCTGACGGCGGCGGGCGGAGTCGCGGTCGCGGCGGCTCCGCCCCCGCCGCGCGCTGCCCAGGGCCTGCCCAGCGCGCACGGGCAGACTGTCCGGAGCCGATGACGGCGACCGGACGAGGGAGCAGTACCCGGAACGCGACAAGACTGACTCGTAGGAGTTGTCATGTCCTGGATCGTCCTCATCCTCTCCGGTGTCCTCGAGGCCGTGTGGGCCACCGCCCTCGGCAAGTCGGAGGGCTTCACGCGGCTCGGCCCGTCGGTCGTCTTCGGAGTCGGCGTCGTCGCGAGCATGGCCGGCCTCGCCTACGCGATGCGCGAGCTGCCCACCGGCACCGCGTACGCGGTCTGGGTCGGGATCGGCGCTTCGCTGACCGTGCTCTACGGCATGTTCTTCGGCGGCGAGGGCTTCTCGCTCGTGCGTACGCTGCTGGTCCTCGGAATCGTCGGCTGCGTCGTCGGCCTGAAGCTCGTGCACTGACCTGGCGGCCGTCCTCTCCTCCGCGACAGGCCGCTCCCGTACGCGACACGCCGACGGAGGCGCGCCGGACTGGCATCTCGCCGAGGGTCCGAGGCCGGTGGTTGCAGGACGCCGCGCGTTCCGCCTAGGCTCGGCGCATCAGGGGAGAACGATCGTTCTACTGTTCTCCCCGCCCCCCAAGGAGGACTCATGCCCACTCGTACCGCACGCACCGCCTGGAACGGCTCGCTCGAGACCGGCGAGGGCCAGGTCGAGCTCTCGAGCTCGAAGATCGGCACCTACGACGTCTCGTTCCCCAAGCGCGCCGCCGACGACGCCAACGGCTCGACCAGCCCCGAGGAGCTCCTCGCGGCCGCCCACTCCGCCTGCTACGCGATGCAGTTCTCGGCCGTCCTCGGCCAGGCCGGCGGCACCGTCGAGGCGCTCGACGTCCGCGCCGACGTCTCGCTCGGCCCGGACTCGGCCGGCGGATTCAAGCTCACCGGCATCAAGCTCATCGTGAGCGGCGAGGTCTCCGGCATCGACGAGGCCGCCTTCCTCAAGGCCGCCGACGAGGCCAAGGAGACCTGCCCCGTCAGCAAGGCGCTCACCGGGGTCGACATCACGCTCGACGCCACCTTCGAGGGCTGAGCCCCTCCGCACGTCCCGAGCACCCCGTCGCGCATCGCGGCGGGGTGCTCGTGCGTCCGGCGCGGCCGCGGAGCGGCCTATGGAGACCCCCGCCCCCACCGGCCGCCCGGCGCCCCCTGTCGTCAGACCGCCGCCGGCGCGTAGCGGAAGCCGGCGCCGAGGTGCTCCTCCGGCAGCCGGTCGCCGCGGCCGTGCAGCTTCTGGCGGAGGCTGCCCTCGACGTACTCCTCCGGGTACGCGCCGCGGCTGCGCAGCTCCGGCACGATGAACTCCACCACGTCCTCGAAGGTGCCGGGCGTGATCGCGTAGGCGAGGTTGAACCCGTCCACGTCGGTCTCCTCGACCCACTCCTGCAGATGGTCGGCGACCTCTGCGGGCGAGCCGACGACGAACGGGCCGAGCCCGCCGATCACGCTGAGCTTGGCGATGTCGCGGACCTTCCACTCCGAGCCGTCCTCGTTCGCCTCCTGGAAGTTGGCGACGGCCGACTGGATCGCGTTGCTCTTCACGTTGCCGATCGGCTCGTCGAGGTCGTACTGCGACAGGTCGATGCCCATCCAGCCCGACATGAAGACCAGCGCCCCCTCCTCGCTCCCGTAGGAGAGGTAGTCGCGGTGCTTCTCGTGCGCGGCCTCGCTGGTCTCGGCGGTGATGATCGTCAGCAGCGTGTAGATCTTCGCGGAGTAGCGGTCGCGGCCGGCCGCCTCGAGGGCGTCGCGGATGCGCGAGACGGTCGCCTTCAGGCCGGCCTTCGTCGAGGAGGCGACGAAGATCGCCTCCGCGTTGCCCGCCGCGAAGCGGATGCCGCGCGGCGACGCTCCCGCCTGGTAGATGACGGGGGTCCGCTGCACCGACGGCTCCGAGAGGTGGATGCCGGGGACGGTGAAGTTCTTGCCGCGGTGCCCGATCTCGTGCACCTTCGCCGGGTCGGTGAAGACGCCCGACTCGCGGTCGCGGACGACGGCGTCGTCCTCCCACGACCCCTCCCACAGCTTGTAGAGCACCTCGAGGTACTCGTCGGCGACGTCGTAGCGGTCGTCGTGCTCGAGCTGGTCCTCGTGGCCCATGTTGCGGGCGGCGCTGGGGAGGTAGCCGGTGACGACGTTCCAGCCGACGCGGCCCTTCGTCAGGTGGTCGAGCGTCGACATGCGCCGCGCGAACGGGTACGGGTGCTCGTAGGCGGTGCCCGCGGTGATGCCGAACCCGAGGTGCTCGGTCGCGGCGGCCATCGCCGAGACGAGGAGGATCGGGTCGTTGACGGGGACTTGCGCACCGTGGCGGATCGCCGCCTCGTTCGAGCCGCCGTAGACGTCGTAGGTGCCGAGCACGTCGGCGATGAAGATGCCGTCGAACGTGCCGCGCTCGAGCAGCTTCGCCAGGTCGGTCCAGTACGAGAGGTCCTTGTAGCGCCAGGACTGGTCCTGGGGGTGGCGCCACATGCCCGAGGACTGATGGGCGACGCAGTTCATGTCGAAGGCGTTGAAGCGGATCTGGCGGGTCATGGAATCGATAGTGCCCAGCGGAGCCGCGAACGGGTACCGAGCGCGACGCACGGCGTCACAATGCGACGCTCGTCGAGAGCGGGGAGCCTCTCGAGGTGGTCCCCTGCGGACGAGGTGCCGTGCCGTGCGGCGCGATCTCGTCCGTAGCGGCACGTCTCGCGAGATCTCACGAGATCCGGGGCGGCGTCAGGCCAGCTCGCGCCCCAGGAAGCGCACGTGCTCGCCGATCTGGAACGCCTCGCCGCCCTCGTGGCCGTTGAAGGGGTAGACGCGGATCTCGCGGGGTCCGGCGTAGCGGTTGTAGGAGGCGTAGACGGTGGACGGCGGGCAGATGTCGTCGCGGAGCGCCACCGAGAACAGCGCGGGGGACTGCGCGTAGGGGGCGAAGGAGGTGCCGTCGAAGTACGAGAGGGTGTCGAACACACGCGCCTCGGCGCCGCGGTGGGTGCGCAGGTACTGCACGATCTCGCCGTACGGCATCGTGTCGACCAGCCGCACGGCGTGCGGGATGTGGGAGAGGAACGGCACGTCGACGATCGCGGCGCGCGCCGCCTCCGACTCGCCGAGCAGGCCCAGGATCCCGGTGACGGCGAGAGCGATCCCGCCTCCCTGGCTGCCGCCCGAGACGGCCACGCGGGAGGCGTCGACCGCGGGGTGCGCGCGCAGCACGTCGAGCGCTCGGACGGCGTCCGTGAAGACGCGGCGGTAGAAGTGCTCCGCGGGCGACTCGATGCCCTGCGTCATGAAGCCGGAGACGTGCGGCCCGCTGCCCACCGGGTCGGGCGTGGCTCCGGAGCGGTGCCCGGACCCCTGGCCGCGGGTGTCCATGACCAGGTGCGCGTAGCCGGCGGCCGACATCGCGGTCCACTCCGCGAGCTGCCCGCGGCCGCCTCCGTAGCCGATGAAGGTGACGAGCCCGGGGAGGGGGCCCTCGACGCCGCGGGGGAGGATCAGCCACGCGCGGATCGGGTGGCCGCCGAAGCCGGAGTAGGTGACGTCGAAGGTGTCGAGCAGTCCGAAGCCGGCGTCGACCCGCTCGAGGCGCGGCTCGGTCGCGACGGCCCTCGCCTCGGCGATCGTGTCGCGCCAGAACTCGGCGAACCCGGCGGGCTCGGCGATCTCGGGGGCGTACTGCTCGAGGAGGTCGAGCGGGAGGTCGTACTGCGGCATCACGGACTCCTTCTCGGGCAGCGGCGCCCGAGGACCGAGGCTACTGGAGGCACGGGCCCACCTGGGTGCGGCGTGGGAGAACGCCGCAGAGCGGAATGCCTGGGCACCCTCCGCGTTCTCCTCAGCATGACGACGTACGGAATCATCGGAGCAGGCAACATCGGCAGCCAGGTCGCACGGGCGGTCATCGCCCTCGGGGACGAGGTGGTCATCGCGAACTCGCGCGGCCCCGAGACCCTCGCCGACCTCATCGCGGAGCTCGGCCCGAAGGCCCGCGCCGCCACGGCTCAGGAGGCGGCCGAGGCCGCTGAGATCGCCGTCGTGACGGTGCCGCTGAAGAACCTCGAGGAGGTGCCGGTGGCCCCGCTCGCCGGCAAGATCGTCCTCGACACGAACAACTACTACTTCGAGCGCGACGGCCGCATCGAGGCGCTCGACAAGGGCGAGACCACGACCAGCGAGATGCTCCAGCAGCACCTCCCGGAGTCGAAGGTCGTCAAGGCGTTCAACCACATCATGGCCGCCGACATCACCACCGACGGCACTCCGGCCGGCACGCCCGACCGCCGCGCTCTCGCGACGTCGAGCGACTACCCCGAGGCGATCCACTTCGTGACCGACCTCTACGACCGGATCGGCTTCGACACCGTCGCGATCACGCCGCTGAGCGAGTCGTGGCGCGTCGAGCGCGACCGCCCCGCCTACGTGGTGCGGCAGAACCGCGAGGAGCTCGAGGCCAACCTCGCGAAGGCCCCCCGCACGGTCTGATCCAGTCTCTCGGAGGGGAGCGGTGCTGCGGCGCCGCTCCCCTTCTGCCTGTCCGGACGGCCTCCGGAGGCGCGCCCGGGACGGCCCCCTCGGCGCTCGCCGCCGCCGGGCCTGCGATAGTCGAGAGGACCAGCCACGCACCAGAGAGCCCCGATCGGGCTCCGAGAGGAGAGGCCTGCCATGCCCTCGACACCCCGTTCCGTTCCGTCCCGCTCCGGGCTCTCGCGCCGCAGCGTCGTGATCGGCGGTCTCGCGGTGCTCCCGCTGCTCAGCGCCTGCACGCCCGACTCCTCCGCTCCGGACGACGCCCGGCAGGAGGCGCCCCGCACCCGCACCGCGGCTCCGAGCGGGCCGGTGGCGCTCGCCCCGGACGCGCTCGCCGCGAGCGCGGCCCTGTTCGCCGCGGCTCCGCTGGTCGTCCTGGTCGAGGACGTCGCCGAGTCGCGCCTGCGCGCCGCCCAGGTGAGCATCGCCTGGGGCGTGCCGCTGCTGGTCGGCTCGGCGGGATCCGGAGCGACGGCCGCCCCGACCGCGGACGCCCCGACCGCGGACGCCGCGGCCGCGGGATCCACGGCTTCCAAGACGCCGTCCGATTCGGCGATCCCGTCCGACTCCGCGACCGGATCCGCCACCCCGTCCGTCGCTCCGTCCTCCACCGCTCCGACCTCCGACGCCCTCGCCGCCGAGTTCGCCCGCCTCGGCGTGACCCGCGTGCTCGCGATCGGCGACGTCACCGCGCCCGAGGGCGTCGACGTCGTCGCCTCCGCCTCCGACGCGGCCGCCCTCAGCACCGCGTCCGGCCTGACCGTGACCGACCTGGCGCTCGCCGACCTCGCCGCCGCCGCGCCGTCCACCGCCTCCGACGCCCCCTTCGGCGCCCTCCCGGCCCGAGCCGACGCCCTGACCGGCCTGCACGCCCTCGCCCGCGCGCAGGACGCCGACGTCGCCGCTCTGGCGACCGCCCGCGCGGCCGGCGTGCCCGTCACCGTGGTCGACGGCGACGACCTGCTCGCCTCGGGCGGAGCCGTGACCGCGATCGCCGAGGCCGACGCCTCCTGCACGCTGCTGCTCGGCCCCGTGCTCGCCGCGCAACCCGAGCCCGACTGGGCCGTGCGCGCGGCCGCGAGCGGCTGGCAGCTGCCGGGCGGCGGGCAGCGGATGTTCGGCGGGCACCTCTTCGTCGCGATCTACGGCACTCCGGGCGCTCCCGTCCTCGGCGTGCTGGGGGAGCAGGGCCTCGAGCCCACGATCGCGCGGGCGGAGGCGGTGGCCGAGCCGTACCGGGCGCTCACCGACAAGCAGGTCGTGCCGAGCCTCGAGATCATCACCACGGTCGCGGCGGGCGACCCCGGCAAGGACGGCGACTACTCCAACGAGCTCGACGCCGCCGACATCCGCCCCTACATCGACGCGGCGCAGGCGGCGGGGATGTACGTGGTGCTCGACCTGCAGTCGGGGCTGACCGACTTCCTCACCCAGGCGAAGCAGTACGCGGACCTCCTGTCGCTGCCCAACGTCGGCCTCGCGCTCGACCCGGAGTGGCGCCTGCTGCCCGGCCAGAAGCCGCTGCAGCAGATCGGGCGCGTCTCGGCCGCCGAGGTCGACAGCGTGTCGGAGTGGCTGGCCGACCTGGTGCAGAGCGAGGGGCTGCCGCCGAAGATGTTCGTGCTGCACCAGTTCCGGCTGTCGATGCTGCAGGACCGCGACAGCATCCGCCGCGACCGGCCCGAGCTGGAGTTCCTCATCCACGTCGACGGCCAGGGCTCGCAGCCCGACAAGCAGGCGACCTGGGACGCGCTGCACGAGGGCGCCCCCGAGGGCATCGGCTGGGGCTGGAAGAACTTCTACGACGAGGACGCGCCCATGCTCACCCCCGCCGAGACCATGGCCGAGGTCCGCCCCCTCCCCGATCTCGTCACCTACCAGTAGGCGGAGACCGAGGGCGGGCGTCAGCGGCGCAGGAGCTCGCCGGAGACGACGCCCGCCTCGACCTCCTCGAGGGCGCGGCCGCGGGTCTCGGGCACGCGCTTCCAGATGAAGACGAGCGCGAGCAGGCCGACGGCACCGAACAGGAAGAACGTTCCGGTGATGCCGACGCCGGAGACGAGGGTGGGGAAGAACAGGCCGAGCACCGCGTTCGTGATCCAGTGGCAGAAGATCGCGATGCCGACGCCGACGCCGCGGATCCGCAGCGGGAAGATCTCGGACAGCATCACCCAGGTGACGATGTTGAGGAACGTCTGCATGCTCCCCACGAACGCGACGACCAGCACCAGGATCACGTACGGCCGCGCCGGGTTCCCCACGGGGAGCGCGACGGAGGCGATGCCGATCAGGAAGTGCATCGCGGTGGTCAGGGAGTAGCCGAGCAGGAGGGTCGTGCGGCGGTTCATCGTCTGCATGAGCCGCAGCCCGATCAGGCCGCCGATCACGGCGATCGCCCCGGGTGCGATGTTGGCGACGAGCGCGCCGTCGTGGTCGAAGCCCGCCTCCTTCAGCACCGACTGGCCGTAGTACATGATCGAGTTGATGCCGGTGAGCTGCTGGGCGACTCCGATCCCGATGCCGACCAGCAGGATGCGCACCGCCCAGCGCTCGCGCAGCGCCTGCAGCAGGGGGATCCTCGGGCCGTCCTTCGCGCCGATCGAGCGGGCGATGGTCTCCGCCTCCACATGGGCCAGGTCGGGCGTCCGGATGGTCGTGAGCACGTCGAGCGCCTCGTCGCGGCGGCCGTGCGCGATCAGCCAGCGCGGCGACTCCGGGACCCGGGTCATGCCGAGCAGGAGGGCGGCGGCGGGGAGCGCGGCGACGGCGAGCATGATCCGCCAGACGCCGGGCAGCTCGCCCCAGACGGTGCCGATGACGGCGTTGGCCACGAAGGCGGCGAGCTGGCCGATCACGATCATCAGCTCGTTGCGGCCGGCGAGGGAGCCGCGGATCTCGGAGGGGGAGATCTCGGAGAGGTAGATCGGCACGACCACCGAGGCGCCGCCGACGGCCAGTCCGAGGACCGCCCGCCCGAGGACCATCACGCCGAAGCCCGGCGCCACCACGCAGACCAGGGCGCCGACGAGGAAGAGCACGGCGAGGAGGCGGATCGTGGTCCGCCTCCCGAGGGCGTCGGCGAGGCGTCCGCCCGAGATCGCGCCGATCGCGGCGGCGAAGAGGAGCGAGCTGGTGACGACCCCCTCGGTCAGCGCGGTGAGGCCCAGCTCGGCCGACATCGGCTCGAGGGCGCCGTTGATGACGCCGGTGTCGTAGCCGAAGAGGAGGCCGCCGAGGGTCGCGATGAGCGCGATGAGGCCGAGACGCCGAGTCGGCGCCTCCAGGGAGGTGGTGGTCATCCGCTCACTCTGACGCATGGCCGCGCGGTGAGCGAACCCTGGACCGTCGGGGGAACCCGGTGTAGCGGGTCCCCTCGACGCCCCGGGGCCCCTCGGCGGCAGGGAGGGGGGAGGGAGCGTGCGGAGGGGGTGCTCAGGAGGAGACGCGCGCGCCCTCGCGCAGGCCCTCCTCCTTGGCCTGCTGCACCAGGGCGGCGATGCGGCGGCGCGAGCGCGAGCGCCCGGCGAGCAGCGCCGCGAGGATGAGGGCGACGCCGAGGATCACGAGCAGCTGCGGGACCGGCACGGCGGCGACCGTGATCGACTCTGTCACGGGAGCGGTGGCGACCGGCTCCTGATCGGCGGCGGCGACGGTCGGTGCGATGGTCAGGTCGGCGCCGACCCCGAAGAGGGGCCAGATGCCGTCGAGCTGCACCGAGACGCTGCGCCGGTCGCCGGGCAGCAGCTCCTGCTGGGGCGCGTCGGCCGCGACGACGGGGGCGGTGGCGCCCTGGGCGCTCGCCGTGCCGTCGAGCAGCAGGCGCACGTTGCCGGTGTTCACCACGTCGGCGACGAGCGAGAGGGAGCCGGGCTGGAACGGGTTCCAAGAAAGGCGGTAGTCGCTGGCCAGGTCCTCGACGGAGAAGGAGGGGGTCACCTCGCCGGTCACGCGGGTCATCACGCGGAAGCCGATGCGGCTCTCCACTCCGACGTTCGCGCCTCCCGCCTCGGTGCCCTGCGAGAGCACGGAGGCGGCGATGCCGGCGGCGTGGTCGCCGGGGGTGGCGTTGTCGGGGACCGTCACGGTGAACGGCACCACGCCGCTGCTGCCCGGATCGACGGTCACGGTCTCGGGGGCGGAGATCCACAGCCCGGCGTCGACCGACTCCTGGTCGGAGTTCAGCATGTTGAAGCGGCCGGTGTCGGTGAAGTAGCCGTCGGCGCTGGTGATGCTGAAGGTCACGGGCTGGTCGCTGAGGTTCCGCACGACCGCCTCGTCCGAGGCGCTCGCGCCGGGGGCGAGCTCGAGCTCGACCCACGCGCGCTTGTCGGGGACGCCGTCGGTGGAGGGGCTGACCGCCCAGGTGATCGCTCCGTCGGCCGCGACGGCCGCCGGAGCGACCCCCACGCCGAGGAGGGCGACGACCAGCGCGAGCAGCGCGGGGAGGAGCGGGCGGCGGGGAGCGGCGGAGCGGCGCGGAGCAGTCATCAGAACCTCATGGTCGCACGGGGGAAGCACGACGCGGCCGGGCGGGCGGGCCCGGCCGCGTCGGCCGTGGTGGGATCGCGGCCGAGGGAGTGCGTCCCCCGGCCGCGACGGGTCACTCGAAGAGCGACAGGGTGATGGTGGACGAGTACGCGCCGGCGTCCACGTTCACGGGGGTGCGGAGGAAGAGGTCGGCGTCGGCGCTCCAGGAGCCCTCGGGGTTGACCTGCTGGGAGTTGCTGGCGACGATCGCGAGCAGCTCCTTGCCCTTCAGGCCGACGCCGTTGGCGCCGCCGTCGATGGCGGTGCCGACCTCATCGCCCGCGGCGACCTCGCCGAGGTCTCCACCGTCGACCAGGTCCGGGGTCCAGCCGAGGTTCTCGGCGCCGATGGTCGAGCCGTCGGCCGACGTGAAGTCGCTCGCCGTGCCGATGACGTACCACGCGGAGTCGGGGGAGACGTCCGCGGCGTCACGGGTGTCGGTGACCGTGACGGTGGGCAGGGTGCCGGTGAACTGGCGGCGGACGTTGTCCGAGCCGGTCTCGGTCAGCGTCGTCGAGTCCGCGGCGACGGTCATCGAGAGGGCGCCGGTCCCGGGGAGGTCGGCGATCTCGACGTTGATGTCGACGTCGTCGTTGCCGTAGTTGACCTCGGCGGCGAACGCCGTTCCGGCGACTCCGAGCAGGAGGACGCCTCCGGCCAGTCCAGCGGCTCCGCGGATCAGAAGGGATCGGGTGTTCATGTCGGGTGTTCTCCGTTCTCCGGCCGGCGTCGTCGCCGGCTCGATCTCAATGGGTGTGGGTCGTGCCCGCGGATCAGCTGCAGCTGGCCGCGGAGTAGGGGGCGGTCGCGGAGGCCGTGGCCGGCTTCCCGCTGATGAACGCGGTCGCCGTGGCGGTCGCGGATCCGTCGGTCACGCTCGTCGCCCGGGTGGTGAAGGCGGCCGAGACGGTGGCGCCGGGAGCGACGTCGGCGAAGCTCTTGGAGCCCCACGTCGTGCCGATCACGATCTTCGCGGCGAAGGCGTTCGGGTTCGTGGCGGTCGCGGTGACGACGATCTTCCCGGCGGCGCAGCGCGTCGTGGAGGTCGTGGTCACGGCGATCGCGGGTGCCGAGTCGGTCACGGGACCGACGGAGGCGGAGGCCGTCGCCGGCGTCCACTGCGGCTTCGCGGCGGTCACGGCCACCGAGATCGTCGCTCCGCGGTCGGCGGCGGTGAGCGTGTAGCTCGACGCCGTCGCCCCGCTGATCGCGGTCCCACCGCGCTTCCACTGGAAGCCGGTCGCCGTCCACGGGGAGGAGGCGGAGGCGGTCAGCGTGCTGCCCACCGTCGCCTTCCCCGTGATCGAGGCTGCGAGCGGCGCGGTGTCGACGATCGTCTGCGCGGCGACGCTGGTGAGGGTCGGGACGACCTTCTGCATGAGCCCGGTCGTCTTGTCGAAGGTCACCCGGTCGATCGTCGTCTCGCGGTGCTGGCCGTCTCCGCCGGGGATGGCGAAGCGGTGGTAGGCGATGTACCAGTCGTCCGTGCCGGGCACGTTGACGATCGAGTTGTGGCCCGTGGCGAGGATGCCCTGCGAGGTGTCCTTCTCGAGGACCACGCCGCGGTAGGTCCACGGTCCGTCGACGCTCGTCGAGGTGGCGTAGCCGACCTTGTAGTTCTCCGAGCCGGTGTCGTCGATCGAGTAGGTGAGGTGGTACAGACCGTCACGGTAGTTCAGGAACGCACCCTCGCGGAAGTCGGTCAGGCCGCTGATCTTCTTGATCGTGCCGGTCTTGATCGAGAGCATGTCGTCGGACAGCTCCCCGTAGAGCGGGTCGCCGTTGCCCCAGAAGAGGTAGCTCTTGCCGGTCTTCGGGTCGGTGAACGCGGCGGGGTCGATCGCCTGGCCGGACCGCACGGACTCGCCGTTGGTGATCATCGCGGTCGGCTGCGCCGTGAACGGGCCCATCGGGCTGTCCGAGACGGCGACTCCGATCGTCTTGCGGTTCAGCGAGGAGTTCTCGCCGGAGAAGTAGAAGTAGTACTTCCCGTTCTTCTCGATGATCGTCGGCGCCCAGGCGTTGCCGGTCGCCCACGGCACGTTGCCGTTCGCGCCGTCGAGCGTCAGGAAGGGCTGCTCCGAGCGGGTCCAGTCGATGAGGTTCTTCGAGGACCAGGCGTAGAAGGTCTTGCCGCCCCAGCCGGCGAAGCCGTCCGAGGTCGCGTACAGGTAGTAGGTGTCGCCGAAGACCGCGATGTTCGGGTCGGCGTTCAGGCCTGCGAGGACCGGGGACTTCATGACGACGGCCTTCAGGGTCCAGGTGGTCGCGGTGCCGCCGGCGGCGGGCGTGAGCACGACCGTCTGCGGGGTGGAGAGGTCGCGGACGGTGCCGGAGGCGGGGCTCGCCGTGACGCCGGCCGCGGTGGAGAAGGTCGGGGTGAGCTTCGTCAGGTCGGTCCCCGGCTTCACCGGGAAGGTGACCGTCCTGCTCGCCGAGTCGACGATCGGGGCCGTCTTCAGGACGTCGCCGCTGAGCGACAGGTCGACCAGGGCCGACGTGTTGCCGGAGGCGGCGAGCACCTCGGAGGCGCTGAGGGCCCGGTTGTAGACCGAGAACTCGCGGATCTGGCCGCGGAAGCGGTTGTCGGCGTCGTAGTTCGAGCGCCCGATGTAGTTCGCCGAGGTGGAGCCGCCGCCGATGTCCTTCGGGTCGGTCGTGACGGTGCCGCTGGCGACCTTCACTCCGTCGAGGTAGATCGTGCCGGTGGTGCCGGAGAGCGTGTACGTCAGGTGCGCCCAGGTGCCGCGGGGGAGGGCCGAGCCGCCGGCGACGGTCTGCTCGGTGGTGTAGTTCCCGGTCGCGATGCTGGTGCGGTAGTTGTTGCCCGAGGTGAAGAGGTAGCCGTCGCCGGCGCCGTTCGTGGTGTTGCCCAGGCCGTAGAGGAAGTAGGCGCCGCCCTGCGCGGGGTCGATCCAGACGTCGGACTGGATGGTGAGGTCCGTCACTCCGGCGAGCAGGTCGTTCGGCAGCTTGACGTAGTCGTCGGTGCCGTCGAGCTGCAGGGCGCCGTCCTTCCAGGTGCCACCCGAGGGCAGCGTGCCGTTCTGGTTGTTGCCCGAGCTGTCGCGCACCGTGGTGCCCGAGCCGCCGTCGAAGGTGTAGCGGAGGATCTCGCCGGCCGCGTTGACCGGCTTCGCGGCGGGGCCGGTGCTGCTGGTGCCGTAGGCGGCCGTCAGGCGCGCCTCCTCGGCGCTCGAGAGGCGGAGCACCGAGCCGTGGCGGAAGGGCTTCGAGAACGAGTACGTGTTCGCGCCGGTGGTGCCGACAGGAAGCGCCGTGAACCGCATGTCCGAGAGGGTGTCGGTGACGTAGGCGGAGTAGCCGAACGAGTCGCCCATGACGACCCATCGGCCGTCGGGCAGCTGGTAGACGGTGAGGCCCTCGAGGTGGTCGGAGAGGCCGCGGGACTTCTCCTCGCCGAAGCCGATCACGCGGGTCCACGGGCCGGCGAGGCTCGGGGCCTTGTCGACGACCGTGCGCCAGTCGGCGGTGGAGAAGCGGTAGTAGGTGTCCCCCTCCTTCGCGATGGTCGTGTCGATGATGCTGCCGCGGCTCCCGCCGCCGGCGGCGGGGTTCTCGTCCAGCCAGACCTTCGGGGTGGTGAAGCCGACGAAGTCGCGCGTGGTCGAGACGTAGACGCGCTGGGCGGAGGCCCCGCCGGTCAGCGTCTTGTCGCGGGCGGACCAGTAGACGTAGTACTGGCCGGTCGCGTCGTCCCAGATCGCCTCGGGAGCCCAGACGTTGCCCGCGTCGGGGAAGCCGGCGAAGACGATGCTCTGATCGCTCCAGTTCACGAGGTCCGTCGAGCGCCAGACGACGAGGTTCTTGCTCGCGTTGGTCTGGTCCCAGGTGCCGCCGGGAGCGGTGCCCTCGGCGTGCAGGTCGGTGCCGATGATCCAGTACTCGTCGCCGGTGGGGGAGCGCACGAGGTGCGGATCGCGGACGCCGAGGGTGCCGCCGAGGTTGGCGAGCACGGCCTTGTCGTTGTTGAGCTTCGACCAGTGCAGACCGTCGGTGCTGGAGCCGAAGTAGATCTTCTCGTAGTCGGTCGAGGCGAAGTGGGTCCAGAGGTAGCCCGCGTCGTACTCGGTGTCGAGGTCCGCGGGAGCCGCGGTCACCGTGACGGGCAGCTGCCGGGTCGCGGTCGTGCCGGCGATCGTCGCGGTGAGTGTGACGGGCGTGGCGGCGGACCGGCGCTTCACGACGCCGGTCGTGCTGAGCACGGCCGTGTTCGAGGAGGACCAGGCGACGTCGTAGGAGCCGGCCTTCGCGGGCAGCGTCACGTTGCCGCGGACGTCGCCGGAGTTGACGATCGAGAGGGCGTCGAGCGCCTTCTGGGCGTCGGCGTTCACGTCCTTGGCGGGCACGGTGGCGGTGAAGATGCGGGTGGCCGTGGCCGAGCCGCGGGTGGTCGTGGCGGTCAGCTCGACCGAGGCGACCCCGGTCGCGGGCGGCGTGACGACTCCGCTGGTCGAGACGACCGCGGAGTTGCTCGAGGCCCAGGCGATGGCGGAGCCGTTGGGGCCGGTCGTCGGGAGGGTGAGGTTCGCGGAGACCGAGGAGAGGCTCCCGAGGTCCAGGGCGGCGGAGTCGCGGGAGACGCGCGTGCTGTCCGGGGCCTGGAGGGTCGCGACGTCGGCCGCGCTGAGCGCCGTGCTGTAGACGCGGAAGTCGCGGACCGAGCCGGCGAGGGTCTTGTCCGCCGTGTAGACGGAGCGGCCGATCGCGTTCGCGGTGGTGGTGCCGTTGCCGATCGCGGCGGGAGTGATGGTCACTCCTGTCTGCTGCGTGACCTGGGTGCCGTCGAGGTAGAGGCGTGCGGTGTCGCTCGCGTCGTCGAGCGTGTAGGTGAGGGTCTTCCAGACGCTGCGCGCGAGGTTCGCGTTGGAGTTGACGGTCTGCTCGGTGGTCCAGTTGCCGGTGGCGATCGAGGCCTTGTAGCCGTTGCCCGTCGTGTAGAGGTAGCCGTTCCCGGCGCCGTTCGTCGTGTTGCCGAGGCCCCAGATGAAGTAGGGCGTGCCCTGGTTCGCGTTCACCAGGACCTCGGTGCTGACCGTGATCGAGTTCAGGCCCGCGAGCAGGTCGTCGGGCAGCTTGACGTAGTCGTCGGTCCCGTCGAGGGCGACGCCCGCGGCTCCGCGAGGAGCGGCTCCGTTGACGAGCGTGCCGGTGCGGCCCTTGCCCGAGCTGTCGGCGACGGTCGTGCCGCTCGTCTCGTCGAGCGCGTAGCGCAGGACGAGGCTGTCGGAGGGAGCTGCGCTCGCCGACTGGGCCGTCAGAAGGGGGACGGTGAGGGCCACGGCCGTCACGAGGACGAGTGGTCGCAGGAAAGGCTTCATCGCGCTTTGCTCCAGGGTCGGCACCATTGCTGAGGGGAGGGAGTGTGCCGGCTTCGTACGCGGCAATGTTCACGGTAACACTATGTTGACGACAACGTGAAGAGCCTAACCGGATCATTTCCCGACACTCCAGAGGAGAGGCGAACCGGTTCGACGAATCCTGAGTGCATCCTGGAGCGACGCGGACGCCGATGTCCGGTCGGATCAGCCGCGGTCGACGTCGCGCGAACGGCTCAGCGCGCGGTCCATCGCCCTCAGCGTCCGGAAGCCGGCCCGCTCGGCCACGGCCGCGCGAGCCGAGGGCGAGAGCGACGGGCTCGCGGCGAGCAGCGACGCGGCGAGGTGCACGCGCCGCTCGCGGAGGGTCGCGGCCACGGTCGTGCCCCGGCGGTGGAAGGCGCGGTCCAGCGTCGCCCGCGAGACGCGGAGCCGCATCGCGAGAACGCCGGCGGTGAAGTCCGCGTCACCCGCCTCCGCATCGATGACGGCGATCGCGCGGAGGAGGACGCCCTCGAGTCCGTCCTCCGGACGGGCGGGCGGCAGGCTCTGCTTGATCAGGGCCGACGCGGTCGCCTCGAGCGCCCGGCGCAGCTCGCTGAAGCCGGGATCGCCCGCCGCGAGGTCCGCGTTGAGGGTCGCGTTGACGAGGGAGACGAAGGCGCCGCTGTAGCTGTCGGCGGCGAGCAGGGCGCAGGACGGCCCGTCGGACTGTGCGCTCGTGAGGCCGAGCCTGCCCCAGGACGTCCTCAGCGCCAGCCAGGCGGAGTCCTCCTCCGCCCGGAACCGAGCGGAGTCGTCGCGTCGGAGGAGGGCGAGCCCGCCGGGCCGCAGACGAGCGGCCTCGAGAGGGCCGTCGACGACGATCTCGCCGGCGACCGGGACGATGAGGTCGACCTCGGCCCGGTCGGGGGCGGGGAGGGGCGGGTCGGTCCGGAGCGTGCCGGGTGTGTGCCAGAGGCGGCTCAGCCGGAAGCCGTCGACGGCGAGCACGTCCCCGGCGAGGTGCAGGGGCGGAGCTCCGTCGCTCGCCCAGCCGAGGCTCCTCAGCCACGCCTCCACGCGGGGACCGCTCAGCTGCAGCGTCTCGACGAGACCGCGCGGGGCGGCCGGCTGCTCGGAAGCGGTCACCGGGCTCCTTCGCAGCGGGGACGGGGTGCGCGGGCGGTGACCACGTTAGGCCGGGGGAGGGGCGCCGAGACGGGGTGGCGCGTTCCTCCTCGGACGAGGCGCCCGTCCTCGGCGGGAGGGCGGAGGCGGCCCTCCTCGCCCGCGGTCCGGCAGGACGCGGGCGGAGAGGGCCGCCGGGCGCGGATCAGCGGCAGTCGGTTCTCGCCTTGATCCAGTGGGGGTTCAGCGCGCCGTCTCCCTGGGCGGTGATCCCGGCCGCATCGGGGCCGGTGCTGGCACCGGAGCCGATCTTGGTCCACGTGTTCTGCGCCGTGCTGTAGTACCAGATGTCGCCGTTCGCCTTCACGGAGACGTTCCCATCCGCTCCCTGACCGTAGGTGCGGACGAACCCGGAGTTCTCCGGAACGGTCGCGAGCCGGGTGCCGTACTGCAGGACCCCGTCCTTGATCCAGTGGATCTCGAACGTCCCGCCCGGCCGCTGGGTCAGTCCGGCGGCGCTCGGCTCGGTGCTGGCTCCGGTGCCGACGAGGTCCCAGACGTTGCCCTGCGGGGTGTACCGCCAGATGTCGCCGTTCGACTTCACGGCGATCGTGCCGCGGGTGCCGAGGCCGTAGACGCGGACGAATCCGGAGTTGGTCGGCACCGTGGCCGCTGCGGTGCCGTACTGCAGGACTCCGTTCTTGATCCAGTGGACGTTCAGGGTCCCGGCCGGGTTCGCGGAGATGCCGGCCGCGCTCGGCTCGGTGCTGGCGCCGGTGCCCAGAAGGGTCCACTCGTCGGCCTGGCGGTTGTACCGCCAGACGTCGCCGTTCGACTTGATGGAGACGTTCCCGTCCGCGCCCTGACCGTAGGTGCGGACGAATCCGGAGTTGCTCGGAACGGTCGCGAGCGCCTTGCCGTACTGGAGGACTCCGTCCTTGATCCAGTGCGCGTTGTAGGTTCCGTCCGGCTGCTGCGTGAGCCCGGACGTGCTGGGCTCCGTGGAGGCGCCCGTGCCGAGCTTCTGCCAGCCGTCCGACCGCCGGTACTGCCAGATGTCGCCGTTCGCCTTGACGGAGACGTTGCCGTTCACACCCTGCGAGGAGGTGTGGATGAATCCGGAGTTCTCGGGAACAGTGGCGAGGCCCGTGCTGTACTGCAGGTCGCCGGTCTGGCGGACCGGGAACGGGGCGTTCGTCTTCGCCGAGCCGCCGAAGGCGAGGGCCGAGCCTGTCGAGGGGCCGGCGATGACGCTGCCGGCGGGGATGGTGGCGACTCCGTTCGCGTCGGTCACGAAGGTGTCGGTCCCGCTCCCTCCGAAGCGGAAGCCGGGCGGGGTGTTCACCCGCACAGGGACGTTCGCGACGGTGCCGCCGGTGAGGGTCAGCGTGATCGGCGCCGTGTTGGGCATGCACGCGATCATGGTCGGGATGGAGCTGAACACGAGGGTCTGCGTGGCAGAGGCGGCGGCGGCCGGGGTGGCCGTCGCTGCGGCGATCACGGGCAGGGACCAGGTGGCGCCGGCGACGACGGTGCGTCGCCTCAGCGGACCCTGCTCAGCGGGAGAGTTGTCGGAAGTCACAGTGAAGCTCCTCGGTCTGTCTTCTCGCCGGCGGCCTGCTCGGAGGACGGTCGTCGTCCGCTCGGCCGCTTCGGCAGGTACGACGGGCGCCGTACCGCTGGGGAGTCTTCCCGCGGGCGGGCGGTCGGCCCAAGCGCTCGGGGGCAGGTGAGGAGGAAGTGGCGCTGCCGTGAGGAGGGAGTGGTGAGCTCCGGCGCCGTCCCGAGTCGCGATAGCCCTCCTGACCCGGGATCCCCTCGGTCGCCCGTTCCGGCCGGGGCGCCGCCGGTGCGATGAGTGGGAGCGTCGCCGTCCGCTGTGACCGGTCCCGTGACAAACGGACCACGCGCGGGCTGCGAATCACTCCCGTGGTGAGGCGTCAGCGTGCCCGCGAGGAGGGGGCGCCCGATGGGGTCGAGATCGGGCGAGATGTACCGGCGGATGGCCGAGCACTGGAACGGCGTGGAGGCCCGTTCTGAACTGCGGGTCGAGGGGACGGGCTCGCCCGGCTTCGAGATCGCCAGACTGTGGATCCCCGGCGGCTGCGTTCTCGAGCAGAAGCCGCAGTCGCGCTGCCCGCCGGGCGCGCATCTGCTGCTGGTCGTCGAGGGCGGAGGACGCATCCGACAGGACGGACGGATGCTCGAGTGCGGCAGTGGTGATCTGGTGGTCATCGACGCGGAGCCGCGGACCGGGGCGTGCTTCCCCCGCTCGACCGTGATCTACGCCTGGATGCTCGGCGAGCGGGCGCCGGAGCATCGCTGGGTCACGGAGCGCTTCGGCGAGGTCCTGCCGGTCGCCGACTCCTTCCTGGCTCCGGCGCGGGCGCTGATCGACGGTCTCCTCGACGGCGACCCCGCTCTGGCGGAGCAGCCTGCCGTCGCCCGGGCGGGCGAGGCCTTCCTGAAGGAGCTGGTCGAGAGCTCCGCGCCGCGCAGACGTCCCCGCGCCGAGGAGGTCTACGGGGAGGCCATGGCCCTCATCGAGGAGCGCCACCGCGATCCCGCCCTCACCGCCGCCCGGCTCGCCCGCGAGCTTCTGGTGTCGGAGCTGACGCTGGCTCGCGCGTTCTCCTTCCTCAGGCGGACGGCCGACGACGAGCTCGAGCGGCGCCGGGCGGGCACCCTCCTGCTCCTGATCGGCGGGCGGTCCCTGGCGACGGCCGACTTCGCGCGCGCGGCCGAGGAGGCGGGCTTCGCCTCCGAGGGGAGCGCTCGCCGCGCGCTGTGGCGGCTCTCCCCGCGCCGCTGACCGGGACGGTCCCCGTGGCCGTCCTCCCGGTCCGGCGACGGCGTGCGGCCGGATTCCGAGTGCGAGGCGCGGAGGCCTGGGAGATCCGTGCGAACGTCCGGCGGTGATCGACAGATGAGGGATTCTGTTCGTTCGACGCGGAGGAGGCGGGAGATGGGGGCCGCAGAGGAGCGGATGCAGGAGTTCATCGGCGCGTGGGACGAGCCGCAGGCGGGCGCCCGGGGACTCCGCTGGGATGCTGCGTACGGGCCGGGCCTCCGGGTGACGCGGGTCTGGGCGCCGGGGGGGATCAGGGTCGACCGTCCGCCGGCGTTCGACCGGGCTGCCGAGTCCGAGGAGGTGCACGTGTCCCTGATCGTGGAGGGCGGGGGAGACATGATCCTCGAGGAGGGCTCGCTCGAGGCGGTGCCGAACAGCGTCCTCGTCCTCGAGGCGAGGACCGCGGCACGCATCGACTACCGGCGGTCCACCCTCTCGTACACCTGGAGCTTCGACGCCGCCGTGCTCGAGCACCGGTGGGTCCGCGAGCGGATCAACGAGGTCGTGCCGGTGCGCGAGTCGGTCTGGACGCCTGCCCGTGCCCTCGCCAACAGTCTGATCGAGGGTGATCCGGCCGTGCTCGGGGCCGCCGGCGTGAGGCGGGCGAGCGAACTGCTGATGGAGGGGATCGTCGAGCACAGCGCTCCGCGGGTCCGGACCCGGAGCGCCGACCAGGTCTACGCGGAGGCGATCCCGGTGATCGAGGCGCGCCACCGCGACCCGGCGTTCTCCGCCGCGGTGCTCGCCCGGGAGCTGCTCGTCTGCCCCCGCATGCTCGCGCAGGCTTTCGCGTTCCTCGGCCGCACGCCGGCGGAGGAGATCGAGACGCGCCGGGCGGGCACCCTCCGGCGCCGCATCGGCCTGCGGCGGCGGGGCCCTGCCGACTTCGCCCGCCTCGCCGAGGAGTGCGGCTACCGCACCCGCGAGCAGGCCGCGCTGACGCTCAGCCGCTCCGCCTCCTGAGGCCGGCGGAGCGCCTCGGACACGACGGCGCCCCCTCGTCCGCGGAGGGACGAGGGGGCGCCGGGGGAGATCGGGCGGGAGCCCGGTCAGGTCTTGCTGCGGGCCATGACGGCGCGCTGGAGGAGGACGAAGACCAGGAGGATGCCTCCGGTGATGATCGTGGTCGCCTCCGGCGGGATGCCGCCGTCGCGGGTGATCAGGACGTTCATCAGTCCGAGCACCAGGGCGCCGACCACCGAGCCGAGCACGAAGCCGACGCCGCCGGTGAGCAGCGTGCCGCCGATGACGGTCGCCGCGATGGCGTCGAGCTCCCAGCCGGTGCCGGTGATGTTCTGCGCGCTGCCGAGGCGGGCGGTGTAGACCACACCGGCGAGACCGGCGAGCGTGCCGCTGATGATGTAGATGAACAGCTTGGTCCGCACGACCGGGAGGCCCATCAGGGCCGCCGACTGCTCGGAGCCGCCCATCGCGTAGACCGTGCGGCCGAGGCGGGTGCGGTGCAGCACGAAGAACGCGCCGGCCACGACGAGGATCGCGATGATCACGCCGGGGCTGATGACGAAGTCGTTGACCTTCGGGCCGTCGATCAGCTTGATCGGCGTGGCCAGGCTCAGCACGGCCGAGTCCTCGGGGAGGCGCTCCGGGACGGTGCTCAGCATGGAGGCGAGACCGCGGGCCAGGAACATCATCGCGAGCGTCGCGATGAACGGCTGCACGTTGAAGTACTGGATCAGGACGCCGGAGATCACGCCGAACAGGGCGCCGATCACGACCATCAGGACCATCACGAGCCAGGGGTTCCAGCCGGCGTTGATCAGGAGCACGCCGCTCACGCTGCTGAACGCGATCACCGCGCCGACCGAGAGGTCGATGCCGCCGGTGAGGATCACGAAGGTGAGGCCCACGGCGAGGATGATCAGGTGCGCGTTGTTGACCAGCAGGTTCGAGATCGTGCTCGCCTGCAGGATCCGGCCGTAGGCGGCCTCGCCGTAGATGATCATCCCGAAGAAGATGATCAGCGCGGCCAGGGTGGGCAGCTTGTCCAGGTGCTGGCTCAGCCAGCCGCGCGCCCCGGAGGTGCGCTTGGTGCTCGCCGGAGGGGCGGAGCGGGTCATCACGGCACTCATGCGGGGATCGCCTCTTTCTGCGGGACGCTGCGGCGCGCCTCGCGACGGGACTTGAAGGCGGAGCGGACGCGCTCGGACTGCAGGAGGCAGAGCGCGACGATGACGATCGCCTTGAAGGCGGGCGTCGCGGAGGACGAGACTCCGAGGAACACGACGGTCTTGTCGAGGGTGGCGATCAGGATCGCGCCCACGGCGGCACCGGTGATGTTGAACTTGCCGCCGGCGAGCGAGGTGCCGCCGATGACGACCGCGAGGATCGCGTCGAGCTCGAGCTGGTAGCCGGTGCGCGAGACGTCGACCGTCATCACGCTCGCCGTGGCGAACACGCCCGCGACTCCGGCGAGGATGCCGCTGCCGATGTAGGCGGTCATCAGCAGGCCCCGGCGGTTGATGCCCGCGAGGCGGGCCGCCTTCGGGTCCATGCCGATGGCCTCGATCATCAGGCCGAGGGCGCTGCGGCGCACCAGGACTCCGACGACCACGACGATGGCGATGGCGAGGAGGAACACGACCGGGAGCCCGAAGACGTACCCGTTCGCGAGCCAGCGGAAGGGCTCGTTGGTGGCGGCGGTGTTCTGGCCGCCGGTGATGACCTTCGCCAGGCCGCGGCCCGCGAGCATCACGACCAGCGTGCTGATGAAGGGCTGGAGGCCCACCACCGAGACGAGGACGCCGTTCACGGCTCCGAGCACGGCGGCCACCAGGAGGGCGACCGCGAAGGCTCCCGCTGCCGCGCCGAGCGAGTCGGGCGCTCCCGCGGAGTTGAGGAACTCCATCGAGACGGCACCGGCGACGACCATGATCGAGCCGACCGAGAGGTCGATGCCCCCGGTCGCGACGACCAGGCACATGCCGACGGCGATCATCAGGATCGGAGCGGCGGCGCGGGCGATGTCGATGACGTTGCCGACGAGGTAGCCGGTGGTGGGGCTGACCGAGACGGCCAGGTAGCCCGGGTCCTTGACGACGTTGACGAGGAGGAGCAGGGCGATCGCCACGACTCCCCAGAAGTACTGGCGGCGGATGATCCCGCCGAGGACGGATCCCCGGGCGGGTCGGGTGTCGCTGCTCATGATGCGGCCTCCTGCGTGGCGCTCTCGAGGACGACGACGTCCTCGTCGACGACTCCCTCTGCGGCGATGGTAGTGACGATCGACTCCGCAGTGACAGCGGGACCGTTGAGGATCTCCGCGATCACGCGGTGGTCCTTCAGGACGATGATGCGGTCGCTGAGGCGGACGACCTCGTCGAGCTCGGACGAGATGAAGACCACGGCGACGCCCTCGCCGGCGAGGGCGACGACCTTCTCCTGGATCTCGGCCTTCGCTCCGACGTCGATGCCGCGGGTCGGCTCGTCGAGGATGAGGATCTCGGGGGCGGTGGCGAGCCAGCGGCCGAGGAGGACCTTCTGCTGGTTGCCGCCGGAGAGCTTGCTGATCGGGCGGTCGGGGTCGGCCGGGCGCACGTTGAGCTCGACGAGGTACTTGCCGACGATCTCGTCCTTCTCCTTCTTGGAGAGGGGGCGGGCCCAGCCGCGCTTGGCCTGCACGCCGAGGATGAGGTTCTCGCGGACCGAGAGGTCGCGGATGATGCCCTCGTCGCGGCGGTTCTCGCTCGAGAACGCGATCTTGTGGGCGAGGCCGGCGGTCGGCGTCGGGACGTCGATCTTCTTGCCGTGCATCGTGATCTCGCCGGTGTCGGGCTTGTCGACGCCGTAGATCAGGCGCGCGAGCTCGGTGCGGCCGGAGCCGAGGAGCCCGGCGAAGCCGACGACCTCGCCGCGGTGCAGCGTCAGGTCGGTGCTCTCGATGGAGCCCTTCTTGCCGATGCCCTTCGCGGTGTAGAGCGGGGCGTCGCGGTAGAGGTGGTCCTGGCTCTCGCGCTCGGAGTCGAGGGAGCGCAGCGCCGCGATGTCCTTGCCGATCATCTTCGAGATCAGCGAGGTGCGGTCGAGCTCGTGGGTCAGGTACTCGCCGACGAAGGTGCCGTTGCGCAACACCGTCAGGCGGTCGCTGATCGCGTAGACCTGGTCGAGGAAGTGCGAGACGAAGAGGATCGCGACGCCCTCCGCACGGAGGCGGCGGATGACGACGAAGAGGTTCTCGACCTCGTTCGCGTCCAGGCTCGAGGTCGGCTCGTCGAGGATGAGCACCTTGGAGTCGCTCACCGTCGAGCGGCTGATCGCGACCAGCTGCTGCATCGCGATCGAGAGCGAGGCGAGCGACTGGCGCGTGTTGAGGTGGCCGAGGCCGAGCTTCTCGAGCGCGACCTTCGCGGCCTGGTGCGTGGCCTTCCAGTTGATGCCGAAGGGTCCGCGGACCTCGTAGCCGAGCATCACGTTCTCTCCGATGGAGAGGTTCGTGACCAGGTTGACCTCCTGGTACACGGTGGAGATGCCCGCGGCCTGCGAGTCGGCGGTGCCGGTCAGGCGACGGGTCTCCCCGTCGATCACGATGTCTCCGCTGTCGATGCGGTAGACGCCGGTGAGGGCCTTGATGAGCGTGGACTTGCCGGCGCCGTTCTCACCCATGAGGGTGTGGACCTCGCCCGGGAACAGGCGGAAGTCGACGCCGTCGAGGGCTTTCACGCCGGGGAAGCTGATCGAGATGTTCTTCATCTCGACGATCGGAGGCGAACCTGTCATGTCGCGTCGTTCCGTTCTCGAGCGGGGCGCAGCCGAACAGGTGCGCCGAAGGGTCGGAGCGACCGGGGCCGGCGGGTGGGCCGGCCCCGGTCGCTCCGGGGGAGTGGTGCCGCGTCGAGGAGGACGCCGGGCGACCGGTGGTGCTGAGCGACTAGAACTTGCGGTCGGGCAGCGCGGTGGTGGCGGCCTCGGGCGAGTCGAAGGTCTCGCTCGGGACGACGATCGAGGACTCGACCTTCTCGCCGGCCAGGGTCTTCTCGACCGCGTCGAGGGCGGTCTCGCCGAACAGCGGGTTGTACTCGGCGACGAAGCTCAGCTCGCCGTCGGCCAGCGCCTGCAGGGCGTTCTTGGTGCCGTCGATCGTGGCGATCTTGACGTCGGTGCCGGGGGTGAGGCCGGCCTCCTGGACGGCCTGGACAGCGCCGAGGCCCATCTCGTCGTTCTGTGCGAAGACCAGCTGGACGTCGTTGTTGTTCGACTTCAGGACGGTCTCGAAGACGCTCTTGGCCTCTTCGGTGGACCAGTTCGCGGTCTGCGCGCCGATCTTGGTGAACTTCGAGTCGGCGCCGATGACCTCGTCCCAGCCTTCGTTGCGCTCGTTGACGACCGAGACGCCCGCGGGGCCCTCGAGCGTGAAGTACTTCGCGCCGCTCGGGAAGGTGGTCTTGGCCCAGTCGGCGACCGAGGTGCTGACCGCGATGTTGTCCGGCGCGATGCGGGTCACGTAGAGGTCGGTGTTGTCCGGCTCGATGCCGCGGTCGATCAGGATGACCGGGATCTCGGCCTCCTGGGCGCGCTCGAGCGAGTCCTCCCAGCCGGAGCCCTCCGTGGCGGAGAGCAGGATGATGTCGACGCCCTCGTCCACGAAGGAGGTGAAGGAGTCGATCTGCGACTTCTGGTCTCCGTTGGTGGCGGGTGCGTACTTCAGGTCGAAGCCGGCGTCCTTGGTGAACGTGTCCTCGATGTTGGTCTCGTTCGCCTGGCGCCACGCGCCCTCGGGGCCGACGGCCACGAAGCCGACGGTGGTGAGGTCACCGCTCGAGCCGGAGCCCGAATCGGTGCCGGAACCGCCCGAGCAGCCCGCGAGTCCGAACGCGAGTGCGCCGACTGCTGCGAAACCCAGGAACTGGCCGATACGCCTCGTCTTGGACATAGATCTCCTCCTTGAGATCGCGGGCACGAAGAGAGTGCCCGAGATGGTGGACCCCGAAGGGCCTCGAATGCGGGCCTAGCGGCCCGAGGTGCGGTGAGTGCAGGATGTGCAGTGGGCGCCGGCCGAAGCAGCGCCACGACGAAATGTTACCGTGAACAATTCTTGTGACGCAACAGCACGGCGGTGCGCTTCGGTAACGATCCGGTCGCGGGGCCCGCAGGGCCCGATGGCAACCCTCTGCCCGGTGGTCGGGCCCGGGAGTAGCTTCCCTGGCCATGATGCTCCCTCGATCGCGCTCCGTCCCCGCGACGGCCGCGACGGCGGCTCTCGTGCTCGCGCTCTGCGGATGCTCCGCGGACGGCACGGCGGCCCGCCGCGCGGCCGACGCCTTCCTCTCCGCGCTCGCCGACGGCGACGGCCGCGCGGCGTGCGCGCTGCTCACCGGCTCCGCCCGCGAGGCCGTGGAGGACCGGGAGGGCGACTGCCCCGGCGGCGTGCTGGAGCTCGGGATCGCGGAAGACGGAGCAGGGGACGCCGAGGTCTACGGCCGGGCGGCGATCGTGCGCTCCGGCGGCACCGTGGTGTTCCTCACTCCGGGCGACGACGGCTGGCTGGTGCGCGCGGCCGGCTGCGCGCCGGTGGCGGACGCGCCCTTCGACTGCGTCCTGGACGGGAGCTGACGTGCGCACTGCCTCCGCCCTGTACTACGCCGTGATCGTGCTCGGCCTGATCGGGTTCTTCGCCGTCGGGATCCTCGGGAGGTGAGCCGGATGCGCCGCTTCCTGCGCCAGAACGGACTCTCGCTGTTCTTCCTCGCGATCTTCCTGCTCGCTCTCCTCGGGCAGTCGTTCGCCGGGCTCGCCGCGTACAACGACACCCAGGTCGCGGAGGGGCTGCGGGAGGTCGGCTACTGGCGCTTCGTCACCTCCTCCGACTTCGCGATCGACGTCGCCGAGAACTGGCAGTCGGAGTACCTCCAGTTCTTCCTCTACATCGGCGCGACCGTCTGGCTCGTGCAGCGCGGCTCGCCCGAGTCGAAGCGGGTGGGCGAGGAGGGCCTCGAGACCGACGAGCAGCAGAAGGCGGGGGGCGTCCGCGGAGGACGACTCGCCGCCCTCGGCGTCCGCCGGCGGCCTGCGGCAGGCGCTGTTCTCGCACTCGCTGCTGCTGGTGATGGGGGCGGTGTTCCTGCTGTCCTGGGCGGCGCAGTCGGTGACGGGCGTCGTGGCCTACAACGAGGAGCAGCTGACGAGCCTGGAGGCGCCCGTCGACTGGCTCGGCTACGTCTCCTCCGCCGACTTCTGGAACCGGACGCTCCAGAACTGGCAGTCGGAGTTCCTCGCGGTGGGCAGCATGGCGGCGCTCGCCGTGTTCCTGCGCGAGCGCGGGTCGAGCGAGTCGAAGAAGGTGGGCGATCCGCACGGACGGACGGGGATCTGAGTGGTCAGGGTGCGTCGGATCGGACGCGGATCTCGTCGCCCTCGAGGGCGAACCGCAGGGACGTGCCGATCGGGAACCGCTCGCGCAGGGCCTCCGGCGCCGCCGACGTCACGGTGAACTGCGCGACCGCGGGGAACGCTCCGGCCGTGCAGCCCTGGAAGAACAGGCCGTCCTGTGGCTCGGCGGTCCGCACGATGGAGAGGCACGAGCCGGCGCTCGAGGAGCGGCGCTGCCGGACGACGGTGAGCCCCGTGTCGGCGGGCAGGCTCTGCCGCACGACGGTGAGCCCGCCGAAGTCCTCGGTGGTGACCGATCCGTCGAACCCCAGTCCCTCCCAGCCGGGGAGGTCGGTGCCGTTCGACAGCGGCAGCACGGCGACCTCGCGGCCGGGCTGTCCGTCCTCGGCGGTGGCGAGGCGGGTGGCCCCCGCGGCGACGGCGGCCGTCGCGGCCAGCGCGGCGAGGAGGAGGAGGCCGCACCGACGGGAGCGGCGGGGCGGGACGTGGCCGAGGGGGTCGGACGCCTCGTCGGCGGAGGCGTCCGCGAGAGGTGCCGCGTCCTCCGGCGCCGCGTCCCCGGAGTCCGCGGGAACCACCGCGCCCGGCAGTGCGGTGCCGAGGGCGGGACGGACGCGGGCCTCGAGCGCGGAGAGCCGGGCGAGCGCGCCGGGGTCCCGCTCGATGTCGGAGCCTCGGCCGTAGGCGCGCCGCTGCAGCTCCGCGAGCTCGTCCGGTCGCTGATCGTCCACCCCCGGATCCTCGCAGGCCCGGCGCCCGAGCGGGACCCGCCGGCGCGCCGAGGTCCTGGCGGTCGAGCAGCCCGGACGGCTCATCGAGACCCGGTGGACGGTGCGGCCGCTCGGCCGGCGGGGGAGGTCAGTCGTCGTCGTCGAGGTCGTCGTCGCGGTCGGCGGCGATCATCTCGACGATCGTGTCGACGGTGAGCCAGGGGCCGTTGCTGACCTCGCCGATCTTCTCGCGGTCCTTGAAGACGACGATGCGGTCGCTGAGGCGCACCACCTCCTCCAGCTCGGACGAGATGTAGACGACGGTCACCCCCTCCTTCGCGAGCTGCGCGATGTGCGCCTGGATCTCGACCTTCGATGCCACGTCGATCCCGCGCGCCGGCTCGTCGAGCACGAGCAGCCGCGGACGGGTCGCGAGCCACCGCGCGAGGACCACCTTCTGCTGGTTGCCTCCGGAGAGGTACTTCACCGGGATGTCCGGGTCGGCCGGCGAGATGTTCAGCGCCTCGACGTAGGTGCGCACCAGGGTGTCGGTCTCGGCGGCCGAGAGCGGGTGCGCCCAGCCGCGCAGAGCCTGCAGGCCCAGCACGAGGTTCTCGCGGAGGGAGAGGTCGCCGATGATCCCGTCCTCGCGGCGGTTCTCGCTCGAGTGGGCGATGCGGTGGCGCAGGCCCGACACCGGGTCGGAGATGTGCGCGGGCTGGCCGTCGATCAGCACCTCGCCGGTGTCCGGCTTCTCGACCCCGCTCACCAGCGACGCCAGCTCGGTGCGCCCCGAGCCGCGCAGGCCCGCGAAGCCCACGATCTCGCCGCGGTGCAGCTCCAGATCGGTCGGGCCCACGGCGCCGCGGCGGCCGATCCCGTGCGCGCGGTAGATCGCCGGGCCGACCGGCTGGCGGCGGTGCTCGCGGCGGTCGGAGCCGATCTGCCGCAGCGCGTCGATGTCCTTGCCGATCATCTTCGCGATCAGCTCCGCGCGGTCCATGGTGTGCGCCGGGTACTCGCCGACGGTGCCGCCGTCGCGGAGCACCGTCAGCCGGTCGCTGAGGGTGAGGACCTGCTCGAGGAAGTGCGAGACGAACAGGATCGCGACGCCCTGGTCGCGCAGCCTCCGCAGCACCGTGAAGAGGCGGGCCACGTCGCTGAGGTCGAGGCTGGAGGTGGGCTCGTCGAGCACGAGCACGCGCGGACGGTCGACCATCGCGCGGCTGATCGCGACCAGCTGGCGGATCGCCGGCGAGAGCGAGCGCAGCGGCAGGTGCGGATCGAGGTCCTCCAGGCCCAGCTCGGCGAGCATCTCGGCCGCGCGGTGGTGGGTGCGCGACCAGGAGATGCCGAAGCGGCCGCGGACCTCGTGGCCGAGCATCACGTTCTCGCCGATGCTGAGGTTGTCGGTGAGGCGCTCGTCCTGGAACACGGCCGTGATGCCCGCTGCCTTCGCCTCCGCCGGGCCGCTGAAGCGCCGGGCGACGCCGTCGACGAGGATCTCGCCCGCGTCGGGCTGGTGGATGCCGGTGAGCGTCTTGATCAGCGTGGACTTGCCCGCGCCGTTCTCGCCCATCAGCCCGTGGATCTCGCCCGGCACCAGCCGCAGGTTCCCGTCCTTCAGAGCGGGTCCGGAGGCGAAGGAGACGCGGATGCCGGTCATCTCGACGACGGGTGCCGCGGAGCTCCGGGTCGTCCTCGATGAGATCGCCACGTGCCGTCCTCGGTTCGTGTGCGGCGCGCCGTCAGGGTCCGGCGTGCCAGGGGCTGCCGCCGATGATACGCGAGCGCATGCGGCGGGACGGGAACAGGAGGGTCACGATCGGGGAGCGGCCGTGGAGGAGCGGATCACCAGCTCCGTGGGGATCCGGGTGCGCTGCGGGCTCTCCTGGCCGCGGATCCTCGCGTGGATCACCTCGGCGACCGTCGTCCCGAGCTTGTCGAAGTCCTGGCGGACCGTCGTCAGCGGCGGGAGGAAGTGGCGGGCGGTGGGCAGGTCGTCGAAGCCGACGATGCTCATGTCCTCGGGCACGCGGATCCCGCGCTCGACGAGGCCGTGGATCACTCCGAGCGCCATCTCGTCGTTCGCGACGACCATCGCGGTGAAGTCGGGCACCGACTGCAGGCTCGCGGCGAAGTCGTACCCGGAGTCCGGGGTCCAGTCGCCGATGACGATGGGGCGCTCGTGCATCCCCCACGACTTCGCGCGGCTGTGGAAGGCGCGCTCGCGGGCGCGCGCGTCGAGCCAGTCGAGGGGGCCGGAGAGGTGCAGCACGTCGCGGTGGCCGAGGTTGCCCAGGTGGTCGACGGCCTGGAACATGCCGGCCTGCTGGTCGACCGAGACGGTGAGGAAGCTCGGATCCTTGTCGCTCTTCACCACGAGCGTCGGCACGCCGATCTCGACGGTGCGGAGGGTCGCCACGGAGGAGGAGCGCGGCGCGATCACGCAGAGCGCGTCGATCCCGAGGCCCATCAGGTGGGCGATCGCGTCGGTGGGGGTCATCTCGAGGTCCGGCCGCAGCGCGACGGAGGTGATCGAGTACCCCTTCTCGCGGGCGGCGCGCTCGATCGCGCGGAGGGTGCTCGACGGCCCGTACTCGGCGCCGCTCTCGATCATCACGCCGATGCGGTCGGTGCGCTGCGTGACGAGGGAGCGGGCGGCGATGTTCGGCCTGTAGTTGAGCTCGTCGACCGCCTCGAGGACCTTCTGGCGGGTCGACTCCTTGATGTTGGGGTGCCCGCTGAGCACGCGCGACACGGTCATGTGCGAGACGCCCGCGACCGCCGCGACATGGCGGAGGTTCGGCCGATCGGCCATGAGAGGACCTCCTCCGCTCCCCGGGCGGGTGAGCCGCGCCACCCCGGCGCGGACGAGGCTCAGAGGGCTCGGCTGCCGGGGGTGGCACCAGCATAGTCAGGCGGGGCCGACCTCCCGGTGGGCGCCTCCTGAGCGGGCGGGCATCGTCCGTTCCGCTGCCGGATCCGCCGTGGCGCGGGGCGGGCGGGACCGTCCCGGTCGCGTCGCTCTCACTGCGGTCCTCGATGATCGAGGGGGCTCCGCGCCCCTGCCGCCGGGGAGCTCCGTGAAGCGGAGGACATGCCGTTCCCTGCTGCGCTCGATGTCGCGGAGGCACGAATCGACTGTCGACTCCGCGTTCGGAGACTCGGAGTAGAAGCTCTTCTCGAGAGAGCACTCGTACGGGCCGTGCTCACGAGCGATGACATGAGCCGTACGGCTGCGGAGAAGGATCTCGGCACGGGCCAGTCGAGCACGCAGGCTCTGCCGCAGCGCTTCATCTGCGTCGCAGACCGCTCGGACGTCCTCGAACGAGACTCCGTCCGCGAACGAGTCGTCCCCGTCGTGCGGAGCCCGCTGGAACTAGCGGGCGTACCCGGAGAAGCGGTAGTGGTTCTGCGCGGCCAGGTAGCTCGTGCAGGCCTCCCCGTCGGCGATGCCGAGCCCGCGGTCACGGAGGAGCTGGACCTGCTGCTTCCACGACAGGCTCGGTTTCCGTGCCATCGCAGTACCTCGGTGCCGAAGAAAAAGGCCCCTCCCACGTGAGCATCGCGGAGAGGCTTGGGAGGGGGTCGATCGGATCGAATCTACCAGGCGTCCCTCAGCCGTGGTCCCTGCGGCGCCACTCGACCAGCAGGTGGCACGAGTGCTGATCGGACCATCGCCGCAGGACGGAGAGGGCCGACCGCCGCGGCGCCGAACGCTGCGGGTCTTCGAAGGCGCGGGGCGGGCGAGTACTCTCGGGAGCCTCATGGCACGCGACAACGAACCGACCGTCACCCTCACCGATCCGCTCGAGGAGCGCCTGCGCGCGCAGGTCGCCCGCGAGGGGGAGCGCAACGTCGCTCTGCGATCCGCGGCCCTGCTCACCGGCGGGTACGAGGGCGAGTCCTTCCTCCTCACCGTGGGCGGCGAGCACGCCGACGGGATCCTCAAGGGAGCGCCCTCCCTCTACTGGCCCGAGCTCTGGGGTGCCCGCGCGCTCCTCTACGTCTGGGACGACGACGCCGCCGACGCGGTGACCGCCGGACTCGCGAACCCCTCCTGGCGCGTCCGCGAGATGTGCGCCCGCGTCTGCGCCGAGCGCGTGCTGGGCGGGCAGAAGAAGCTGTCCCGCCTGACCACCGACGAGCACCCCCGGGTCCGCGCGGCAGGAGCGCGCGCTCTCGTGGCGGCCGCTCTGGCGGGGATCTCCTCCGGTCGCGACGCGAAGGGCGAGTTCGCGGCGAGCGTCGAGGCCGTCCTGACGGGCATGCTCCGCGACCCGGACCGCGACGTCCGCCGCGCCGCGCAGCAGTCGGCCGACGCGCTGCGGGACGCCCGCTCAGCCTGAGCGGACCGTCCGCCGGCGGTCGAGGCGTCGCGAAGGGCCGCCTCCCGGCTCGGATGACGACCGTTCGTGACGCCTCGGAGCCTCGGGGGCTCAGCCGACCAGGTGCGTCGCGCGCTCGAAGGCGCGCTTCAGCTCGTCGCGCTTGCGGGGCTGGCTCATCGCCCGCTGGCCGGGGCTCCACGAGTCGATGACCGTCGGGCCGTCGACCAGGTACGGCTCGATGTTCTTCTTCCAGCCGCTGGTCGGCGCGGTCCCGGCGTTGACGACGACCCGCAGGTCGGGGAGCAGCGGCAGGAGCCGGCGCAGCTCCATCGCGCCCTGCCGCACCTCGTCCGCATCGGGGACGCCGTCGAGCTGCCACGGCACGATGTTCCAGACCAGGGTGCGGGCGTGCAGTCCGACCTCGTCGCGGAGGGTCCAGGTCGAAGCGGCCGTCGCGTCGTCGTTGTCGACCGAGACGAAGCCGGAGCCGTCGGGGCCGGTCGACATCGGTCCCGGGGCCTCCAGCACGATGAGCGCGCGCGCCTCGACGCCGGCCTCGGCCGGGTCGAAGTCGGGCACCACGGCACCCGGATGCCTGCGGGTGCGCCGGGCGAGGAGCTCCTCGCGGAACGCCCGGAGGGGCTGCACCGAGGGCTCGTCCTCGAGCAGGGCCCGGCGCTCGTCGAGGGCGGAGCGGTCGCGGAAGCCGTACGGCTCGGTCAGGAACACCCTCCGAGGCTAGTCGCGATCCGCCCAGCCGCGGGAGGCGGGCCTGCGGGCGCCCTCCTGGGTGACCCCGGCAGGGCCTGGCTCGCGCCGCCCCCGGCTCCTACGGTCTGACTGCAGTCGAGAATCTGGACCGGAGGGGGTCACCGTGTCGGACGAGCCGTCAGTGAGCATCGGGGTTCCGTACGTCGAAGGGGGGTCGTCGCCGCAGGTGCTGGACGTGTACAGCAGGTCGGTGTCCCCGGCCGAGGACGCCGCTCGGCCGGCCGTCGTGCTGATCCACGGCGGCGGGTGGTTCCGGGGGGACAAGAGCAAGGAGCGGGCGCTCGCGACGATGCTGGTCGACGCCGGCTACCTCGTGTTCGCGGCGGACTACCGCGAGGCTCCGGACTCGGTCTTCCCGGCCAGCAGGGACGACGTGCTCGCCGCGGAGCGGTGGGCGGTCGCGTCCGAGTGGGCGTTCGACCGGAGCAGACTGGCGTTCTTCGGCGGATCGGCGGGCGGGAACCTGGTCGTGGAGGCCGCGATCGCCACCGGTCGGCCCGCCGTCAGCTGGTCGGGGATGTTCGACCTCCTCGGCATCGTCGAGGCGACCGACGACCTCCCGGCCACGCCGACGACGCAGGACCTCGACGCCATGAAGAGCGCCGACATCAACCAGACCGGCCGGAACGACGCCTTCCTGCGCTGGACGATCCTCAACGAGGTCGGGGGCGACCGCGGGCTGCTCACCGCCGCCTCCACGACGCGCCACGCCTCCCCGGACGGCGGGCCGGTGTTCCTGGCCAACTCGCTCGGCGAGTTCGTCCCCGTGAGCGACGCGCAGGCCATGCAGGCGGCGCTCTCCGCGGTCGGAGTCGCCAGCACGCTGCAGCTGATCCCGGGCACCCGTCACGCCGAGGGGTACACGGAGGCGGCCATCGGCCCCTCGCTCGCCTTCCTCCGCGACGCCCTCCCGCCGGCCCGAGCATGACGACGACGGAGTTCGCCGGAGTCGGAAACGTCTTCTACTTCGTCGACGACCTCGACGCCGCGATCGCCTGGTACTCGGCGCGGCTCGGGCGCGAGCCCGTCGTCCGCGGCGGGGCGCTCGTGGCCTACGACCTGGACGGCACCCGCCTGACGCTGCACGAGCGGGACGAGCTGAACCGGCCCGGACCCGACGGCACGAGCCCGTACTGGACGGTCCCCGACGTCGACGCCGTCGTCGCCGACTGGACGGCGAACGGCGCCGTCGCCCACCGCGGTCCGAAGACGGTGTTCACGGGGGAGCGGCTGTGCCAGCTGCTGGACCCGTTCGGCAACCTCTTCTCGGTGCGGCAGGCCGTGCCCCGTGACTGAGGACGTCGCTCCGGCTCCCGCTCCCGCCGCCCCGGCGCAGACGTCCGCGCCGGCGCAGCCGTCGGCCTGGGCGCCCATGGCGATCACCGCCTTCCGCGTGCTGTGGTTCGCCCAGCTGGGCAGCAACATCGGCACCTGGATGCAGACCGTCGGAGCCCAGTGGTACCTGGTCGAGGCGGCCGCGGGCGCGGCGGTCGTCGCGCTCGTGCAGACGGCGAGCCTGGCGCCCTCGATCCTCGTCGCCCTCCCCGCGGGCGTGCTGGCCGACTCGCTCGACCGGCGGCGGCTGCTCATCTGGGGGTCGTCGGCCAGCGCGCTGCTGGCGGCCGCTCTGACGGTCGTGGCGGCGGTCGGCGCGCTGACGCCGTGGACGATCCTGGCCTTCACCTTCCTCCTCGGCATCACCTCCACCCTGACCTCGCCCGCCTGGCAGGCGATCCAGCCGGAGCTCGTGCCCCGGAACCTGATCGCGGCGTCGTCGGCACTCGGAGGCGTGACGGTGAACGGCGCCCGCGCGGTCGGGCCGGCCCTGGCGGGAGTGGTCCTCTCGGCGTTCGGCGCTCCGGTGGTCTTCGGCATCAACGCCCTGAGCTTCATCGGCGCCGTGCTCGCCCTGCTCTGGTGGAAGCGGCCCGCGCAGACCGGCCTCGACGACCGCGAGCAGTTCGGCGCCGCGCTGAAGGGAGGGATCCGGTACGTCGCCTCCGCGCACCTCGTCCGCCGGATCCTCCTCCGCTCCGCGCTCTTCGCCCTGCCCGCCAGTGCGCTCTGGGCGCTGCTGCCGCTCACCGCGAAGCGCCTCCAGCTCGACTCCAGCGGCTACGGCTTCCTCCTCGGGGCCCTCGGGGCCGGTGCCGTGCTCGGCGTGTTCGCCCTGCCGCTCGCCCGCCGGAAGCTCTCGGACGACGTCGTCATCGGGGCGAGCGCCGTGCTGTTCGCGGCGGGGACGCTCGCGGCGGCCTTCCTGCCCCTCGTTCCGGCACTGCTGCTGCTGGTCCTCGCGGGGCTGGCCTGGATCGGCACCCTCACCGTGCTGAACGCGGCGCTGCAGCTCACGCTGCCGCAGTGGGTGCGGTCCCGCGGAGCCTCGATCTACATCCTGGTCTTCATGGGGACCATGGCGGTCGGCTCGATCGGCTGGGGCCTGGCCGCGCAGGTGCTCGGCACCGCGCCCGCGTACGCCGCGGCGGCCGCTCTGCTCCTCCTCGTGGCGGCCAGCGTGCGGGTGCTGCCCCTGCTGCCGGGGACGGGAACCGTCGACCGCAGCATCTCGATGTCGTGGCCCACGCCCACGCTGGTGTTCGAGCCGGAGCCGACGGACGGGCCGGTGATGGTGCAGATCTCGTGGACGGTCCGCCCCGACTCCCTCGCGGACTTCCGATCGGCCATGCGGCTGCTGGAGAGCTCCCGCCGCCGGACCGGCGCCTCGCGCTGGGCGCTCTACCGGAGCGGGGAGGAGGCCGACGTGCAGCTGGAGACGTTCATGGTGCCCTCGTGGGGCGAGTTCCGGCGGCAGGAGACCCAGCGGCTGACCGGCCGCGACCGCGAGATCCGCGCGGCGGCGCTGACGCACGCCGACGGCGATCCCGTCGAGCGGCACTTCTTCCCGAGCGCGACGCCCTCCTCCTGAGAGAGGGAGCGGCGGCGAGCCGTCCCCGTGATCGTCGAGACGGCCGGCGTGCGAGCGGTGTCTCGGCGGCAGGCGGATGTCTCGCCCCGCGTCCCGGGCGCGAGGGCGGAGGTGCGCTGCGGTCAGCCGCCGACGGTGGAGCCGAAGCCGGACTTGCCGGAGGAGCCGAAGCCGCCGGAGAGGGTCGCCTTCGAGCCGACGGTCGAGCCGGCCGGCGCGCGCTGCACGACGTCGGGCTGGGTCGCTCCGCGGGCCGCGAAGCCGCCGGACGCGACGGGCGCCCAGCTGGTCGCCCGCGTCGAGTTCCAGCGCGAGGACGCGAAGATCAGCGGGCCGAGCCAGAAGCCGCCGGCGTAGTGCCCGCGGTACTCGTCGGTCGCCTCGCACAGCTGCTCGGGGTCGTCGCCGACCTCCTCGCCCTGCGCCTGGAGCTGGGCGATCTGCTCCCGCACGTCGGCGAGGCAGTCCTCACGGCTCGCGTAGACGGGGCGCTCGGCGTTCTCGGGGATGACGTAGTCCTGGCCGTCGGCTCCCGTGGCGACGACGCCGTCGGTCGAGGGGCCGCCGTTCGCGAGAGCCACGGCGAGGCCGACCGCGCCGACCGCGACCGCGCCGCCGATGAGCAGGCCGCGGCGGTTCTTCGCGATGCCGCTGATGCCGACGCTCCGGGAGCGGTGGGGAGCGGTGCGGGTGGAGCCGTCGCCGCGGCCGGTGCCGCCGCTCGAGCCGCCGCTCGGCGTGCCGGAGCCCGCCTCGGGCTCGCGGCTGCCCCAGTCGTTCCCGGAGCTCGGCGTCCCGGAATCGCCGGGGGTGCGGTCGTCGTCCGTCATCGGGTCTCCTCGTCCTGCGGGCGGGCCGCGCGGGTGTCCTGCGGCCGGTCGTGCTCGGGGGCGCCGTACTCGGGCGCGGGGGTGCCGGGCGCGGGAGCGCCGTAGGCGGGGGTGGAGGCGTGCCCGGGGCGGGAGGCGGCCGACGCGGCGTCCGCGTCCGTCGCGGCCCCGTCGCTCCGTCCGCCCTCGATGTAGTGGGGCACGAACTCCGCCAGGTCGCCGGTGATCAGGCCGCTCGTCTCGCGCACGTCGATGCCGGCCGGGGTCTCGCCGACGATCCAGCTGCCGATGACGACGGTCTTCCCGTCGACCCGGGCCAGTTCGGCGCGCTCCTGGTGGATGAAGCCCTCGGCGCCGTAGCTCCCGCCGTTCTCGGCGACGACCGAGCCGTCGGCGTCGAGGACCGTCACGTTCGCGCCCTCCCGGCCCAGGCGCGGCTTGCGCACCTGCGCGGTGCCGGGCAGCGGATGCACGGAGGCGGGCAGCAGGTTCGGGTGGCCGCGGAACATCTCCCACAGCACCACCAGCAGCTGCTTGTTGCTGAGCAGGAGCTTCCACGCCGGCTCGACCCAGCGGGTGCGCTCGCGCCGGTCGAGGAGGAGGCCGCCGAACTGCTCGCCGAGCATCCACTCCCACGGGTACAGCTTGAAGACGTGGCGGATCGGCTCGCCGTCGCCGTCGAGGAAGCCGGCGCCGTCGAGCTCGTAGCGGATGTCCTCGACGAAGATCAGCTTGGGGTCGAAGCCGGCCTGCGCCGCGGTCTCGGCCATGTAGGCGACGGTGTCGGCGTCCTCGACGATCAGCTCGCCGTCTCCGGAGTCGTGCAGCGACGCGAGGTGCAGGCGGGCGCCCTCGTCGAGGCTCCAGCGCTCGAGGCGGAGGTGGCGCCACTGCTCGACGAGCTGCTCGTGCAGGCTGTTGAACTGGTCGGCGTCGGGCCCCTTCGTCTCGACGAGCCACTGCCACTGGGCCGCGGCCGTCTCGACCAGCGAGGTCGGGGTGTCGGCGTTGAACTCGAGCAGCTTCACCGCGCCCGCGCCGTCGTAGGCGAGGTCGAAGCGGCCGTAGACCGTGGGGTCGTCCTCGTCCCACGAGGTGCGCACCAGGTCGTGGAAGCGGGGCGGGATGCCGAACTCGGCGAAGCGGCCCTTCCGCACCACGAGCTCGCACGCCTCCATGCAGAGGTCGAACAGCTCCGAGGTCGTGCGCTCGAGCAGGTCGATCTCGGCAGGCTCGAAGGAGTACGCCGCGGACTCGTTCCAGTAGGGGCGGCCGCCCTCGGAGGGGAGGTCGTAGAAGCTGAAGCCGATCTCGTCGCAGCGGGCTCGCCAGTCCGGTCGCGGAGTGAGGGTGTGTCTGCGCATGATGTCCGGCAAGTGTAGGTCGGGCGTCCGCGTGAGGGCAGGGGGTGGCGCCGTCCTCCGCGCTAGCCTCGACGGGAGCGAAAGGCCGTGCCATGACCGCACCCCTCCCGCTCGCGGGCGTCCGCGTCCTCGAGCTCGGCAACTTCATCGCGGCGCCCACGGCTGGCCGGCTGCTCGCCGACTTCGGCGCCGAGGTGATCAAGGTGGAGCGGCCCGGCACGGGGGACGAGCTGCGCCGCTGGCGGCTGCACGAGGGGTCCGAGACCTCGCTCCTCTTCCACACGATCAACCGCAACAAGCGCTCGATCGCGCTCGACCTGCGCACGGACGAGGGGCGCGACGCCGTCCGCCGCCTGGTCGCCGAGTGCGACGTGGTGCTCGAGAACTTCCGGCCCGGCACGCTCGAGCGCTGGGGGATCGGGCCGGCCGTGCTCGACGAGGCTCGGCCCGGCATCGTGATCGGCCGCATCTCCGCGTTCGGGCAGACCGGCCCGCTGTCGGCCCGGCCCGGGTTCGCGGCGGTCGCGGAGGCGATGGGCGGGTTCCGCGAGCTGGTCGGCGACCCGGACCGGCCGCCCGTGCGCGTCGGCGTCTCGATCGGCGACTCGATCGCCGGGCTGTACGCGGGCTACGGAGTGATGATGGCGCTGTTCCAGCGCGAGACCCGCCGCTCCGCCGGGCTGGATCCGGCACCGCTGGCGGAGCGGGTCGTCGACGTGGCGCTGCACGAGGCGATGTTCTCGATGACGGAGTCGCTGATCCCCGACTTCCAGGCGCACGGCATCGTCCGGGAGCGCGTCGGCGGGCGGATGGAGGGCATCGCCCCGACCAACGCCTACACCTGCGCCGACGGGGCGAGCATCGTGATCGCGGGGAACGCGGACGCGATCTTCCAGCGGCTGATGGCGGTGATCGGCCGCGCCGACCTGGGCGAGGACCCGGCGCTCGCCTCGAACGAGCAGCGCTGGGCCCGGCGCGACGAGCTGGACGCGGCGATCGGCGCGTGGACGGCGGGCCGCACCGCCGCCGAGGCGCTCGCGGTCCTCGACGACGAGGGCGTCCCCTCCGGCCCGATCTACACGGCCGCCGACATCAGCGCGAGCGAGCAGTACGCGGCGCGCGACATGATCCAGCCCTTCGACGTCGAGGACGCCGGCGGCACTCTGCGCGGCGTGGGCTTCCCGGGGATCGTGCCGGTGCTCGGCGGCCGCTCCCTCCCCATCCGCTCGCTCGCGCCCGACCTGGGCCAGGACACCGAGGAGGTGCTGGGGATGCTCCGGCGGACCGGTCCCGCTGCTCCCTCCGCCGGCGGGGCTCCTGCCGCTCCCTCCGCCGCCGCTGCCGAGGAGGCCGGCCGGTGACCGCGCTCGCCTCCGCGCGCCTGCGAGACGTCACCCTCCGCGACGGCCTGCAGCTCACCGGCAAGCTCCTGACGACCGAGCGCAAGGTCGACCTCGCGCGCACGCTGCTCGCCGCGGGAGTGCCCGAGCTCGAGATCGGCTCGCTCGCGCGCGGCGACCTCGTCCCTCCGATGGCCGACACCCTCGACGTGATCGCCGCGCTCACTCCCGAGGAGCTGGAGCGGTGCTGGGTGTGGGTCGCGACTCCGCGCCACGTCGAGCGTGCGGCCGCCGCGGGGGCGCGCGGCTTCCAGTACTGCTTCTCGGCGTCCGACTCGCACAACCTCGCCAACGTCGGCAGGCCGACCGAGGCGAGCCTGGCCGCGATGCCGGAGGCGGTCGCGCTCGCCGAGAGCGTCGGCGGGCGGATCCAGCTGTGCATCGCCACCTCGTTCACCTGCCCGTTCGAGGGCCCGGTCGACCCGGAGCGCGTGCTCGCGATCGCGCGCGACCCGCGGGCGGAGGGAGCGGCCGACGTGGTCGTCTGCGACACGCTCGGGCAGGCGCACGCCGGCCAGGTGGCGTCGCTCGTCTCGCGCGTGGCGGCGGAGACCCCGCCTCGCGAGATCGTGTTCCACGGGCACGACACCTGGGGCTCGGGCGTCGCGAACGCGATCGCCGCCGTGCAGGCCGGGGCCTCGGTGGTCGACGGCGCGCTCGGCGGCCTCGGCGGCTGCCCCTTCGCACCGGGCGCCAGCGGCAACACGGCGACCGAGGACCTCCTGTTCGCCCTGCGCCCCGACTGGTTCACGCCCGGCGCGCTCGCGGTCCTCGTCGGCGAGTCGGAGGCGCTGCTCGCCGAGCTCGGCGAGCCCGGCCGCTCGAAGGCCGCGCAGGGCGCCCGCTCGAACGCCCCCGCCTTCCCCTGGGCGCTCTGAGCGGATCGTCCCCCGCTCGTCGGTCCGAAGCGTCACGAACGGCCGCCTCCCGCCGCGGAGGACGACCGTTCGCGACGCCTCGACAGCGTCGTGCGGGTCAGCGCGCGAGCAGCGCGCCGAGGCGTGTGCGCTCGGCGCGGAGGACGTCGACCAGGAGGGACCCCTCTGGCGCGGCGAGCCAGCGCTCCAGGGCGAGGTCGAAGAGGGCGGAGGCCGCGAGGGCGGCGAGGGCCGCGTCCCCCGGCGCGACTCCGGCGTCGACGAGAGCGGCGCGCATGCTCTCGGCGAGGGCGGCCGACTTCAGGAGCTCGCGCTCGCGCAGCTGCGGCTCGGAGCGCACGACGGCGCGGCGGGCGGAAATCTGAGCGCGCCAGGTCTGGAGGTCGCCCGAGGCGGCTGCCTCGAGGCCGTGCATCACGAGGTCCATCGGCGCGAGGCCGGCGGGGGCGCCGGCGAGCAGGCGGCCGACGATCTCGGGGAACTCGCGCTCGCGGAGGAAGAGGACGTCGCGCTTGTCGGCGAAGTGGCGGAAGAAGGTGCGGGTGGTGAGCCCGGCGCGCTCCGCGATCGCGGGGACGGTGGTGCCCGCGTAGCCGTGCTCGGCGAAGAGCTCCATCGCCGCCTGCTCGAGGCGGAGGGCGGCATCGGGGGCCCAGCGTGACATCCGCCCAGGATAGCTGACGACACGACGTGTCATCAGGAGTAGGGTGACGACACGTCCTGCCATCACTTCCGACTGGAGCCGCCCGTGCCCGAGAACGCCGCCGCCCTGCTGACCGCCCCGCGGGCCGACCTCGTCGTCCGCCCCGCTCCGATGCCCGTCCCCGGTCCGGGGGAGGTCCTGCTACGCAACGGCGCCCTGGCCGTGAATCCGGTCGACGAGATGAAGCAGTGGACGGGCGATCTGATGTTCCGGTGGGTGCCGTACCCGGCGGTGCTCGGGGAGGACGTGGCGGGAGTGGTCGAGGCGGTCGGCCCTGGAGTGACGCGCTTCGCCGTCGGCGACCGGGTCGTCGCGTACGCGGTCGGGATGGAGCGCGGGCGGCGGAACCGCGACGAGGGCGCCTTCCAGGAGTACACGGTCGTGCGCGAGGACCTGGCGGCGCCGATCCCCGACCGGCTGGGCTTCGAGGAGGCGGCGGTGCTGCCGCTCGCGGTCTCGACGGCGGCGACGGCGCTGTTCCAGCGGGACCACCTCGCCCTGCCGCACCCGAGCGTCCCGGTCCGGCCGACGGGCAGGACGGTCGTGGTCTGGGGCGGGACGACGAGCGTGGGGAGCAACGCGATCCAGCTCGCCGTCGCCTCCGGGCACCGCGTGGCGACGACCGCGTCGCCCCGCAACCACGAGCGGATGCGCGAGCTGGGCGCCGAGATCGTGCTCGACTACCGCAGCCCCTCCGTCGTCGCCGACCTGGTGGCTGCGCTCGCGGGCCACGAGGTCGCGGGGGTGCTCGCGATCGGGACGGGTTCCGGTGCCCCGTCGGTGGCGGTGGCCGCGGGCACCGGAGCGCGACGGGTCGCCCTGGCCAGCCCCTCCGTCTCGTTCGGCTCGCTCCCGCGCCGACGCGGTGTCAGCGCCGCCTTCGTGCGGACGATGCTGCGCGTGGTCGGCGGCACCGCGGCGCTGAAGATCGCGGCCCGGCGCCGCGGCATCCGCGCCCGCTTCGTCTGGGGCGGCTCGCTGATGACGAACGAGGTGGGGCCGATGCTGTGGCGCGACCACCTGCCGGCGGCGCTCGCCGAGGGCCGTCACGTCTGCGCCCCGGCGCCCGAGGTGGTGGGTGAGGGGCTCGCCGCGCTGCAGCCCGCCCTCGACCGGCTGCACGAGGGTGTGTCGGCGGTGAAGCTGGTCGTCCGCCTCTGAGGGGCGGGTCGCCGCCGCCTGCCCCGCCGTGCCGCGGACCGGCCGCTCCGCCCGCAGCCGCTCCGCCCGAGCCGTGCCGCCGAGTGGCCGCAGCGCCGGAGCCTCGGTATCGTGGCGCGCTCCGACGCGACCCGAGGAGATCCCGTGATCCGCCGCACCGCCCCCGGAGCCGCCGCGCTCCTCCTGCTCGCCCTGACCGGCTGCTCCGCCGGGTCGTCGCCCGCGGCGTCCCCGTCCGCCACTCCGGAGCCCGTCGGCGGCCTCGGGGTCGCCGTCTCGGCGCTCTGCGAGCCCGGCTCCGATCCGCAGTGCGTCCCGGTCGGCGGGCAGGACGTCCTCGTCGATCCCGAGGACTTCACCCGCGCGGGCGTCGCCGCGGTCGAGGCCGATCCGAGCACGGGAGTCGTCGACGTCCGGTTCGACGAGGCGGGCGCCGCCCTCCTGCGCCGCGGCTCGCAGGCGGCCATCGACGAGGGGGCCGACGCCCGGCTCCTCCTCCGCGTGGGCGACCGGGTCGAGTCGGCGCTCTCCGTGATGCAGCCGATCGAGGGCGACACCGTGCAGATCGTTCCCGCGGAGGGCGACGCGCAGGGGCTGGTCGACCGGATCCTCGCCGGCTGACGCCCGCCTAGGATCGGCGCATGGCGAAGGGTTTCCGCACGGAGCGCACGCAGGCGCTCCTCCTCGCGCAGCCCTGGGCGCTCTCGCTGGTGAGCGCCGTCTTCGTGGCGGGGATGCTCTGGCTGGCGGCGGACGCGGGCTGGGATCTCGGCGCGGTCGTCGGCGGCGGACGCCGGCACGCGCCGCTGTGGCTGGTGCTCCTGCTCGGCCTGCCGCTGTTCGGCGCCGGAGTGGTGCTCGGCGCGGTCCGGCAGGTGCGGCTCCTGCGGCGGCCGGCGGCGCCGCCCGTCCCGAGTCCGGAGGCGGAGCGGCTGCGGCGCGAGGGCCCGGGCTGGCTCAGCCGGCGCGAGGACGAGCGAGCGGCGCAGGGCGGGACCGGGAGCGCGCAGGGCGGCACCGGCGGCATACCGGACGTGATCGGCAGCGCTCCCGACGGCACGGACGACCCGCGCGACGAGGCCCGCTGACCGCGCCTCAGAGGTGCAGCATCCCCCAGTCGATGATCACGGCCAGCGCCGTGTAGGCCGCGGCCACTGCTCCGACCGCCTTGCCCGCGCGGTCGAGGTCGGCCTGCGGGTCCGGACCGGCGTCGGCGACGACCCGGAGCAGCGCTCCGACCAGCGCGATCAGCGTGATCGCCAGGATCCAGACCTTGAGCGACGCGTGCGGATCGACATGCGCGAGCGTCAGCGCGACGACCGGCACCGCCACCACGAGCACCGACGCCAGCACCAGGAGGCAGCCGCGCCGGGTGAGGCCGGTCGGCCCGAAGGAGCCGCCGCGCATCCAGGCGCGCACGCGCTGCCTCCGCGACGCGGGCGGACCGCCGGCGGAGTCCGCGTCGGTCGAGGGCCCCCAGTCCTGCGCGGTCGTCATCGCGCGGTGCCGGAGCGGTCGGGAGTCGGGCTGGGCCGCATCGGGTCCTCCAGGAGACGAGGGGGCGCGTCGGACGGTGGTGCCGACCCCTCAGTCTCGGGAGCGCCTCCGGCAGCGGCAAGCGCCTCTTCCGGACATGTCCGGAAGAGGACGCTCAGGCCCGTCCCTGCAGGATCAGATTCCAGTACACCCACGGCAGGACGCGGCGGTCGGCGAGGAAGGTGAGGCGCCGCTCCTTCGCCAGGCCCGTCCAGAAGGGGACGGTCGGCTTCGGGCGGTAGCGGTCGTCGAACTCGGCGAACACCACGCTCGACCGCGAGACCACGAAGGGGCAGACGGAGTAGCCGTTGTAGACGCGGGGGAGCGGGCGGCCCTTCTGCGCGGCGACGAGGTTCTTCGCGAGCGTGGTGGTCTGCTGGCGCAGTGCTCCTCCGGACTTCGAGTTGACCGTGGCCGCCGCGTCGCCGAGCGCCCAGACGTCGGGGAACCGCGGGTGCCGCAGGGTCAGCGGGTCGACCTCGACGAAGCCGCCCTCGTCGCCCTCGGCGGCCAGTCCGGTGCCGGCCAGCCAGTCGGGGGCCGACTGCGGGGGCACGGCGTGCAGCACGTCGTACGACAGCGTCTCGCGCGGGCCGTCGGTCGAGCGCCGCGCGCGGTCGGGGCCGGGGAGGGCGGTCGCGCGCCCGTCGACGGCGAGGACGACCCTCCGCTCGGCCGCGTCGACCTCGACCAGCTCGCGGCCGTAGCGGACCTCGATCCCGTACTCCGCCACCTTCCGCTCGAGCTCGGAGTCGATCAGCGGCATCCCGAACAGGGTGGGGGTCGGCACGACGAGCACGACGCGGATGCGGTCGAGGACGCCGGTCGCGCGCCAGTAGTCGCAGGCGAGGTACATCGGCTTCTGCGAGGCGCCGGAGCAGGTGCCGGGGCCGCCGGGCTGCGTGAAGACGACGGTGCCGGAGCGGACCTCGCGGAGCACCTGCGACGCCTTGCGGGCGTACTCGTACTCGTAGTTGGACACTCCGAACGGTGAGTCCATCGCCTCCTGGAGCCCGGGGACCGCGGCCCAGTCCTTCTGGATCCCGGGGCAGACGACGAGCTGCCCGTAGCCGACGGTGCGGCCGGAGAGGAGGGTGACCGTGTGCGCGACCGGGTCGATCGTCTCGACGCGGTCCTGGATCCAGACGACCCCCTTCGGCGTCACCGAGCCCTGGGGCCGGGTCGCCGCGGAGGCGGGTGCGGTGCCGCCCGCGACGTGGGAGAGCATCGGCTGGTAGACGTGGGTCGACCGGGGCTCGATCACCGCGACGTCGTCCACTCCGGAGCGCCGCAGCCGTCCCGCGGTCGAGAGTCCGGCGTTGCCGCCGCCGATGATGAGGACGTCGTGGCGGGCCGCGCCGGGATCGTTCATGGCCTCACCCTAGGGGCGCGCCGGGGCGAGCGGACGGGCTTGCGCAGACCCGCGGAAGGGGGTGCGCTCGGAGCGCTTCGGGACGGTGATCCCGCACGGCCGCCCGGCTCGCGTCAGGCCGCCTCGAGCGCCTCGATCGCGGTCCTCGCGGTCGCGCAGGGGTAGGAGTCGTACCCGTCGTGGGCGTCGAAGGCGCGGCACTCGGCGCAGCGCAGCCGCACTCCGGCGCCGCCCTCGAGGACGCGCTCGGGGCGGTGCCCGTGCAGGATGACGGCGAGGCTCGCGACGAGGGGGTCGCTGCTCACCAGCGCGCTCCGCAGCGCCTCCGACCGGCGGCGGAGGTAGTCGTCCGCCACGGCGTCGATCGACTGCTCGGGGAGGTCCGGCTCGGGCCAGGAGGCGGGCCGCTCGACGGGCAGGTCGAGCTCGTCGAAGCCCATCGACCAGTCCGGGAAGCGGCGCTGCTCGTGCACGCTGGTCCAGACGGTGACCACGCCCTCGTGCCGCGGGTCGGCGAGGATCCGCGCGTAGAGCGAGCGCACGTCCGACTCCTCGCCCTCGAGCAGCTGCATCACGCGGCGGCCGCGGAAGACGAGCATCCCCGAGACGCCGTGCTCGACGTTGTTGCGGCGGCTCGTCTCGAGCAGCCGGCGGATCTCCCCCGAGCCCAGGTCGCGGTCGAGCGTGCTGACGTAGACGACGGTGAAGACGAGGGAGTCGCGCCGCGGCGAGTGCTCGACGAGGTGGAGCGTCGCGGGGGAGTGGGCGCCGGCTTCGGGGTCCATCAGGGCCGCGACCTCCGGGAACTCGAGCCAGATCAGGTCCTCCGGAGCGCTCGGCTCCACGGCGGTGACCGCCGGGACCGCGTCCAGCCACTGCGTCCGCTGGCGGAGGTCGGCGGCGACGGCCTTCTCGTCGAGCCCGGGCAGGAGGCCTGCGGCGCCGGAGACGAAGAGGCTCGTCGCGGAGTTGAGCAGCAGCGTCACGACCGTCGCGTGGCCGTCGCCGCCGAGCACGGGGAGCTCGACACTGTCGGTGCGGCCGTGGGCGGCGAGCCCGGAGGCGTAGGAGACGAGTGCGTCGGCGACCGCGTCCCCCACCTGGAAGGTCGCGCCGGCGTACTGGATCTGCTTCATAGCCCTACGATGCGCCTGCGGCGGATCCACGGGTAGGGGTACCGGTGCCGGGTGGAGCGTGCAGGGGTCGCGGCTGCTCCCGTCCGAGGAGCACGGAGCGGCGGGACCGCGCCCAGTCGGCCGTCGAGCGGGCCGGCGTCCCCGTGATCCGCTCGACCTCGTCGGTGAGCACGTCGACGCCGTCCAGGCCGCGGCGGGCGACGACTCCGAACTGCCGGCGGAGCCCCTCCGCCTGCCACGCGGACATGCCGGTGAGGCGCAGGACCCCGGCGAACACGCGGCTGGGCAGGTGCAGGTAGCGGACGCGCCGCCCCAGGCCCGCGGTCAGCTCGCGGGCGGCGCCGGGTCCGTCGAGCAGGGCCGGTCCGGTGAGGACGGGCTCGGCGCCGGTGTGCCCTCCCGCCTCGAGGACGTGCGCGGCGACCCGGGCGATGTCGGCGGTGTCGATCCACGGGATGACGCCGCGCCCCATCGTCTGCGGGAGCAGGCCGCGCGAGATCGCGGGCGCCGAGGGCTCGAGGTTCGTCAGGAAGCCCGAGGCGTGGAGGATCGTCGCGGGCAGCCCGGAGGCGCGCACCCGCTCGTCGGTCCGCCAGATCGCGCGGCCCCAGGGGAGCGGCGAGTGCTCGGCCGCGTCGCCGCCGGAGAGCTGCACGAGCGCGCGGACGCCCGCCTCCTGGGCGGCGCGGACGGCGGTGGCGCCGTGCTCGGCCTGGCGCGGGGTGGCGGCGGTGACCAGGAAGAGCTGGTCGGCGCCCCGGAGGGCGGCGGTCAGTGCGGCCCCGTCGCCGAGGTCGGCGATCCGTGCGTCGAGGTCGCGGGCCGCGAGGGCCGCCGCCTGCTCGGGCCGGCGGACGATCGCGCGGACGGGCGCGCCGGCCGCCACGAGCCGCTCGAAGGTCTTGCCGCCGACGTCGCCGGTGACTCCGGTGATCGCGATCACATCGCTCATGATTCCTCCTCAGTATCAACTAACTGATACTCGAAGACTACGCCGCTACGCTCGGTCCATGTCCTCGGAGTTCTCCCTGACCCGCGACGACGTCGACGCGATCGCCGCCTGGACGGTCATCCGCGCCGCCCGCGACCTGGCGAGGCGGGTCGGCGACGCGCTCGCGCCGGTCGGGCTCAGCCCGGTCGAGTTCGGCGTGCTGGCACAGCTCTCGGCGGCCGACGGGCTGACGCAGGCCGACCTCGCCCGCGCCGTCGGCGTCCGCCCGCAGAGCATGACCGCCCTGGTCGCCGGGCTGGCGGAGCGGGGCCTGCTCGACCGGGGGGCCGAGCGCGGCCGCGGCCGTCACTCCCGGATCGCCCTGACCCCGGCGGGGCGCGACCTCCTCGCGGCCGCCTACCCGCTCGTGCGGGCCGGCAACGCGTGGTTCGGCGGCGAGGAGCGCGCCGACGCCGTCGCGACCGCGCTGCGCCCGCTGCTCGGCGGGCAGTCGGGCCCGGGGCACGAGGTCCCCTGAGCGGACGGGGCGGGGAGGCTCGGCAGCGGGAGAGACGGCTCCTCCTCCGAGCGCTCGTGCACACCCGGCCCCCTCGCGGGTGCCACCGGTACCCTGGTGCGGTGCCCCTGACCCTCCCTCCGCTGAGCCGCGCCCGCGCGCGCGCCGCCGCGGCGTACCCGACCCGGCAGCTGCTGACCAAGCGCGCCTCGGGCACGAACGGATGGCTCAGCTCGTGGGGGACGAACGCGCACGGCGAGATCGCCGGCTGCCCGCCGCCGCGCGGCTGACCCGCGACCGCCCCTCCTCCGGAGTCCGCGGCCGCGTCCCCGCGCTCACCCACCCCTCCGGACGGAACCCCTCATGCCGCACCAGCCCCTGCCCGCCGATCAGGCCCCCCACTCGATCTGGCGGGGACTCCGCCAGACCCTCCAGAAGGACACGGTCGGCGGAGCGTTCCTGCTCACCGCGACCCTCCTCGCCCTGATCGTCGCGAACAGCCCCGCGTCCGCGCTCTACACCGCGGTCCGCGACTTCCGCTTCGGCCCCGAGGCCCTGCACCTCGAGCTGAGCGTCGGGTCGTGGGCGGCCGACGGCCTGCTCGCGATCTTCTTCTTCGTCGTCGGGCTCGAGCTCAAGGAGGAGTTCGTCGCCGGCAAGCTCCGCGACCCCAAGACGGCGCTCGTGCCGATCGTCGCGGCCGTCGGCGGCGTGGCCGTCCCCGCCCTGATCTTCACCGCGGTGAACCTGCCCCGCGGAGGAGCCGCGCTGGACGGCTGGGCGATCCCCGCCGCCACCGACATCGCCTTCGCCGTCGCGGTGATCGCCGTGGTCGGCCACTTCCTCCCGCCGGCGCTGCGGACGTTCCTCCTCACGCTCGCCGTGGTGGACGACCTCATCGCGATCACGATCATCGCCGTCTTCTACACCGCCGGCATCGACGTGCTGATGCTCCTGCTCGCGCTGGTGCCGCTGGCGGTCTTCGCGGTCTGCGTGCAGCGCGGCGTGCGCGCCTGGTGGGTGCTGATCCCGCTCGGAGTGGCGACGTGGGCGCTCGTGCACGCCTCGGGCATCCACGCCACGGTCGCGGGCGTGCTGCTCGGCTTCACCGTGCCGGTCGTCGCGACGAAGCGCGCCCGGGTGCAGGTGGGGTCGGATGCGGAGGGGCGCCCGGTCTACGACGGTCTCGCCGCCCACTTCGCCGACCGCTGGAGCGTCCTCTCGACCGCGGTCGCGGTGCCGGTCTTCGCGTTCTTCTCGGCCGGAGTGACGGTCGGCGGAGTCGCGGGCCTGGTCGACTCGTTCCAGGACTCGATCGCCGTGGGCATCATCGCGGGCCTCGTGCTCGGCAAGCCGCTCGGCATCGCCGGGAGCACCTTCCTCCTGACCCGCTTCCGCGGCATCGGCCTGGATCCGTCGCTGCGCTGGGTGGACGTGATCGGCATGGCGTTCGTGGCCGGCATCGGATTCACGGTGTCGCTGCTCGTCGGCGAGCTCTCGTTCGGCGCGGGCAGCGAGTCCGACGACCACGTGAAGGTCGGCGTCCTGGCCGGCTCGTTCCTCGCGGCGGTGATCGGAGGCGCGATCCTCTCGGTCCGCAACCGCCACTACCGCCGCCTGCAGGGCTGACGCCCGGCGGGATCTACGCGGCGCCCGCTGCTCGATCAGCAGGCGCCTCCTGCTGGTCGAGCAGCCGCCGCAGGCGCCCTGTCGTGGCCCGCGCGGCTCAGCCGTGCAGGCCGTGGATGACCGCGTGGCCGCGGCCGCGGGAGATGAGCAGGCGGTTCACCGGGGTCGTGACGACGAAGGCCAGGGCCAGGGCGCCGGCGAGCGAGCCCCAGAAGAGGCCGGACGAGAGGCCCGCGTCCATCGCTCCGGGGATCGCGAGCACCACCGTGTTGTCGACGACCTCCATCACGGCGATCGAGACGGTGTCGGCCGCCAGAGCGATGCCGACGGCGGCGCGCCACGTCACTCCGGAGCGGAGCACGCCCCGCAGCGTGAGCGCGTAGCCGAACACGAACGCGAGGACGATCGAGAGGGCGACCGTCGCCAGGGCGGGCAGCCCCAGGGCGGAGCCGATCACCATGCCGAGGACCTCGCCGATCGCGCAGCCGGTCAGGCAGTGCAGGGTCGCGAGGGCGGCGGCGCGCCAGGTGGTCGGGTGGTGGTGGGCGTGGTCGGTCACGGTGTCTCCTCCGGTTCGGTCCAGGGGAGTGCAACATACCCCCGGGGGGTATATTCCCGACCCGGCCGTCGGAGTCTCCTCCGGCTCCGCAGGCGCGCGAGCCGTTCGCCCGGGCGCGCTACCCTCGCCCCGTGCTCCTCCGAGCACCGCCCCTCGACACCAGGAGCCCCGATGGCCGCCCCCACCGTCCTCTTCGTCTGCATCCACAACGCCGGCCGCTCGCAGATGGCCGCCGGCTACCTCCGCGCCCTCTCCGGCGGCGCCGTCGAGGTCCGCTCCGGCGGCTCCGAGCCCGGCGACAGCATCAACCCGATCGCGATCGAGGCGATGGCGGAGGAGGGCATCGACATCTCGCAGGCCGTCCCGCAGCTGATGACCACCGAGCAGGTCCAGGCCTCCGACGTCGTGATCACGATGGGCTGCGGCGACGTCTGCCCCGTCTTCCCCGGCAAGCGCTACGAGGACTGGGACCTCGCCGACCCGAAGGGCCGACCGCTCGAGGAGGTCCGCTCGATCCGCGACGACATCAGGGCCCGCGTGCAGGCGCTCGTCGCGGAGCTGCTGCCCGCCTGAGCCGTTCGATCCCGTCCGGCCGCGTCAGTGTTCGGCGGGAGGCGGGAACGTCCGCCCGACCGGAGGCGAGCCCGCCGGGAGCGCCGCGCGCGCCCGGTGCAGGAAGACGGCGGTCATGACGACCCGGGCGCGGGCCGGCGACGAGTCGAGCGGGCCGATCAGCTCCTCGATCCGCGCGAGCCGGTCGTAGAGGGTCTGCCGGCCGATGCCGAGCGCGGCCGCCGTCGCCGTCTTGCTCCCCCACAGCGACGCGAAGGCCTCGAGGGTGGCGAGCAGCTCGCCACGCTGGGCGCGCAGAGGCCCGAGCACCTCCTCGACGAGATCGTCCGCCTCCGGATCGTCCAGCAGGGAGCTCGCGAACCGCTCCAGGCGGTACTGGCGCGAGTCGACGACTCCGCCCGCGGGCGCCCACTCGCGCGCGCCGCGCACCTCCGCCAGCTCCCGGGGTACCCGCTCCTGCCCGCCGAGCCCGCTTCCGACGCAGAGCAGAGCGTCCGAGTCGAGGGCGGCGCCGAGGCGCAGCAGCTCCGCGCGGCCCTCCTCCATCGCGGCGGCGGTGGCGAACGGCAGCAGCGCCAGCAGCTCGGAGCCGACCACGCAGAGCACCGGGCCGGGATCCGCTCCCGCGCCCGTCAGGAGGCGGAGCAGAGCGCGGAGCCGCCGGTCGTCGTGACCGGTGTCGGCCCGGACGCCGAGGTAGCGCTCCCGGGAGCCGGCGCCGAGGCGGCCGAGGAAGGCGTCGATCTGGAGGTCGGCCGCCGGGTCCGCGCGCTCGACGGACGCGATCGCGAAGAGCTGGGCGGTCAGCCGCTCGGTGACCGACGGCGGGCGGTGCCGGAGCACGGCGATCGCGAGGACGTCCGGCGCCCGGTCGAGCGCGACGGCGACGGCGTGGAGGTCGGCGTCGGCGTGGGCCCGCAGATGCAGGGTGCCCAGGAGGGAGTCGCCCGCGTGCAGCACGTTCGAGAACGTCCCGGCCGTCGGCTCCGTGTCGACGCCCGGCCCGGGCGAGGCGCGGGCGATCTCGTCGCCCGTGAGCGAGACGAGCGAGGCGGAGGCGCCCGTCGCGGAGGCGACGACCTGCAGGAGCTCGTCGACGCCGGCGTCCCCGGAGGCCGCGTCGGCCAGAAGACCGGACACTCTGTCCGCCAGACGGATGCTCCGGAACTTCTGCTCGGTGAGGTGGGTGTTGATGCTCTCGCAGACCTGCACGAAGGGGACGCGCCGGGGCAGGGCGAGCACGGGGAGGCCGAGCTCGTCGGCCGCCGCGACGATCGGCGGCGGCACCGCGGGCAGGCGCGGCGAGAGCTCGAGAGCGAGGGCGCCGACTCCCGCATCCACCAGAGACCGCACGTACTCGCGGCACTCCGCCGGGTCCTGGTCGGTCGAGAGGAGCGCGCCCTCCATCAGGAGCAGCTCGCCTCCGAGGAGGAGGGGCGCGATGTCGAGCTGCTCGCTCGTGTGGGCCCAGCGGATCACGGCGCGCTCGGCGGCCGCGTGCCCGGCGGCCACCACCGGGAGCATGGCGGCGAGGCGCGGATCCCGCATCGCGTCCGACAGCAGGTAGGCCATACAGAACGTCCTCTCGCGTCACGGCGAATTTACACGCGGACGCGCCGCCCGAAACGGGTCCGCACGAGAGTGGAGCCTCACCGGGCGCCCCGCCCTCCCCTTCATCCCCCTCCCCGAGAGGATCCGCCATGAGCACCGACACCCTGCACGGCACCGCCGACGCCGAGGACGCGCTGAGTCCCCTGCCCGACTCCCGACGCACCGCCCGGCTCGACGGGCAGTTCTGGATCTGAGCCGGCGCCAACATCGCCCCCATCAACTGGGTGCTCGGCGCCCTCGGCGTGAACATGGGCCTCGGCCTGGCGGACACCGTCACCGTCCTCGTGCTCGGCAACGTCGTCGGGATGGCGGTGTTCGGCTTCTTCGTCCTCCTCGGCCAGCGGACGGGGGCGACCGGGATGCTCGTGGGACGGGCGATCTTCGGCCGGCGCGGCAACTACGTCCCGGCCGCGATCCAGGCCGTGGTCGTGATCGGCTGGTGCGCCATCAACACCTGGATCGTCCTCGACCTGGTCATCGCGCTCCTCGGCTCCGTCGGCGTCGTCGACCCGGAGCAGGCGAACGTCGGCTGGAAGATCGCGGTGGCGGCGGTGATCATGGCGGTCCAGGTCGCGATCTCCTTCCTCGGCTACCGCGCGATCGCCGCCTTCGAGCGCTGGACCGTCCCGCCGACCCTCCTGGTGCTGGCGATCATGTCGGTCGTCGCCTGGTTCTTCCTCGACATCGACTGGTCCTACGCCGGCCCCGCGGAGGGCGCGCTCACCGGCGGCGACCGCATCGCGGCCATGTCCATCGTGATGACCGCCATCGGCATCGGCTGGGGCCTCACCTGGCTCGCCTACGCCGGCGACTACTCCCGCTTCGTCGGGCCCCGCTCCTCGAAGCGGGGGCTCTACCTCGCCAGCGTCCTCGGCCAGTTCATCCCGGTGGTCTGGCTCGGCGTCCTCGGCGCGACCCTCGCGACGAAGAACGGCTCCGTGGATCCCGGGGAGCTGATCGTCGAGAACTTCGGCGCCCTCGCGATCCCCGTGCTGCTCCTGGTGGTGCACGGCCCGATCGCGACCAACGTCCTGAACATCTACTCGTTCGGCATGGCGACCCAGGCCCTCGACATCCGGCTCGGGCGCCGCGCGCTCAGCCTCGTCGTCGGCGTGCTGGCCTTCGCGGCCGCGGTGTTCTTCGTCTTCCAGGACGACCTCGCCACCACGCTCGACGCGTGGCTGGTCGGCCTCGTCGGCTGGGTCGCCCCGTGGGGTGCGATCGTGCTGGTGCACTACACGGTGTTCGAGCCGCGCGTCCGCTCCTTCGGGCACCTGTTCGCCCCCGTCGGCTCGCCGCTGCTGCCGGACGTCCGCTGGCGGGCGCTGCTCTCCTTTGCGATCGGCGCGACCCTGACCTGGCTGTTCATGAACGGCTCGGTGCCCGCCCTGCAGGGTCCGGCTGCGACCGCCCTCGGCGGCGTCGACGTCTCGTGGCTCGCGGGCGGAGTCTCGGCCGGCCTCGCCTACCTCCTGCTCGGCCGGGACGCTCCCGCCTGGGTAGAGCGCCGGGAGTCGGCCGCGCCGGTCGCCGCGGAGCCCGAGCCCGTCCGCGGCTGAGCCCGAGCCCCTCCGCGGGCCGGCCCCCTCGCGAGCCGGCCCGCCCCGTCCCACCCCGCACCACGAACGGAACCGCCATGCCCCTCTTCCTCTCCGACGCCGCAGTGATCACCATGGACCCGGTCTCGGGCGCCGTCCCGATCACGGCGAGCATCCGCATCGTCGACGAGCTGATCGTCGCGATCGGCCCGGGCCTCGTCCCCGAGCCGGGCGACGAGGTGATCGACGGGCGCGACCGCCTGGTCGTCCCCGGCTTCGTCAACGCCCACACCCACTCGTGGGAGTACCTCTACAAGGGCCGCTACGACAACCTGCCGCTCGAGCTGTGGATGCTGCTGTCGTACCCGATCCTCGGGAACAGCCGCGTCGCTCCGGATCTGGTGCGGCTGCGCTCGTCGCTCTTCGCCCTCGAATCGCTGAAGGCCGGGGTCACGACCCTGGTCGACGACGTGCTCGAGAACCCGGACCAGGACGCTGAGCAGCTCGCCGCGGTCTTCGATGCGTACGACGAGATCGGAGTCCGCGCCAACATCTCGGGCCACGTGATCAGCAGGCCCTTCCACGAGACGATGCCGTTCCTCGAGGAGTACGTGCCCGCGGAGATCCTCGACCAGGCGCGGTCGGCGTCGCGCCCGACGACGGAGGGCTACCTCGCCTTCAGCCGCGAGGCGTTCGCGACCCAGCACGGGAGGGGAGGCGGGCGGCTGCGCTACATGGTCGCCCCGTCCGCTCCTCAGCGCTGCGGGCCCGAGCTGCTCGTGGGGGCGACCGAGCTGGCGCTCGAGCACGGGGCGGAGTGCCACATCCACGTCCTCGAGACGAAGACGCAGCTGGTGACCGGCGAGGTGTCCTACGGCTCGACGCTGGTCGAGTACATGGAGCGGATCGGCGCGCTCTCCCCGAACACGACCTTCGCCCACGGGATCTGGCTCACCGACTCCGACATGGAGCGGATCGCCGCCGCCGGCACGTCCGTCTCGCACAACCCGATCTCGAACCTCAAGCTCGGCTCGGGCATCGCCCCGTGGCGCGCGCTGCACGACGCGGGCGTGAACCTCGGCCTCGGCACCGACGGCTGCTCGAGCAGCGACTCTCCGCGCATGCTCGACGTCGTGAAGGCCGCGGCGCTCCTGCACAAGGTCACGGATCCGGACATCGCCACCTGGCCGACCGTGTCCGAGGTGCTCACGGCCGGCACGATCGGAGGCGCGCGCAGCGCCGTGCTCGACGACGTCACCGGCAGCATCGAGGTCGGCAAGCAGGCCGACCTCGTCGTCTACGACCTCGAGACGCTGAACTTCACCCCGCGCCAGCGGCTCGAGAACCAGCTCGTCTACTCCGAGAACGGCTCGTCGATCGACACCGTGATCGTCGCGGGCCGGGTCGTCGTCTCGAAGGGCGTCTCGACCGCCGTCGACGAGGCGGCCCTCCGTGCGGATCTCGCCGCGCAGCTGGGGGAGATCGTGGCCTGGCAGGACTCGCTGGACCGCACGAACGGCGTGCTCACCGAGCCGTTCCGGCGGATGTACGAGCGGGCGATGCGGCACGACGCCCCCGTCGACCGCTTCAGCGGCCGCCGGCTGGTCTGAGGGCGGGCCGCCTCCCGGCGGACTCCCGGCTCGGCACACGGACGGGCGGGGGCGCGGCTCCAGTAGGTTGCGCACATGAGGTGGCGAGCGGGAGCGGTGGCGGTGCTCGTCCTCGCGCTCGCCGGGTGCACCGCGCCGGCCGACCCCGAGCCGACGACCGGGCCCACGGCCGCCCCCGTCTCCGGGCCGGTGGTCGGCGGCTACGGCGACCTGCACGTCGCGCCCGACGGGTCGATGATGTTCTGCTACTCCGACCCCGACCCGGGATTCACGGGCGTCTGGCGGGAGTGCCAGGACGGGATCGGCACCGTGGGCGTCGACCCGGCCGCGATCGACGCGACCCTCGGGGAGACGGCGACGGCCGATCCGGGCGGGCATCGCTGGGTCGGCGCGGCGGCCGGGAAGCGCACCACCGAGGACGGCACAGACGTCTACACCGTCTTCCTCGCGGGGACCCGCACGGACGACGCCTTCACCGTGACCGCGGTCGGCGAGGGCTCCTACCGCGTGCCGTCCGAGTACCAGGAGCTGCAGCCGGGAGTGCCGGGCGGGTTCCTGGTGCGGCTCGAGCCGATCGGCTGAGCGGGGGCGCCGGCGCAGGTGGAGCGGTCGGAGGCGCCGGGCCGGGTGCAGCGGCCGGGAGGGGCGGAGCCGGCGGACTCGCGCACCCCTCCGCCCGACCCTCACAGCGGGCGCGGCCGGTACCGCTCGATCAGCGCGTCGAACAGGCCGTTCATCCGCTCGTCGACCACGCGGCGCGACTCGTCGGCGTCGTACCACTCCACGATCTCGCGGGCGCCGTCGCTGAAGCGCACCGAGGGGGAGTACGCCGGGACGAGGCGGCGGATCTTCGCGTTGTCGAACACCATCGAGTGCGCCTTGTCGCCGATGATCCCGGCACCGAGCTCGGGGTCGGCCGCGGCGATCGCGTCGGAGGCGACGTGCACGAGGCGCGGCTCGACTCCGGCCGCCGCGGCGAGGTCGCGGTGGATCTCGTCCCAGGTCGGCGTCTCGTCGCCGGTGATGTGGAACGCCTCGCCGATCGCGGCGGAGGCGCCGAGAAGACCGACCAGGCCGACAGCGACGTCGTCGGCGTGCGTGAGCGTCCAGAGCGAGGTGCCGTCGCCGAGGACGACCACCTCCTGGCCGCGGCGCATCCGGTCGACGACGGTCCAGCCTCCGTCGACGGGCAGCGCGGTGCGGTCGTAGGTGTGCGAGGGGCGGACGATCGTGACCGGGAAGCCGCTCGCGCGGTGCTCGGCCACGAGCAGGTCCTCGCACGCGATCTTGTCGCGGGAGTACTGCCAGTAGGGGTTCCGGAGCGGAGTCGACTCGGTGACCGGGAGGCTGCGCGGCGGCTTCTGGTAGGCCGAGGCCGAGCTGATGAAGACGTACTGGCCCGTGCGGCCGGCGAACAGGTCGATGTCCTGCTGCACGTGCTCGGGCGTGAAGGCGACGAAGTCGATCACGGCGTCGAAGCTCCGGTCGCCGAGGGCGGCGGTGACGGAGTCGCGGTCGCGGCCGTCGGCCTGCACCTCGCGGACGCCCTCGGGCAGCGGGCGGAGCGACGTCCGCCCCCGGTTCAGCACGGTCACGTCCTGGCCGAGCCGCAGCGCCTCGCGGACGCAGGCGGCGCTGATGATGCCCGTCCCGCCGATGAACAGCACGCTGAGCGACATGGATCCTCCTCCGGCGGCGCCCGCGGCGGACGCCTCCCGATCCGATTCCCCCACATCGGGACGCCGCACGCGAGTCCCTTGACCCGGCTACCGCTCGACGGGACGCCGGTGCTCGTCCTCCGGCTCGGGGGCGAGCAGCGCCTCCGGAGCGGCCGCCGCGGTCGGCACGTCGGGCGTCGTCCGCTGCTCGAGGGAGCGGCCCCAGGCCGTGCCCGCGAGGATCAGCGCGATGCCGAGGAAGCCGACCGGCGCGATCGGGTCGCGGGCGAGCGCGACTCCGACGACCGCGGCCCACACCGGCTCGGTGCCCAGCAGGAGGCTGACGCGGGAGGGGGAGGTGCGGCGGACCGCCCACGTCTGCACGAGGAAGCCGAAGACGGTGCAGACCAGGACGAGGTAGAGGAACAGGCCGGCGCCCACGGGGTCGAGTCCCGCGACGTACTCGGGGATCGGCACGCCGACGACGAGCGACGCGGCGCTGAACACGACGGCGCAGGTGCCGAGCTGCACCGTGGTCAGGCGGAGGGAGTCCATCGGCGCCCGCGCCGAGAGGCGGTGCATCGACGTGACGTGCACGGCCCGCACGACGGCGGCGCCGAGGATCAGCAGGTCGCCGGGGGAGAGCGGGCGGAGGGCGCCGTTGCCCGCGAGCAGCGCGACCCCGACGACCGCGACGAGGCATGCGAGCAGGAAGCGGCCCGGGAGCCGGCGCTTCGAGACGGCGGAGTCGAGGATCGGCGTGATCACGATCGTCAGGCTGATGATGAGGCCCGCGTTGGTGGCGGAGGTGCCGGCGATGCCGTAGGTCTCGAGCGCGAAGATCGTCGCGAGCAGCGCCCCGATGGTCACGCCGACCCGCCACTCCGCCGCGGTGATCCGGTGCCGCCGCGCCGCGACGATCACGGCCAGGCACAGGGCGGCGAGGGTCATCCGCGAGCCGAGCAGCGCCATCACGCTCGAGTCGGTGACGAGCTCCTTCGCCGCGAAGTAGGTCGAGCCCCAGGAGGCGGCGACCACGAGCAGGAGGAGGTCGACCCGGAAGCGGGAGAGGAGAGCGCGCACGGCTCATCGTGGCGGCACGGAGACCCGAAGGACAAGACTGCATCTTCTTCGCCGACGCGTAAGTTGGAACTCATGGAACTCGGACAGCTCAGGGCTCTGCGGGAGCTCGGCGAGCGCGGGAGCATCGCCGCCGTCGCCGCCGCGATGCGGGTGTCCCCCTCCTCCGTCTCGCAGCAGATCAGCGCGCTGCAGCGCCGCACGCCGACGGCGCTGACCTTCCGCGACGGGCGCCGGACCGCGCTGACCCCCGCCGGCCGCGCTCTCGCGGCGGCCGTGGTCGAGGTGGAGGTGGCGCTCGAGCGCGCGGCCCGGGCGGTCGCGGAATTCGAGGGGGAGCCGAGCGGCACGGTCTCGGTCGCCGCGTTCCACAGCGCGGGGCTGGCGATGTTCGGCCCGCTGCTGGAGGCGCTGCGCGCACCGGGTCGGCCGGGCGTCGCGCTCGCCGACTTCGACGTGGCGCAGAGCGCCTTCGCCGGGCTGACCGCGGACCACGACCTGGTCGTCGCGCACCGGCTCGCCGGCAGCGCCGAGTGGCCCGGGACCGTGCGCTCCACGCCCCTCCTCTTCGAGCCGCTCGACCTCGCGCTGCGGCGCGATCATCCGCTCGCCGCGAAGGACGTCGTCCGCCCCGCCGACCTCCGCGACGAGGAGTGGGTCGCGGTGCACGAGGGCTTCCCCCTGGAGCGGGCGATCGACGCCATCGCGGTCCTCGCGGGCGGCGACGCGCGCATCCCGCACCGGATCAACGACTTCCTGGTCGCGGCGGCGGTCGTGTCGGCGGGCGACGGCGTCGCGCTGCTGCCGCGGTACACGACCGACCTGCGGCGCACGCCGGAGGTGGTGCTGCGGCCGCTCGGGATCCCGGGGCTCGGCCGCCACATCGACTGCCTCGCCCGGCCCGAGACGCTGGAGCGCTCGGCCGTGCGGGCCGTGCTCGAGCAGCTGACCGGGATCGCCGCGGGGCTCGCCGCCGCGCCGTAGCATCGTGCCGTGCACCGCCTGATCGAGACCACGGCCGGAGACCCGGCAGCCACGGACCTCTTCGCCCTGCAGGAGGCCGACCTCCTCGCCCGCTACGGCGGCGACGACACCGGTCCGCGTCCGCCCGCCGACGCTCCGACCCTGCTGCTCGAGGTCGACGGCGGGCTCGTCGGCTCCGTGGCGCTCGCGGTCGAGGACGGCATCGGCGAGATCAAGCGGATGTTCGTGGTGAGCGCCGCGCGGGGCCGCGGGCTCAGCCGCGTGCTGCTCGCCGGCGTCGAGCGGCTGGCGGCCCGCGAGGGCGTGGAGCTGCTCCGACTGGTCACCGGCACGGAGCAGCCGGAGGCGATGGCGCTCTACGCGAGCGCCGGCTACGACCCGATCGCGGGCTACGGCTACTGGGGCGACGAGCCGAGCGCGCGCTGCTACGCGAAGCGGCTCGACCGCGAGGCGCTGCTCGCCGACGCGGGCTGACGCCGGGCTGGCGCTGGGCTGATGCCGGGCTGCCCGTTCGGCCGTCGCGGGCCGGCGACGGACTGACGTCGGGTTCTGCGCTCGGCCGTCGCGGGCTCTCCGGGCCGCTCGGTCCAGGGTGCTCGCGAGTCGGGCCGCCCGCTCGGAGGGTCCGTATCGGCGAGTCCGACGGGGCATCTGCGACGTCGTGCACGACTGGTCGGCGGTGCGGAGAAGCTGCTGAGGATGAGGCGCGGGAGGCGCGGCGCGCCGCCTCAGGGCAGGTTCGCGCCAGAGCGGCCTCGAGCGGCGTGCCCCGTCGCGGAGCAGGCGACTCTGTCGGAGCGGCACGGGCATCCTCCCGCGCCTCTCACCCGACTCTGCCCCCGATACCCAGGGGTGCACGATGACAGAAGGACTCCGATGCAGAACGAAGACACCAGCACGCCGACCGGCGCCCCCGATCGTCTGACCCAGCGCCGAACCGTGGTGAAGGGCGCCGCATGGGCGATTCCTGTTGTGGCCGCCTCGATCGCCGCTCCGATGGCGTCGGCCTCAACCGCCCCCCAGTGCGCCCTGCAGGACGCGCAGCGCATCGACGCCACCTCGACCACCGCGCTCGCGGCCCGGACGATCCCCGTGCCCGCGGGAACCCAGTGGGTCCGCTTCACGGCGGTCGGCGGAGACGGCGGCGGCGTCCGCACCGGGTCGGACGTCACCAGCGCCGGTGCGCGGGTGACGGGCACCATCCCCGTCGACGCGCTCGGCGGAGCGTCCGAGATCGTCATCACCGCGGGCTCGGGCGGCAGCAACCAGGCCGGCGGCCGGGGGCTCGGCAACGGCGGGGCTCCGGGCACTCCGGGCTACATCGGCTCCGGAGGAGGGGGCGGGGCCAGCGGGATCACCGCCGCGGGCTCCCTGCTCGTCATCGCGGGCGGCGGCGGCGGTAGCGCAGCCGGCTTCACCTCGAACGACTTCACCCGGTCCGCCCGCGTCGGGCCGAACGCGGGGTCCGGTGGTCCGGTCGGCGGCTCCGGCTACGAGAGCGCCGTCTCGCGCGCGGACAGCAGCACCGGCTCCACCGAGCAGGCCCGGAGCACTGGCGGAAGCCAGACCGGGCCGGGGCAGCCCGGTGTGACGACGGTCAACGTGACCGAGACGGTTCTCGGCAGCCCGGGCTCCGGGCGCGACGGCGGTGCCGGCGCAGCCAGGACGAACGCGAGCCGCCAGGTGACCTACGCGTCCGGTGGTGGCGGCGGCGGCTACTTCGGCGGTGCCGGCGGCGGCACCTCCCTGTGGGTGCGCGGTGGCGGCTCCTACGCGGCCAACGCGTCGACGGGCGCAGGAGGCAGCAGCTTCGCCGCGTCCGGCGTGACCGTCGAGAACTCCGACGTCGACACCCGTTCGCAGACGATGGGCTACGTGGAGGTCGCCTTCTTCGTCTGCGAGTAGCGCCTGCCCGACGGCCAGACGAGCCTCCGTGGTCACCCGCTCCGGCGCGCGACCACGGAGGCTCGTCGTCGTCACCGTCCGCTCCACGTCGTCCCCGTCCTCCTGATGTCCCATCACCATATCAGTATGGGGCGGGAGGCGCCAGACCTCACTCCTCCTGCGGCTCCGCGCCGTCGTGCTGCAGGCGCACCAGGACGCGGCGGAGGTGCATGGCCGCGAGGACACCGGGACCGAGGGTCCGGGAAGTCGCGGCGGTCCGCTCGTCGACGACCTGCACGAGGTGCCGGATCGCACGGGCCGCGCCCCCGATCGCCCGGTGCGCGGCGGGGGAGCCGGCGTCGTCGCGGTCGATCGCGTCGGCGACCGCCCGGCAGGCCTCGCTCAGCGGCGGCCCGAGCGCCGGATCGAACGGGAGCGCGCCCGGCCGCTCCCAGATGGTGTCCGCGAGGGCGCCGCTCAGATCGCGGACGTGGAAGAGGATCGCGTCGAGCGTCTCGAGGCGGAGGTGGTCGGGTCGGGAGTCGCGCCGGTGCAGCAGCGCGCGCGGGTTGCCCTTGCGGCTCTCGTCCGCGTCCGCGAGGGCCGCGCGGACCTCCTCCGCCGTCCGGGCCAGCTCCTCGCCGTTGCGCGCCCACGCCTCGTGCTCGGGTGGCCACGTCTCCTCGAGCGCGGCGGCCAGCTGGCGCAGGTGCTCCGCGAGCTCGTGCCGGAACGCGTCGACCCGGGCGGACGCCGCCTCGACGGTGAGCCCGGGGGCGACGACCACGTTCACCAGCAGCCCCACCACCACGCCCACCGCCATCTGCACGAGGTAGCCGAGGGAGTAGTCCTCGGCGTCGGCCCCGCCGATGATCAGCACGAAGAGGGCCGCCATCGGCACGTACTCGCGGCCCGCGCCGAACCACCCCGTCCCCGAGAGGACCACGCCGATCCCGACGACGAGCGGGATCGTCCACCAGGTCGGGCCGACGGTGACCACCACGAGGGCGGCGAGCCCGATCCCCGCCGCCAGGCCGAGCAGGGTCTGCAGTCCGGTGCGGACCGAGCCCATCAGGGTCGGGTACATGCTGACCAGGGCGCCGAGCGGCGCGTAGTACGGGTACTGCTCCGCGACTCCGGGAGCGAGCGGCGCGACGGCCCAGGCGATGCCGACCGCCAGCGCCGTCTTGAGAGCGAGCATCAAGCGCGAGCCGGTGACCGCCTCCCGCCAGGCGAGGGCGGCGCGGGACGTCCGGGTGCGGGGCATCCCGGCACCCTAGGCGAGGGGCGCGGCCCGTCTCTCCCCTCGTGACAGCGGCGGCGGAGGCCCGAGCGACGGTGGAGGGCGGAGGGCGGCGGCTCGGGACGGCGGTGCTGATCACGACTCACGACGAACGTCCGATCCGGCCCACGTCGCCTGCGCCGTTCCACGGGGCGCCGCGGATCCTTCCTCCGTGACGAAAGCGACCGCGCGGACCGCAGGCGCCGTGAAGTGATGCCACCCCCGCTCACGGGGGCCGTTGAGTTTGCGCAGACGCCCTGTTACCGTGAACAAACCGTGCAGCTGGCGGCGTCGGAGGCCTCGAGGTGGAGGTCGCGCCGGATCCTGCGAGTCACGGCGAGTTCTTCTCCGAGGTCCACCGGGCCTCTCCCCTTGGCGCCCTCCGGCGCCTCTCCGCAGCCCCCCAGCCCCCGGGGGCGCGCCGCTCACGGTGCGCCCCCGGGCCCCACGCCGCCCCTTGACGATGGAGTCACGATGACGACCGCATCGACGCCCGTCGACGCCGAGCTCCCCCGATCCGCGGGGCTCCGGCGCCACCACACGGCCGGGCTGCTGATCCTCCTCGCCGCGGTGGCTCCGCTGCCCTACACCGCCGCCTCCCCGGCCGTCGCCCTCGGCGAGCCGACCTCCACCGACCCGATCGCGCCGGACACCGCCGACCCCGCGATCGAGTTCCACGACGGCGACTGCTCCATGGTCGCGACAGCCCGGGCAACCCCGTCGTGATGCGGAGGGCGCCCACCCTCGCGGCACTCGGCACCACCGCCCCGACCACCGGGTACACCGACATGAACCCCGGCGGCTGATCCCTCGTGCCGGTCGAGCGGCTGCCCCTCTCTGCCTGTCGAGCAGCCGCCCAGCGGCGTATCGAGCCCCTCGTGCTTCGCACACAGGTTCCGACACGCCCCTGACGGCGCTGCTCGACCGAGCAGGGCTCGGCACCCCGAGATCCTCTCCCCCTCCCCGAACCGCACCACTCCACCGAAGGAGCACCATGCCCCCCACCACCACACCCGCGCGGCGAGCGCCGCTGCGCGCAGCGCTCGCCGCGCTCGGCCTCGGAGCAGTGCTGCTCTCGGGCCTCGTCGCCCCGGCTCCGGCCGCGCAGGCGGCCGATGCCGTGATCCCGCAGCAGGGCCTCCTCGCCGACTACCGGTTCACGCAGACCACCGGCAGCACGGTCCCGAACACCGTGAGCGGAGGCGTGGGAGCCGCCACCGTCCGCAACGCGACCGACGCGCTCTGGACCGGCACGTCGCTCCGCCTCACCGGCGGCCCCAAGAGCAGCACCACCGCCCCCTGGGTGCAGCTGCCCGCGAACCTGCTGACCGGTCGCTCGTCGGCCACCGTCACGATCGAGACCCGCGCCGACGCGTCGATGCTCTCGAACTTCCACTTCCTGTGGAACATCGGCAGCGACAGCACGAACCAGTACTGGTTCGCGTCCGTCCGCGACCGGGTGCGCACCGCGATCACGACCAGCGGAGGGAACGGCGAGAACAACGCCCGCAGCGCCTCCGCCCTGACCGCCGACCGCTGGTACAGCCTCACCTCGGTGATCGACGGCAGCGCCGGCACGATCTCGTTCTTCGTCGACGGCGTCCAGGTCGCCTCGGCGCCCACCGCTCTGCGCCCCTCGTCGGTGGCGGACCAGTCGCTGAACACGATCGGCCGAGCACCGTACCCCGACCCGTTCTACACGGGCGAGGTCTCGGCGTTCCGCGTCTACGACCGCGCGCTCACCGGGGCGGAGGTGGTGGCCGTGTCGAGCGTCGACGCGAAGCCTCACGCCTCCACGTTCTCCCCGATCGCCGCCGCCGTGCTGGCCGGGGTCGCCCCGCTCACCGTCGACGACTCGACCACGAACCTGCCCGACTACGGGGGAGCGGTGACCTGGTCCTCCAGCGACCCGACCCTGCGCGTCTCGGCCGACGGCCGCACCCTCAGCGCCGACCGCCCCGCCGTGGGCCAGGCCGCGCGCGCCTCGACGCTCACCGCGACGGCGTCGATCCGCGGAATCGTGCAGACCCGCTCGATCGCCGTGACGGTCGAGCCGCAGGTCGGCGTCGACACCCCCTACGGCTACATGATGGTCCACTTCGTCGAGGACTCCCAGGGCTACGCCGAGAAGATCTACCTCGACGTCTCCCGCGGCGACGACCCGGAGAAGTGGGACCCGCTCAACGGCGCGAAGCCGATCCTGGCCTCCGACCTCGGCACCACCGGTGTCCGCGACCCGTACCTGACCTACAACCCCGACACGAAGAAGTACTACATCATCGCCACGGACCTCCGCGTCTTCGGCGGCGACCGGGGCCCCAGCACCTGCGACACCTGGTGCTACTGGACCACCAAGGGCAGCACGAAGATGAACGTCTGGGAGTCGAGCGACCTCGTGTCGTGGAGCGACGTCCGCCAGTTCGACGTGGCGCTCGACGCCGCGGGGACGAAGAAGCTCGAGGCCGGCATGATGTGGGCTCCCGAGGCCACGTGGGTGCCGGACTACGCGGGACCCGGCAAGGGCGCGTTCGTCGTCTACTGGTCCTCGACGGTCTACCCGACCGCGGCGCACACGCCGGGCACCGGATCCTCCCGCGTGCTCTGGGGAGCGACCACGGACTTCACGCAGGCCACCTACTCGTACGGCGGCACCTTCATCGACACCGGGGCCGACACGATCGACACCACGCTGATCCAGGACTCCGGCACGACCTACCGGATCTCGAAGGACAACGGCACCGGCAAGGGCATCTACATGGAGTCGACCACCTCGGCGACCTGGTGGCTGCCGACGACCTCGTGGACGCAGATCCAGTCGCGCATCGGCGCGGTGTGGTCCGGCGGCAACCCCGGTGGGGTCGAGGGCCCCGCGGTGTTCAAGGACCACGGCGAGGACACCTGGTACCTGTACGTCGACGTGATCCCCGCGACCGGCTACAAGCCGATGGTGACGAACGACCTCGACACGGGCTGGACCCAGCTCACCGACCCGGGCTTCTCGCTCGCCTCGTCGACCAAGCACGGCGGCATCGTCTCGCTGACCGCGGGGCAGTACGCCGAGGTCCGCTCGGCCGACGCCGCCTCCGCGGTCCGCTCGGACCTCGGCGAGGTGACGGTCGCCTCCGGCACCGACGCCGCGGCGGCTCTGCCCGCCCGCGCCGACGTCGTGCTCGCCTACAACCGGGGCACCGCCTCGCAGCCGGTCACCTGGAACACCTCCGCGGTGGCGACGGCGCCCGGCCGCTACTCCGTCACCGGAGTCGTCCGCACGATCGGTGCGAACGACAACCAGTGGGTGGGCGCGAACGGATCGACGGCCTACGACGCCGCCGACCGTCGGCTCTCGAGCTCCACGGCCGTCACGGTCACCGCGACCGTGGTGGTGACGGCACCGACCTCGACGCTCACCGCGTCCACCCGCTGCGTCGCGGGCAAGGTCGTCCTCACCGGAGTGGTGAAGAACACGGGCACGACGCCCCTCTCGGTCGTCATCCGCTCGCCGTTCGGCGCCTCGCAGACGCTGACCGCCGCCCCCGGCGCCAGCGCCTCGGCCGCCTTCACCACCCGTCAGGCCTCGGTCCCGGCCGCCTCGCTCACCGCGGGCGCCCTGACCGCGGCCTACCCGGCGCGCACCTGCTGACGCACGCGCGCCGCTGACGCCGAGACGGCCCGCCCCCGCCGAGACACCGCCCCACCGCGGTGCCTCGGCCGGGAGCGGGCCGTCTCGGCGTCGAGCGCCTCGGAGCTCCGCGGCGGCCGCCCCACATCCCGACACGGCAGGCTGTACGGATGAGCGCGCCTGGAACCACCGACCCCCTCGACCACGTCCGCGTGCGCGGCGCCCGCGAGAACAACCTCCGGAGCATCGACGTCGACGTGCCGCGCGACGCCCTCGTCGCCTTCACGGGGGTCTCCGGATCGGGCAAGAGCTCGCTCGCCTTCGGCACGCTCTACGCGGAGGCGCAGCGCCGCTACTTCGAGTCGGTCGCCCCCTACGCGCGGCGGCTGATCGACCAGGTCGGCGTGCCGGACGTCGACTCGATCGAGGGCCTGCCGCCGGCCGTCGCCCTCCCGCAGCGGCGCTCCGGAGGCTCGGCCCGCTCCACGGTCGGCAGTGCGACGACGCTCTCGAGCGTGGTGCGGATGGTGTTCTCGCGCATCGGCGCCTACCCCGAGGGCGCGCCGATGCTGCTCGCAGAGGACTTCTCGGCCAACACCGTGCAGGGCGCGTGCCCCAGCTGCCACGGCATCGGCCGGGTCTACGACGTGCCCGACGAGCTGATGGTGCCGGACGACTCCCTCTCGATCCGCGACGGGGCGCTCGCCGCCTGGCCGACCGCCTGGCACGGCAAGCAACTGCGCGACAGCCTGATCTCGCTCGGCCACGACATCGACGCTCCGTGGCGCGATCTGCCCGCGGAGGACCGCGACTGGATCCTGCACACGCCCGACTCGCCGCAGGTCCCCGTGTGGACCGACCGCTCGCCCGCGGAGGTGCGCGCCTCCGTGGCCGCCGGGGACGAGCCGCGCTACATGAGCACGTTCCTCGGGGTGCGCCGCTACGTGCTCGACACCTTCGCCGGCTCGAAGAGCGCCCGGATGCGCGAGCGCGCGGCCTCGTTCGTCGTCAGCGTCGCCTGCCCGGTGTGCGGCGGCCGGAGGCTGAAGCCCGACGCGCTCGCCGTCACCTTCGAGGGGCTCGACATCACCGAGCTGTCAGCGCTCCCGCTCGAGGAGCTGGTCGTCGTCGCGCGGCGCGTGCTGGAGCCCGGCTGGACCCCGGCCGACGGCGCTCCGCAGACCCGCCTGGCCGCGCAGCGGCTGGTCGAGGATCTCGTCGCCCGCCTCGCGCCGATCGTCGACCTGGGCCTCGGCCACCTCTCGCTCGACCGCTCCACGCCGACGCTCTCCTCGGGGGAGCTCCAGCGGATGCGCCTCGCGACGCAGGTGCTCTCGCGCCTCTTCGGCGTCGTCTTCGTGCTCGACGAGCCGTCCACGGGCCTGCACCCCGCCGACACGGAGGCGCTGCTCGGCATCCTGCGGACCCTGCGGGCGACCGGCAACACCGTCTTCTTCGTCGAGCACTCCCTCGACGTCATCCGCGAGGCCGACTGGATCGTCGACATCGGCCCGGGCGCGGGGTCGGGGGGCGGCACCGTCGTCTATTCCGGCCCGCTCGACGGCCTGCCGGGCGCCCGCGACTCCGTCACCCGCCGCTACCTCTTCCCCGAGGGCGACCCGGCGCCGCTGCGCTCCCGCCGCACCGCGGAGCAGTGGATCGAGCTCGCCGGAGTCTCGCGGCACACCCTCGACGACCTCTCCGTCGCGTTCCCGGTCGGGGTGCTCACCGCGGTCACCGGTGTCTCCGGATCGGGCAAGTCGACGCTCGTGAACCAGGCGCTGCCCGATCTGCTGCGCGCCTCGCTCCGCGCCGACGTCTCCGAGGACGCGCCGGCCGAGGAGGGCGGGGAGGCGGACCCGCTGCTCGACGCGGCCGCGGCGGCGACCCGCGGCACCGCCTCCGGGCCCGCGGACCGCCTGCGCCGCGTGGTGCAGGTGACCCAGACCCCGATCGGCCGGACCTCTCGCTCGAACGTCGCGACCTACACGGGCCTGTTCGACCGGGTGCGGACGCTCTTCGCGGCCACCCCGGAGGCGAAGCGCCGCCGCTTCTCGGCGAGCCGCTTCTCCTTCAACCTGCCCAGCGGGCGCTGCCCCGTCTGCAAGGGCGAGGGCTCCGTGGAGGTGGAGCTGCTGTTCCTCCCGACCGTCGAGGCGCCCTGCACGGCGTGCGGCGGCACCCGGTACAACGACGAGACCCTCGAGGTCACCCTCGGCGGCCGGACGATCGCCGACGTCCTCGCGCTGAGCGTCGCCGACGCGCGCGAGGCCTTCGCCGAGGACCGCGAGGTCGCCCGCCACCTCGACGCTCTGGTGGACGTGGGGCTCGGCTACGTCTCGCTCGGCCAGCCGGCGCCCGAGCTGTCCGGGGGAGAGGCGCAGCGGGTGAAGCTCGCCTCGGAGCTGCGTCGCGCCCAGCGCGGGGACACGCTCTACCTGCTCGACGAGCCGACGTCGGGCCTGCACCCCGCCGACGCCGACCGCCTGCTCGAGCACCTGCAGCACCTCGTCGACGCGGGCAACACGGTGATCGTCGTCGAGCACGACATGCGCGTCGTCGCCGACGCGGACTGGGTCGTGGACCTCGGCCCGGGGGCGGGCCGGGCCGGCGGCTCGGTGGTCGCGACGGGCACTCCGGAGGAGGTCGCCGAGGCCGCGGGCAGCCGCACCGCTCCGTACCTCCGGGCGGCTCTGGACCGGCGCCGCTGAGCGCTCGAGGACCCTGTCAGTCCTCTCACCGAAACCTCACCGAAAACTATTGTTAACGGTAACATTCGAGGCGGCCCGCCCCCCTGGGCCGGATTTCTCAACGACGAGAGGCCTCACGAATGAGACGACGACTCCCCCTGGCCACCGTGGCGGTGATGGCGCTGACGGCGGGTCTCCTGTCGGTCGGCCCCACGGCCCAGGCCGCCCCCACCACCTCGCTCGACGCCGCGAAGGTGCTCGAGCTCCCGTTCGACGGGTCGCTCGCCGACACCAGCGGTCGTGGTACCGCCCTCGGGATGCAGAAGGGCACCGCCTCCTACGGCACCGGCCTGAACGGCCGGGCGTTCGAGTTCACCGGATCGAACGCGATCTCGCTCGGCACTGCGGCGGCGCTGCAGCCCGCCGACCTCACCGTCTCGTTCTGGTACAAGCCGACCAGCGCGATGACCGGTGAGCAGGTCTTCACCTGGAACAAGACCGCCTACAACTCCGACGGCTGGTACCTCACCTCCGAGGGCGACGGCACTCCGCTCGCCCTCTCGATCGGCCCGTCCGGCGGTCAGCCGTACAAGGTCGCCGTCGAGACCGCCCGCTCCGGCTTCTTCCCCGCGGGGGAGTGGACGCACGTGGTCGCCACGTACGACAAGAGCACCAAGGCCGTCGCCTTCTACCGCAACGGGGTGAAGCAGACCGCCGTCGTCAAGACCGCGCCGTCCTCCTCCGCATCAGGCGTCCTCGGCTCCGAGAGCACCTCGACGAAGACCCTCGGCTTCAACGGCCCCCAGTACAACGGCGCGCACCTGCGCGGCCTGCTCGACGACTACGCGCTCTACAACGGCGTCGCGACCACCACCGACGTCGTCGCCCTGACGAAGGCCGGCAACCCCTCCTTCGACCCCGCGAGCATCGCCCGGGCCGACCTCGAGCTGGTCGCCCCGCCCGCGAGCACCAGCACCGGCTTCACCCTGCCCACCGTCGGCGCGAAGGGGTCCGCCCTCAGCTGGACCTCCTCCGACCCGGCGACCGTCGCGATCAGCGGAGGCACGGCCGCGGTCACGCCGCCCACCGGCTCCGCGACGCAGGTCGTCCTCACCGGCTCCGCCACCTACGGGGGCAGCACCGCGGTCACGAAGACCTACACTCTCCAGGTGCAGCCCCGGGGAGTGAAGACGTCGAACTACCTTCTGGAGGCCGGCCTGTCCGACGTCTCCGTGCAGGACCCCTACCTCGAGAACGGGGAGCAGCAGACCGTCGAGTACCTGCTGAGCCTCGACCCCGAGATGTTCCTCTACTCCTTCTACCGCGAGGCCGGGCTCACGCCGACCACCAGCGGCGGATACGGGGGTTGGGAGCGCGAGAACGGCACCCGGTTCCAGGGCCACTTCTTCGGCCACTACCTCTCGGCGCTCTCGCAGGCCTACGCGACCGAGGAGGACGCGGCCACCAAGGCGGCTCTGCTCGCGAAGCTCACCGCTTCCGTCGACGGTCTGAAGAAGGTCCAGGACGCCTACGCGCTGAAGGACCCCGCGAACGCCGGCTACGTCTCGCCGTTCCCGACCCGCTACCTCCCCTCGGGCGGCGACGGCCTGCTCGTCCCCTTCTACAACCTGCACAAGGTGCTCGCAGGCCTCCTCGACGCCCACGACCAGGCGCCCGACGCCGTCTCGCAGAAGGCGCTCGTCGTCGCCGGCGGCTTCGGCAGCTGGATCACCGCCTGGGCGGGCCGCCAGGCCAACCCCGGGCAGCTCCTGAACACGGAGTACGGCGGAATGAACGAGGCGCTCTACCGCCTGTACGAGACCACGCACGACCCGGCGCACAAGCGCGCGGCCGAGTACTTCGACGAGACCGCGCTGTTCCAGAAGCTCGCGAACAACGAGGACGTCCTCAACGGGCTGCACGCGAACACGACCGTCCCGAAGCTGATCGGCGCGCTGAAGCGCTACCGCGTCTTCACCGACGACCCGGCGCTCTACGCCACGCTCACCGCCGCGGAGAAGTCGGATCTCGACATGTACCGCCGTGCCGCCGAGAACTTCTGGCGCATGGTCGACGAGACCCACACCTACGCCAACGGCGGCAACAGCCAGTCCGAGCACTTCCACGCACCCGGCACCCTGTACGAGTACGCCACGAACGGCCAGACCACCGGCTACGGCGAGAACTCGACCTCCGAGGGCTGCAACATCTACAACATGCTCAAGCTCACCCGGGCGCTGTTCCAGGTGACCGAGGACGTGAAGTACGCCGACTTCTACGAGGAGACGTTCATCAACGGCGTCCTCTCGGTGCAGAACCCGGACACCGGCATGGTGACCTACTTCCAGCCGCAGACCGCGGGCTACGCCAAGGTCTTCGGGCACGAGCTCGACGAGTTCTGGTGCGACCACGGCTCGGGTATCGAGAGCTTCACCAAGCTCGGCGACTCGATCTACTTCGAGAAGCCGAAGACCGTCTTCGTGAACCAGTTCCGCTCCTCGGTCCTCCGCTCCTCCGCGAACAACCTCCGGCTGACCCAGACGGCGGACATCCCGAGCACGGACACGGCGACCCTGAGGGTCGAAGCGCTGGCCGGAGGAGCCGTGGCCGCGGACACGACCCTCAAGCTGCGCGTGCCGTCCTGGATCGACGGAGCGCCGACGCTCACCGTGAACGGTGCCGTCCGTGCCGTCACGGCCCAGGCCGGATACGTCTCGGTCGCCGTCGCCGCCGGTGACGTGCTGACCTGGAAGCTGCCCGCCGCGGTCAGCGCGGTCGCGGACACGGAGAACCCCGACTGGACCGCGTTCCGCTACGGACCGGTGCTGCTGGCGACCGAGCTCAACCGCTCGAACGTCGAGGCGTCCTACGTCGCCGGCGTCCTGGTGCGCATGGGCACGGCCGACAAGTCCGTGAACTCGAACGTCGTCGTCGCGGACTCCGCGGCCTGGAAGTCCGCGGTCCGCGGCAACCTGGTCCGCCTGCCCGACGGCGCGGACGGCAACGGCCGCACGACGATGCGCTTCGGCATGAAGAACGTCGACGCCGCGTCCGCCGCCCGGGTGTTCACTCCGTACTACAGCCTCTACAACGCCCGCTACGCGACCTACATGACCCTGATCGAGCCCGACTCGGCCGCGGCCCAGGCGCTGATCCGGACGCAGAAGGAGCAGCTGCGCGTCGACGAGACGACGATCGACTCCCTCACCTCCTTCGACAACAACAACAGCGAGGCCGACAAGAACTACAAGACCGCGCGGTCCTCGGTGGGGACCTGGCGCGGCGAGGGGTACCGCGACGGCGAGCGCTCGGCGGAGGCGTACTTCCAGTACGACATGATCGTCGACCCGGCTCTGCCGGCGAACTACCTCGGGGTCCGCTACTACGGCGGCGACGCGGGACGCACCTTCGACGTCTACCTCAACGACGTGAAGCTCAAGACCGAGGTGGTCTCGGGAGCGGCCGGAGCGACGAGCTGGTACGTCCAGTACGACCGGATCCCGGCGTCGATCCTCAGCGGTCTCGCCGCGAAGGACAGCTACAAGCGCGACCAGAGCGGGAAGTACGTGCTCGACGCGAAGGGGCAGAAGATCCCCGTCGTCACGGTGCGCTTCCAGGGCACCGGATCCAGCTACGTCGGCGGTGTCTTCGGGGTCTACACGACCGAGTCGACCACCTACGCTGCGGACCCGGAGCTGACGAAGCTCTCCTCCGACGTCGGGACGCTCTCGCCGGCTCTCGCCGCCGGGGTCAGGGACCACACGCTCACGGTGCCGGCCGGCACGACGAGCGTCTCGCTCGACCTGGACCCGGCCGTGCCCAGCGGTCTGGTGAAGGTCGACGGCGTGCTGATCGACGACACCCTCCGCCGCACGGTGCCGCTCGCGGCGTCGGGCACGACGAGCGTGGTCGTCGAGTCGTCGGCGCAGGACCACACGACGACAGCGACCTACCGCCTCTCCATCGTCCGCGCCTCCGCGGCGACGGTACCGACGACCGTGGCGGCCACCAGCCGCTGCGTGGCGGGCAAGGTCGTGGTGACGGTCACCGCTCGGAACGATGCGAAGGTCCCGGCGGGGATCACCCTCGGCTCCGCCTGGGGCTCGAAGGCGTTCACCGGGATCGCTCCCGGGTCGAGCGCCTCGCACGCCTTCACCACCCGCGCCGCCTCGGTGGCCGCGGGCTCGGCGACGGTGACCGCGACGGCGACCGTGGACGGAGCATCGGTGACCACCACGAAGCAGGCCGCGTACTCCGCTCTCACCTGCAAGTGACGTGACGACGACGGCCGCCGGGGATCGCCCCCGGCGGCCGTCGTCGTCAGTCGGAGGTGCGGTAGAGGCCCTGGAGCAGCCCGATGACGTCGCCCAGGAGGGGCGGCGGGTCGCTCCGGATCCACGCGGCGTGCACGGGGACCGGCGGGGCGTCGCGGACGACCCGGTAGGCGAGGCCCTGCCGTCGGTACTGGCTCACCGTCGATTCCGCGGTCACTCCGCGGGCGGAGCCGCTGCTGATCACCGTGAGCCAGTCATCGACGTCGGTCGTCGGGACGGTGATCCGCGGCCGGTCGTGCTCGGGCCAGAGGTCGAGCCGGGTGCTCCCGGTCCGGTCGTCGAGCGCGAGCGGAGCGGTCGCCACCTGGGCGAGGGTGACCGTGCGCTTCGCGGCGAGCGGGTCGTCGACGGACAGGGCGCAGTAGCGCTTCTCGGTGCCGATCAGAGCCGACTCGACGTCCGCAGCCGGAGATCCGCGCCGGAGGATCGCGAGGTCGCTGAGGCCCTCCGCGAGCCCCGCGGTGGGGGTGTTGGAGCGGATCAGCCGCAGCTCGTGGCGGGGGAGCGCCGCGGCCCAGCGGCGCTGGAACTCCTGGGTGTGCTCGCCGAGAGCCGACCAGGCGTAGCCGATCCGGATCGTGTCCGTTCCGGCCGCCGCCTCCTCGCGCAGATCGTCGACGACGGCCAGGACGCGGCGGGCGTGCCGCAGCACCCGCTCGCCCGCCGGCGCGAGCTCGACGCTGCGGGTCGTCCGGTGGAGGAGCCTTCGTCCGAGGACGGACTCGAGCGCCGCGACGTTGCGGGAGACCGCCGTCTGGGAGATGCCGAGGTCGATCCCCGCGTCGGTGAAGGTCCCGGCGTCCACGACGCCGACGAACGACCGGAGGTGGCGCAGTTCCAGATCCATGACCGCATCCTATTCATGCGGTTCCCGCATCGGTCGGACCGGTGATGCATTGTGAGCCGGGGCCGGACGGCTCGCAGACTTCCGGCATGACGAAGCAGCTCCCCGGCGACGGCCGGACCGTCGGCGTCGCGACCGCCCTCGCGAGCGCCCTCTCGAATCAGCTCGGGGCGGCCTCCGGGACTCTGGCCTTCCCGGTCCTTGGGTCCGTCGGAGTGGTCGCGGTCCGGCAGATCGTCGCCGCGCTGATCCTCCTCCCGGTCGTGCGGCCGCGGATCCGCGACCTGACCCGCGCGCAGTGGTGGCCCGTCCTGTTCCTCGCCGTGGTGTTCGGAGCGATGAACCTCACGCTCTACGCGGCCATCGACCGCATCGGGCTGGGGCTGGCGGTGACCCTGGAGTTCTGCGGGCCGCTGGCGGTCGCGCTCCTCGGCTCCCGGAGCAGGACCAGCGCGCTCTGCGCCCTCGTCGCCGGAGCGGGCGTCGTCGCGATCGCCGGGCCGAGGCCCTCGTCCGACCAGCTGGGGATCGCGCTCGGTCTCGCGGCCGCGTGCTGCTGGGCCGCGTACATCCTGCTCAACCGGATCATCGGACTCCGTCTGCCCGGAGCGCAGGGGACCGCCACGGCGACCGGGATCTCCGCCGCCGTCTTCCTGCCCGTCGCCGTCTGGACGCTCGTCTCGACGCGCCCCGACGCGGGCACCGTGCTCCTGGCGGTCGGCGCCGGCGTCCTGGCGACGGCCGTCCCGTTCGTGGCCGACGTGATCGCGCTCCGGAGGCTCCCGGCGAGCGTGTTCGGGACGCTCATGAGCGCCAACCCCGTCCTGGCCGCCCTCATCGGCGCGGTCGTGCTCGGGCAGGACGTCGGCGCGGCCGGATGGATCGGCATCGCCCTCATCGTCACCGCGAACGCGGCGGTCCTCCGGCGGGGGCGTCGCGCGCGGTGAGGCCCGGCGGCGGGCCGAGCGAGAGGTGATCCCGTCGAGATGCCGCCGCTGTGCGTTACCTGTTCGTTATGAAAAAGGCGCCTACACGACCAAACCAGGGACACCCTGGGAAACGGCAGGTCGCGGGAGAAAACTCTCCTCCATGAACCAGACAGCGGCACCCGTGCGCGAGCATCGAGCTCTCTACTTCCTGCTCGCCGCCCTCGCGGGCATCGTCACGGGCGGAGTCCTCCTCGCCGTCGCCGAGCTCATCGCCCTCGCGGTCGCCCGCACCGCGAGCCCCGTGCTCGCGCTCGGCGCCTTCATCGTCGACATCGTCCCGCGCCCGCTCAAGGAGTTCGCGATCGAGACGTTCGGCGAGAACGACAAGACCTTCCTGCTCGGCAGCGTGGGCGCCGCGGTCGTCGTCGCCGCCGCGATCGCCGGAGTGCTCCAGCTGGTCCGCCCGCCGCTCGGCCAGGTGCTGCTCGTGATCGCCGGCGGCCTCTCGATCGCCGCCATCGTGACCCGCACCGGAGCGTCGCCGCTCGCCGCGGTGCCCACGCTGGTCGGACTCGTCGTCGCCGTCGTCGTCATGCACCTCCTCTTCACGCGCCTGCGCGGCTGGCGTGCGGCCCGGGCCTCGGAGGCCAGGGGAACATCCTCCGAGGCCCGTCCGGGCGCCCTCGAGCGCCGCGGCTTCTTCCGCATCGCGCTGATCTCCGCCGTCGGCGCGGCCGTCGTCGGCACCGGCGCCCGCCTGGTCAACGCGGCGACCTCCTCCCTCGCCGGCGTCCGCGACGCCCTGCGCCTGCCGTCCCCGCGCAGCACCGTCTCGGTCCCCGCGGGCGCCGAGCTCGACATCGAGGGCATCACGCCGCTCTACACGCCGAACGCCGACTTCTACCGCGTCGACACCGCCCTCACCGTGCCCAACCTGGACCCGTCGGCCTGGTCGCTGAAGATCACCGGCATGGTCGACCGCGAGGTGACGCTGAACCTCCAGCAGATCTTCGACATGGGCCTCGACGAGTACGGCATCACCCTCACCTGCGTCTCGAATCAGGTCGGCGGCAACCTCGTCGGCAACGCCAAGTGGCTCGGCGTCCCCCTGCGCGACGTGCTGAAGATGGCCGGCGTGCAGAGCGGAGCCGACATGCTCCTCTCCACCAGCAGCGACGGCTACACGGCGTCCACCCCGATCACCGCGGTCACGGACGAGAACCTCGACGCGATCCTCGCCGTCGGCATGAACGGCGAGCCCCTCCCGTTCGAGCACGGCTTCCCGGTGCGGATGATCGTGCCCGGCCTCTACGGCTACGTCTCGGCCACCAAGTGGCTCACCGAGCTCAAGGTCACCACCTTCGAGGCCGACCAGGCCTACTGGACCCCGCGCGGCTACTCCGCCGAGGCCCCCATCAAGATGTCCTCGCGGATCGACACCCCGCGGATCGGCGTCCCCGTCACCTCGGGCGCTCTCAAGATCGCGGGCGTCGCCTGGGCGCAGAGCATCGGCATCGAGAAGGTCGAGGTGAGCATCGACAACGGCGACTGGCAGGAGGCGACGCTCTCGACCCCGGTCAACCTCGACACCTGGGTGCAGTGGTTCGTCGACTGGGACGCCCAGCCCGGCTCGCACTACGTCGCGGTACGCGCGGTCGACAAGAACGGCATGGTCCAGATCGAGGACCGCGCACCGGTCGCGCCCGACGGCTCCTCCGGCTGGCAGCGCACGCTCATCAACGTCACCTGACGCCCCGTGGAGGCGCCGATCCCCGTGGGTCGGCGCCTCCGGCGCGTCCGGCGTCCGTCGCGACGACGCCCCCGCAGTGCGGACGGCCCTGACGCGACGTCGCCTCCGCGGCAGGCACCGCGGCACGTCCCGGCCCGGCGCGCAAGCCTCCGCGGCGGCGCGGCCCGCGAGGAGGCGCCGCTCTAGCCTTCGAGGATGCGCTCCCGGCTCCTCCACCTCCGCGAATCCTTCTGGTTCCTCCCGGCCCTGTTCGGCGTCCTCGCCGTCGGGCTGGCGCTGGGGCTGGTCGAGGTCGACCATCTGCTGGTCCGCGCCGGCGTCAGCGACATCCCCCTGATCGAGGACCTGTCGCCGACCGGCGGCCGGGCGATCCTCTCGGCGATCGGCGGGACGATGCTGGGCGTCGCCGCGACCTCGTTCTCGATCACGATCTCGGTGCTGGCGACCACGTCCTCCGCCTACGGTCCCCGGCTGGTCCGCAACTTCATGGCCGACCGCGGCAACCAGGTCGTCCTGGCGGTGCTCACGTCCACGTTCCTGTACTCGCTGATCGTGCTGCGCGCGGTGCACACCGAGGAGGACGCGTCGCTGACGTTCGTGCCGGTGGTGGCCGTCTCGTTCTCGGTGCTGCTCGCGGTGGTCGACGTCGCGGTGCTCGTCTACTTCATCCACCACATCGCGCTGTCGGTGCAGGTGACGACGCTGCAGCAGCGGGTGCTCGGCGAGCTCGTCGACGTGATCGAGCGACTGCATCCGGAGGACGGTGAGGAGCCGGTGGACGCGGAGGAGGCCCTGCTCGCGGAGGAGGCCCTGCCGCCGGCGGGGCGCGAGCCGGTCGTGCTGTGTGCGGTGCGCGGGGGCTACGTCGAGCAGCTCGAGGTCGAGCGGCTGGTCGCCCTGGCCCGCCGCGGCGACGCGCGGCTCCGGGTGCTCGCGCTGCCCGGCGACCACGTCCTCGTCGGCGACCCGGTGCTCGAGGTCCTGGAGGGGTCCGTCGCCCAGGAGGAGGCGGTCGCCGCGGTCGTCGTCGCCGACGCCCGCACCCCGCACCAGGACCTCCGCTACGCCGTCCAGCAGGTGGTCGAGATCGGAGTCCGCGGGCTCGCGACCGGCACGAACGACCCGTACACCGCGGTCGGCGCCGTCGAGGCCCTGACCAGCGCGCTCGTCGACCTCTGCGGCCGGCCGAAGGCGCGCGGCCGCTACTCCGACGCCGACGGAGTCGTCCGCCTGGTCGTCCCATGGCCTCGGGCGGGTGAGCTGCTGGCCGACGTGTTCCTCGCGCTGCGCTCGTACGCGATGGGGCAGCCGCTCGTCGTCCGCGCCGGCGTGCGCTTCGCCGAGCGGCTCGCGGGCGTCGCCCGCGGCGGGACCCGCGTCGAGCTGCACCGCCAGGTCCAGGCGTTCGCCGCCGCGCACGCCGCCGCCGACGGCGACGCCCTCGAGGCGCCGGCCCTGCGCGCGTCGCTCGCCGCGCTCGAGGCGCGTCTCGCGGCCTGACGCCGGCCTGCCCGATGCTCCGGGAAGCCGCACCGCCCATGGAGTGCTCGAATCGATTCGAGTAGGCTCGGCGCATGACAGAGAACACCACTGAGCTGCGCGTGGGGGTCGTCGGCCTCGGCTTCGCCGGCACCACTCACCTCGACGCCTTCCAGTCCCTGCCCGGCGCCCGCGTCGTCGCGCTCGCCGGCCAGGAGGAGGCGCGCCTGCACGAACTCGGCGCGACCCGCGGCGTCCCCGACCTCTACGCCGACTGGGAGGAGCTCGTCGCCCGCGACGACCTCGACGTCGTCTCCATCGGCGTCCCGAACCACCTGCACCACCCGATCGCCGTGGCCGCGCTCGCGAGCGGCAAGCACGTCTTCTGCGAGAAGCCGCTCGCCACCACCGCCGAGCTGGCGGCCGAGATGGTCGAGGCCGCCCGCACGAACGACCGGGTGCTCGAGATCGCGTACAACCACCGCCGCCGCGCCGACGTCGCCTTCCTCCGCGACTACCTCGACGACGCACCGCTCGGCGACGTCTACCACGCCCGCGCGAGCTGGCAGCGGCGCAGCGGCATCCCCGGCATCGGCTCCTGGTTCACCAGCAAGGAGCTCGCCGGCGGCGGCCCGCTGATCGACCTCGGCTCCCACGTGCTCGACATCGCGCTGCACTTGCTCTACGAGCCGCGCGTGACCAGCGTCTCGGCGGTCGCGTACGGCGAGATCGGCCGCTCCGGCCGCGGAGGGCGCCCGCACGGCGTCGCCGCCACCGGCACGCACGCGTTCGAGGTGGAGGACTTCTCGAGCGCCCTGCTGCGCCTCGACAACGGCCGCTCGCTCCAGCTCGACGCCTCCTGGGCCAGCTACTCGAAGGTCGACGAGGACATCGAGGTCGAGCTGCTCGGCTCGGCCGGGGGCGCGCGCCTCCACATCGCCGACTACGCCACGGAGGGGACTCTGACGCTCTACTCCGAGGTCGCCGGAGCGCCGACCGTCTCGCACCCCGACGTGAGGGTCCCCGCCGGGCACCACCGCTCCGTCATCGCCGAGTTCCTGGAGGCGATCGCCTCGGGAGCCGACGCGCCCGCGGGCGGCCCCCGCTACTCCGGCCACTACGGCGAGTACGCGCTGCACCGCAGCCGGGTGGTCGACGCGATCTACCGCTCCGCCGCCGAGAAGCAGGAGGTGGCGGTCGCATGAGCGCCCCGATCGAGGTCCTCGTCTGGAACGAGTTCCGCCACGAGACCCGCGGCGACGAGACCGTGCTGCGCCACTACCCGGACGGCATCCACCGCGTCATCGCGGACGGACTCGCGGAGTCGCTCGGCGACGCCGTCTCGGTGCGCACCGCGACGCTCCCCGAGCCCGAGCACGGGCTCACCGAGGAGGCGCTCGCGACGACGGACGTGCTGCTGTGGTGGGGGCACATCGCGCACGAGGAGGTGTCGGACGAGGTCGTCCAGCGCGTCCTGCGGCACGTGCAGGAGGGGATGGGGATCCTGGTCCTGCACTCGGGCCACTACTCGTCGATCTTCAAAGCGCTCATGGGCACGACCTGCTCGCTGAAGTGGCGCAACGACCGCGACCGCGAGCTGGTCTGGACGATCGCGCCCACCCATCCGATCGCCGAGGGCGTGCCCAGCCCGCTGATCATCCCCGAGCAGGAGATGTACGGCGAGTACTTCGACATCCCGGTGCCGGAGGAGACGGTGTTCCTGTCGACCTTCACCGGCGGCGAGGTGTTCCGCTCCGGCGTGACCTACACCCGCGGCCTCGGGAAGGTCTTCTACTTCTCGCCCGGCGACCAGGACTACCCCGTCTACCACCACCCGGACATCCGGCGCGTGCTGGCGAACGCCGTCCGCTGGGCCCGCCCGACCCGTCCGCGCACGTCCCTCACGGCCGACCACCACCCCCGGGGCTGGTTCGAGTCCTGACGCGGTCCCCTCCCTCTCCGCGGGATGCCGCTCCGGTACGCGACACGCCGTGCCGGGCGTACCGACGTGGCGTCTCACGGGGAGGTACTGGGGGGATGCAGCAGCCGGAGGGGCGCGGGCCGGACGAGGTGCGCCGGTACGGGGAGGCGCCGGAGCAGATCGCGGACGTCTTCCGCGGGGCGCCCGGCGAGGCGCACCGGCCGGTCGTGCTCGTGCACGGCGGGTTCTGGCGGGCGCGGTGGGACCGGCGGCACGCCCGGCCGCTCGCGGCGGCGCTGGCCGACCGCGGGCACGACGTGCTCCTCCCCGAGTACCGGCGCACGGGCGACCCGGGAGGCGGCTGGCCGGGCACCGGCGACGACGTCCTGGCCGTGCTCGCGGCGCTCCCGGCGCTGCTGCCCGGCGCCGGGCCGGTCACCCTCGTCGGCCACTCCGCCGGCGGCCACCTCGCTGTCTGGTCGCAGGCCGCCCGTCCGTCGCCGCACGTCGCCGCTGTGGTGGCGCTGGCGGGCGTGCTCGACCTGGCCGCCGCCTCCGCCGACCGCCTCAGCGACGACGCCGTGGGGGAGCTCCTCGGCGGCGACCTCGCGCTGCTCCCGGGCGCCGACCCCGCGCAGCTGCCCACGCCGCCGCAGCCGACCACGCTGATCCACGGCCTACTCGACGAGGACGTCCCCGTCGCCTACAGCCGCCGATACGCCGACCGGCACCCCGCCGTGCAGCTGCACGAGCTCGCCGACGCCGACCACATGGCGCTCGTCGATCCGACGACGCCAGCCTTCGCGATCCTCCTCGCCGCGCTCGGCTGACGCGCGATCGCACCCCCTCGCCCGTCGGCGTGCGCTGGGGACGGATCGCGACACATCGCCCGCCGACGCGCGACGGGACAGGCCCCCTAGAGGACCGGCGGGTACAGGAAGAGCGGGACCTGCGCCGTGGGGAAGGTGCGGGTCACGTAGCTGTGCTTGCCGCCGTAGTTGTACTCCTCGAGGAGCACGGTGCCGTCGTCGTTGACCTTCTGCACGTACGAGACGTGGTTGTAGGTCCACCACGCGACGCAGCCGACGATCGGGACGCTGCTGGTCGCCCAGCCCTTCTCGGCCCAGTTGTCCGGCCACTCGTAGGCGCTGCCGCCGAGCGGGGTGATGTTGCCCCACGTGTACTTCCACGGCGCGGAGGTGCGGCCGGCGTCGCGGTTGAGGCGCCAGGCCACGAAGTCGACGCACTCGCGGTAGTAGTAGCCGAGGGGCGAGAGTCCGCCGCCGTCGTCGTCGATGGTCTCGTAGGGCCACGGGTAGTCGTCGCCGACCGCGCGGGTCTGCACGGTCGAGAACTCGCCGCCGTTGGATCCGGAGAGCACGGCCGCCTGGCGGCTGGCCTCGTCGAGCTGCGCCTGGGTCGGTGCGGCGAAGGCGTCGCGGACGGCGGTCTGGCCGGCGGCGTCGGAGGAGACGGTGAGGTTCTGGAGGCCGACCCGGTTCGCGGCGGCGCGGCCGGTCGCGGTGGCGAAGGAGCTGCGGGCGCCGTACGCGGGGATCGCGGCCGTGGCGAAGAGGCCGCCGACCACCGAGAACGTCCCGAAGGCCAGGGCGCGGCGGCTGAGGCCACGGGCTCGGGCGGGCTCGGCGGCGCGGGGAGCGACGGGGCGGGAGGCGGACGCGCGGCGCGGTGAGGCCGGGATCGACCGGGAGG
>NZ_PSTP01000013.1:0-94255 GCF_002930935.1 Rathayibacter sp. AY1A2 | reverse complement strand
CTGGAGCCCCTCCGTGACGCATCACGAGCACAAGCACGCCGCCACCCGCACCGCCGCCACCCGGACGCCCGCGCCCGCGCCCCTCTCCCCCGCACCCTCCGCCTCCTCCCGCCCGGAGCCCCGCGCATGAGGGTCACCGACACGAGCGACCTGTGGTGGCGCACCGCCGTCTTCTACAACCTCGACGTGAAGACGTTCATGGACTGGGACGACGACGGCGTCGGCGACCTCGAGGGCCTCGTCCACCGGATCGACTACCTGGCCGAGCTCGGCGTCAGCTGCCTCTGGCTCGCGCCGTTCTACCGGTCCCCCGGCCGCGACAACGGCTACGACATCAGCGACTTCTACGGAGTGGACGAGCGCTTCGGGCACCACGGCGACGTCGTCGAGGTGATCCGGACCGCCCACGACCGCGGGATGCGTGTGATCGTCGACCTCGTCGTCAACCACACCTCGGACCAGCACCCCTGGTTCCAGGCCGCCCGCTCCTCTCGCGACAGCCCGTACCGCGACTACTACGTCTGGCGCGACGAGCCGCCCGCCGATCAGCCCGCGAACGTGTTCCCGGACGCGGAGGACGGCGTCTGGTTCCGCGACGAGGAGGCGGGCCAGTACTACCTGCACCACTTCTACCGGCACCAGCCCGACCTCAACACCGAGAACCCGGCCGTGCGCGACGAGATCGCGAAGCTCATCGGGTTCTGGCTGCAGCTGGGCGTCGACGGCTTCCGGGTCGACGCGGTGCCCTACCTGATCGAGCCCGGCGAACGCGACGAGCACGAGTGGCTGCGCCTGCTGCGCCGCTTCGTCTCGCGGCGCTCCGGCGAGGCGATGCTGCTGGGCGAGGTCAACGTGACCCGCGAGGAGCAGCTCGGCTTCTTCGGCGGCGAGGACGCGGACGAGCTGTCGATACAGTTCGACTTCATCGGCAACCAGCGCCTCTACCTCGCGCTGGCCCGGGAGGAGGCGGCGCCGCTCGTCGAGGCGCTCGCGAGCCGCCCCGAGATCTCCGTCGGCAGCCAGTGGGCGAACTTCGCGCGCAACCACGACGAGCTCACCCTCGACCAGCTGAGCGACGACGAGCGCGACGAGGTCTTCGCGGCGTTCGCTCCGGAGCAGTCGCAGCGGATCCACGGGCGCGGCATCGTCCGCCGCCTCCCGCCGATGGTCGACGGCGACCCGCGCCGCGTCCGCCTGGTCCACAGCCTGGTCTTCTCGCTGCCCGGGACCCCGGTGCTCTACTACGGCGAGGAGATCGGGATGGGCGAGAACGCCGACATCCCGGGCCGCAGCGCCGTGCGGACCCCGATGCAGTGGAGCAGCGCCGCCAACGGCGGGTTCTCGCGCGCCGACGCCTCCGACCTGATCGCCGCCCCTCCCGGCGGCGGCTTCGGACCCGAGCACGTGAACGCGGCCGCGCAGCTCCAGGATCCGGACTCCCTCCTGGCCCACGTGAAGGGCCTCGCCTGGCTGTACCGGCGGTCGCCGGAGATCGGCTGGGGCGAGTACACGCACCTGCCCTGCGACGAGCCGAGCGTGCTCGCGCACCGGATGTCCGCGTCGACCGGCACGACCGTCGCGGTGCACAACCTGGCGTCGAACCCGCGCACGGCGCACCTGACGCTCCCCGACACCCCCGCCGGGGCGCGGCTGGTCGACTCCCTCGGCGGCGAGTCGCTCCCGCTAGACGAGGACGGCGCCGTGTCGGTGCCCCTCGACGGCTACGGCGCGCGCTGGTTCCGCGTGGTCACGGAGGAGTCGCGCCGGCTGGTCTGAGCGGAGGGGCGGGGCTCTTCTCGACAGTCCAGGAGTCGTCGCAGTCGCGCTCGAGTGCGACGACTACTGGACTGTCGAGGGAGGCGGGGCAGGAACGGAGGACGAAAGCACCCACCGCACGAAACGTTACGCACATCGGTCCACAGCATCGTTGACGCCGCCGCCCTCCCCCGCCTACCGTGAAGCGCAACGTTTCGCCCCCGCCGCCGCACCAGGAGGATCCGCATGGCCCCCACTCCGCCGAGCCACCGCGTCCTCGCGAGCGGCAGCCGCATCCCCGCGATCGGCGCCGGCACGTTCGGCTCCGACCGCTACGACGCCGAGACCGTCGGCCTCGCGGTCGAGCACTCCCTCCGCGCCGGCTTCCGCCTCCTCGACTGCGCCACCGTCTACGGCAACGAGCCGCGCGTCGGCCGGGCGATCGTCGACTCCGGAGTCGACCGCGACGAGCTCTTCGTCATGTCGAAGATCTGGAACGACGCGCACGAGCCCGCGGCGGCCGTCGCCTCCGTCGAGCGCTCGCTCGCCGATCTCGGCCTCGACGTGCTCGACGCCGTCTTCGTGCACTGGCCCTTCCCCAACCACCACCCGCCGCACGCCGAGACCGACGCACGCGATCCGCACGCCCGCCCGTACGTCCACGAGGCGTTCCTCGAGACCTGGCGCGCGCTCGAGAGCCTGGTCGACCGGGGCCTCGTCCGGCACCTGGGCACCTCCAACGTCACGATCCCCAAGCTCGAGCGGATCCTCGCCGACGTCCGCATCGCCCCGCAGCTGAACGAGATGGAGCTGCACCCCTGCTTCCAGCAGCCGGAGCTGTTCCGCTTCTGCCTCGACCACCGCATCCAGCCGATCGGCTACTCGCCGCTGGGCTCGCCGTCGCGGCCGGAGCGCGATCGGGTGGAGGGCGACATCGTCGACATCGAGCACCCCGCGGTGCGGGCGATCGCCGAGGAGCGGGGCGTGCATCCGGCCGTCGTGTGCCTCGCCTGGGCGGTGAACCGCGGCCAGATCCCGATCCCCTTCGCGGTGAAGCCGGAGCAGATCGAGGCGAACCTGGCCGCCGCCTCCCTGGTGCTCACGGCCGAGGAGCAGGAGGCGCTGCGCGGCGCCGAGCGCAACAACCGGCTGATCAAGGGCCAGGTCTTCCTCTGGCCCGGCAGCTCCGGCTGGCTCGACCTGTGGGACGCCGACGGCACGATCCCGGGCTGGAGCGGCTACGGCTCGCCCCGCGCCACCCTGTGACGTGGCCACCTACAAGGACCTGCAGCGGCTGACCGGCCTCTCGCTCTCGACCATCTCGAAGCACTACAACGGGCTCCCCGTGCGCCCCGAGAACCGGGCCGCGATCGAGGCGGCGGCCGCCGAGGTCGGCTTCCGGGTCAACGGCTTCGCTCGAGGCCTGCGCTCGCGGCGCTCCCGCACGGTCGGAGTGCTGCTGCCCGCCCTCGACAACGAGTTCCACCTCTCGATCATCGCGGGCCTCGAGCGGGCCCTGCGCGAGGAGGGCATCGGCGTGCTGGTCGGCGTGAGCCGCCCCGAGCCGGGAGCCGCGGTCGACCTGCTGCTCGAGAAGATGGTCGACGGGATCGTGGCGGTGCCGTCCGCGGGCGACGTCGACGCGCTGCGCCGCGCCTCCGAGCAGGGCACCCCCGTGGTGGCCGTCGACTGGATCGACGACGCACTGGTCACCGATCGCGTCGCGCTCGACAACGCGGGCGCGGGCGCCTCCGCCGCCCGCCACCTCCTCGACCACGGCCACCGCTCGATCGCGGTGCTCAGTGGGGAGGACGGAGTGTCCTCCACCCGGGAGCGGACCGCCGGCTTCCTCGCCGCCCTGGCCGAGCGCGGCGTGCACCCCGCCGCCGACGCCGTGGTGCGCGGCCCGCTGACGGTCGAGAGCGGAGTCGCCGCCGTCGAGCGGATCCTCGCCCTGAGCCCCCGGCCGACCGCCCTGTTCGCGAGCAACCGCGAGCTGACGGTCGGCGCCCTGATCGCCCTCGGCGACTCCGGGCTGCGCGTGCCGACGGACCTCTCCGTCGTCGGCTTCGACAACGTCGAGCTGGCCCGCGTGGTCCGCCCGCACCTGACCACGATCGCCCAGCCGACGGAGGCGATCGCCGCCGAGGCCGCCGCCCTCGTCCGCCTCCGCCTCGACTCCGGGGCGGAGCAGCCCGGTCCCCAGGAGCGGAGGCTCCCCGGCCGCCTGCTCGCCGGCTCGTCCGTCGCCCACCTCCACGACCTCTAGGAGCTCCTCTTGCTGACCACGACCCTCCTCCACCCCGAGATCCTGCACGCGCTCGCCCGCGCGGGCCACGGCTCCCGCGTCCTCATCGCCGACGGCAACTACCCCGTCGGCACCACGCTCGGACCGAACTCCGCCCTGGTGCACCTGAACCTCCGGCCCGACATGCTGACCGTCGACGAGATCCTCGACGCCCTGCTCTCGGCGATCGTCGTCGAGGAGGCGACGGTCATGACCCCCGCGCCCGGGATCGACGTCCCCGCGCAGGACGCCTTCCGCCGGTCCCTCGACGGCGTCCCCTTCACCTCGCTCGAGCGGCACGCCTTCTACGCCGAGGCGCGCACGCCCGACGTCGCGCTCACCATCGCCTCGGGCGACCGCCGCATCTACGCGAACCTCATCCTCACGATCGGCGTGCGCCCGGCCGACGCGTCCTGAGCGGGCGGGCGGGACGTCGTCCCGCCCGCCCCCGCTACTCCTCCAAGGTCGCCGGTCTCGCGAGCGACTACCGCGACTCCCGCGGAGTCGCGCGTACCCGCCCGCTCCCTGAGAGTCCACGAGGCGTTCTCACGGCCGGCATCCCTACTCTGGTCGGCGTGGATCTCGACACCCTCCTCAACATCGGCCTCGTCGTGCTGTTCGTCCTCCTCGGAGGCGTCTTCGCGGGCACCGAGATGGCCATCGTCAGCCTCCGCGAGAGCCAGGTCCGCGCGATCGAGGCCGGCAGCGAGCGCGGCCGGCGCATCGCCGAGCTCGTCCGCAACCCCAACACGTTCCTCTCCGCGGTCCAGATCGGCGTCACGCTCGCCGGCTTCTTCTCCTCGGCGTACGGCGCCTCGACCATCGCGCCCGACCTCGTGCCGCCGCTGCAGTCGCTCGGCCTCTCGGCCTCCGCCGCCTCGACCGTCGCCCTGATCCTGATGACCCTCGTCATCGCGTACCTCTCCCTGGTGCTGGGCGAGCTGGTCCCCAAGCGCCTGGCGATGCAGAAGTCCGTCGCGTTCACCAAGGCCCTCGCGCCCCCGCTCAACGCCCTCGCGCGCCTGATGCGCCCCGTGATCTGGCTGCTGTCCGTCTCGACCGACGCCGTCGTCCGCCTCCTCGGCGCCGACCCGCGCGAGAAGGGCGAGAGCGTCTCGGCCGACGAGGTGCGCGACATGATCTCCAGCAACACCGAGATCCACGAGGACAGCCGCCGGCTGCTCACCGACATCTTCCGCGCGGACGACCGCCGCGTCGCCGAGGTGATGCGCCCGCGCCCGGACGTCGACTTCCTCCGCGGCGCGCTCAGCGTGGCCGAGGGCTACGCGGCGGTCCTCGACCAGCCGCACTCGCGCTACCCGGTGGTCGGCGACGACTTCGACGACGTCCTCGGCTTCGTCCACGTGCGCGACCTGATGTCCGCGTTCCCGGAGGCGGGCCGCGCCGGCACCGCGAGCAGCGTCGCCGACATCACCCGCCCGATCCTCGCGGTCCCCGGCACGACGAAGGTGCTCGCGGCCCTGCGCACCATGCGCCAGGACGGCCACCAGATCGCCGTCGTCATCGACGAGTACGGGGGAACCGACGGCATCATCACGCTGGAGGACCTGCTCGAGGAGCTCGTCGGCGAGATCTACGACGAGTACGACGGCGCCCGCCAGGCGGTCGACGCGAAGGCGGCCGAGCAGCTGCACGACGTCGACGGCGGAATGATCCTCGAGGACCTGGCGGAGCAGCTGGGCATCGAGCTGCCCGAGGGCCCGTACGAGACGGTCGGCGGATTCGTCCTCGACCGGATCGGCCGCGTGGCCGTGGTGGGCGACTCCGTCCTCGTCGGCGACCACCTGCTCCGCGTGGCCGAGACGGACCGCTACCGCATCTCGCGGCTGACCCTCGTGCCGCAGCCCGCGTCGGAGCCGAGCCCGCCGACGGCGCCCGCCGTCTGACGGGCGACCGGCCGCCCCTAGGGCAGAGGGCCCTCCACCCAGCGCGTGGCGGCGCGGCCGCGGGCTCCGGGCTGCGCGATCCACAGTCCACCGGCGTGCGGATGACGCGCCCGCTCGTCCGCCGAGAGGTCGCGTGATGCGGAGGTGACGACCGCGATGTCCAGGTCCTCGCCCGCGAAGGCGATGCTGGAGGAGTGCGGGGCGTCGATCCTGATGCCCTCGCCCTCGCCCTGGCTGCCGTCGGCCTCGAACACTCGAACGCCGCTCCCGCCCCAGACCGCGACCCACACGCGGCCGTCGGCGTCCACGGTCAGTCCGTCGGCGAACACGCCCTCCTCGAGCTCGACGAAGGGCTCGCGCGGGCCGTGCTCGGCGTCCGCGTAGGAGCGGCGGTGGATCACGCCCGACTCGGTGTCGGCCGAGTACAGCACAGAGCCGTCCGGCGAGAAGCCGAGTCCGTTCGAGAGCCGCAGGTCGTCGTCGAGCACGGTGACGGATCCGTCGTGCTCGATGCGCAGCAGGACGTCGTCGCCCGCCGACTCGCCGAGGGTCAGCGAGCCGACCAGGAGGCGCCCCTGCGGGTCGATCGTGCCGTCGTTGAAGCGGTGCCCCTCCGGCAGCAGCTCGGAGCCGCGCGTGAGGGAGCCGTCGACCTCCAGGATCGCGAGCCGTCGGGTCAGCGCGACGAGCGTCCGCCCGTCGCCCAGGGGCAGCGCGGCGCCGACCTGCTCGCCGACGTCGGTGCGCGAGATCGCTCCGATCCCCTCCGCGGTGACGGGGGCGGACAGGACCGCGCCGGCCTCGATGTCGACCCAGGTGAGGCGGGCGGTGTCCGGATCCCAGACGGGCCCCTCGCTGAGGACGTAGGTGGGGGTGCCCGCGGGCGTCGCGTCGATCATGCCTCCACGCTAGGCCGAGGAGGCGGGCGGTGTCAGGCCTCGCGGGACGGATCCGGGCTCGCGTCCACCGCGCCTCGCTCCGCCTCCGGGTGGGCACCGATGCCCGGGATACACCCGCTCGGCGGTCCGTGACAAGGGGTGAATAGCCCGGCGATATGGAGCCGCCCGCGGGTCTAGTGTCGTCTCGCCGCGCTCGGGACAGCGTTCCTCCGCAACGACGCCGGGGCGACAGGAAGGCGCTCGCCATGTCGACATCCACCAGTCCGCGCGGCCCGGTCCGGAGCCTCGTGCCCGCCCGCATCGACAGGCTCCCCTGGACCCGCTTCCACTGGTCGATCGTCGTCGGCCTCGGCTTCTCGTGGGTGCTGGACGGACTCGAGATCCAGATCGTCGCCTCCGCCGGCTTCGCGAAGGAGTTCGGGCTCTCGGCCTTCGAGGTCGGCCTGCTCGGCACGATCTACCTGTGCGGGCAGATCGCGGGCGCCCTGATCTTCGGGCGGCTGAGCGACAAGCTCGGGCGGCGCAAGCTGTTCATCCTGACGCTCGTCATCTACCTGGTCGCCAGCGGCCTGGCGGGACTCGCGCCGAACTACGTCTTCCTCGCCGTGTTCCGCTTCTTCGCGGGCATGGGGATCGGCGGCGAGTACGCGGCGATCAACTCCGCGATCGACGAGCTCATCCCCTCCAAGTACCGCGGCCGCGTCGACATCGCGATCAACGGCACGTACTGGGGCGGCGCGGCTCTGGGTTCCGCGGCCAACCTGTTCTTCCTGAATGACGCGCTCTTCGCCGAGAACGTCGGCTGGCGCCTCGGCTTCTTCCTCGGCCCGATCCTCGGACTGGCGATCATCTACCTCCGCCGCCACATCCCTGAGAGCCCCCGCTGGCTGATGACGCACGGCCGCGAGGAGGAGGCGGAGCGCACCGTCGACGAGATCGAGCGCCGAGTGGAGGCGGAGGGCGGCGTGCTCGAGCCTGTCGACGACGCGAAGGCGATCACCGTGAAGGCGACGGAGAGCATCCCGTTCCGCACCATCGCCCGGGTGCTGCTGCGGCAGTACCCGAAGCGGACGCTGGTGGGCGCGACGATGATGATCACCCAGTCGTTCCTCTACAACGCGATCTTCTTCACCTACGCGCTGGTGCTCGAGAACTTCTACGGAGTCGAGCAGAGCGCGATCTCGTACTTCTTCTTCCCGTTCGCGATCGGCAACCTCGTCGGGCCGCTGGTGCTCGGCCACCTGTTCGACGTGTGGGGCCGGCGGAAGATGATCTTCCTCACCTACGGCGTCTCGGGAGCGGTCCTGGCCGTCTCGGCGGTCCTCTTCAGCATGGACGTCCTGACCGCGACGACGCAGACGATCCTCTGGTGCGTGTCGTTCTTCTTCGCCTCCGCCGGAGCCTCGAGCGCCTACCTCACCGTGAGCGAGATCTTCCCGCTCGAGCTGCGCAGCCAGGCGATCTCGTACTTCTTCACCCTCGGCCAGATCGCCGGAGCGGTCGCCCCCGCCCTCTACGGCGCCCTGATCGGCGACGGCAGCGACCGCGGTCCGCTGACGATCGGCTACTTCGTCGGCGCCGCCGTGATGATCCTCGGCGGCGTGATCGCCCTGATCTTCGGCGTCGACGCCGAGCGCCGCAGCCTCGAGAGCATCACCGAGCCCCTGTCGACCGTGAAGTCCTGAGGGCGGATCGCCGCGAGGCCGGGAGCCGTTCCGAGGCGTCTCGGAGTCGGCGTCTCGGGGCCGGCGTGGGCCGCCGTCAGTGGGCCGGGCGGTAGCCGGTCCGGTCGTCGGGGGTGATCGAGCGGAGGACGCGGGCGGGGACGCCGGCCGCGATGGTGAGCGGAGGAACGTCGCGGGTGACGACGCTGCCCGAGCCGATCACGGCCCCGTCGCCGATGGTGACGCCCTGGTTGATCGTGACGCCGCCGCCGATCCAGACACCGTCGCCGACGACGACCGGCTTCGCGGTGCAGGCGCCGGCGGCGCGCTCGGCCGGGTCGAGGGCGTGGTTCGACGTGTAGATCGAGACGCGCGGGCCGAACAGCACGTCGTCGCCGATCGTGATGGGGGCGCCGTCGAGCAGGATGCAGTCGAAGTTCGCGTAGAAGCGGTCGCCGATCGTGATGTTGAACCCGAACTCGCACCGGAACGTCGGCTCGAGGTGCGCGTCCGCGCCCACCGAGGCGACGAGCTCGCGGAGCAGAGCCTCCCGCTCGACCGGGGGACGCCCGAAGCTCGCGTTGTACGCGTTCGAGGCGAGGACCGCCCGCTCGCGCGCGGCGACCAGCTCGGGGGTCATGTCGTCGTACACGGCGCCGGTCAGGATGTGCGCGCGCTGGTCCTCGAGGGTCATCGTCGTCCGTTCGTCGGTGTCGGCGCCCCGACGGGTGCCCGCGCCCACGCTACGGGGCCGCCGCGCGCCGGGACGCCGCCTCCTCCGCCGACGCACCGCTCCTGCAGCGGTGTCTCGATGACGGAGCGGCGTCTCGGCGGCATCCTGCAGCAGGAGCGGCACCTCGGCGCCGCCACGCCCCCGCCGCGCAGCAGGCGTCAGCCCACGTGCACGCCCGGCCGGCGGTCCCGGCGGGACTCCGCGCAGCAGGCGTCAGCCCACGTGCACGCCCGGCCGGCGGTCCCGGCGGGACTCCGCGCGGCGGGGCGTCAGCCCACGTGCACGCCCGGCCGGCGGTCGCGGCGGGACTCCGCGCGGCGGAGGACCTCGCGGGTGACGGGGGCGACCTCGCCGGTGCCGGTGATGAGGAAGCGGAACATGTTCGAGATGGGGCCGCCCTCGGTCCACTCGAAGTAGACGTCCGGGATCACGCCGGTGAGGTCGCGGATCTCGAGCAGCACCGTGGCGATCGTGTTCGGGATGTTGCCGCTGGTCACCGTGAGCACGCGGAAGCCGTGGCAGACGCGGCCCTGCACGACCAGGTCCTCCTCGAAGTCGGAGGAGTCGGTGGTGTGCACCTCGAGGAAGAGCACCGGGCCGCGCATCGGCAGATTGCTGTCGCGCTGCTCCTCCGCCAGCTTGTCCCGGTACTCCGCCTCGGAGCCGTCGTCGGGCTCGTTCGCGAGGATGCGGATCACGCCGTAGTCGTCGGCGTCCGTGGTGAGGAAGTCGATCGCGGCGGCGTCGAACACCACTGAGGTGGCGCGCAGCTGGAACGAGCGGTGCACCCGCGAGACGAGCGAGACCGAGAGGATGCCGACGATGAAGACCGCCGCGATCCGCACGCCGTCGGGCCTCTCGACCACGTTCACGACCGTCGTGTAGACGAAGACCAGCGCGATGACCGCGAAGCCCACGGCGCGCTTGCGCTGCTTCCTGCGCTTCGCCGAGAGGAACACGGCGACGGACGCGGAGGTGATCAGCACCAGCACGCCGGTCGCGTAGGCCCCGCCCTGCGCGTCGACGTCGGCGCGGAAGAGGATCGTGATGACGAAAGCCACGACGGTGAAGACCAGCACGAGCGGACGGACGGCGCCGGCCCACTGCGGCGCCATGCCGTAGCGGGGCAGGTAGCGCGGGACGATGTTGAGCAGGCCGGCCAGCGCGGAGGCGCCCGCGAACCAGAGGATGCAGATCGTCGCGACGTCGTAGACCGTGCCGAAGCCCTCGCCTAGGTACTCGTGCGCGAGGTAGGCCAGCGCGCGGCCGTTGGCCTCGCCGCCCGGCTGGAACTGCGCCTGCGGGATGAGCAGCGTGGTGACGAAGCTCGAGGTGATGAGGAACGCCGACATCGTGACGGCGGCGGTGATGAGCAGCCGCTTCGCCCCGCGGATGCGGCCGACCGGGGCGTCCTCGGTGTCGCCCGCGTCGCCGCGGATCTGCGGCATGACCGCGACGCCGGTCTCGAAGCCGGAGAGGCCGAGCGCGAGCTTGGGGAACACGATGAGCGCGATGCCGACCATGACCAGCGGATTCCCGTGCTGGGTCGTGAGCGCCGACCACCAGTCGCCGATGACGACGGGGTTCTCGGCCACGTGCCCGATCGCCACGGCGATCACGATCGCGTTGAGCAGGAGGAACACGGCCACGAGCACGACCGCGATCGAGATGGCCTCGCGGAACCCGCGCAGGAACACGATCCCCAGCAGGGCGATCAGCCCCAGCGTGAGCGGCACCTCCGCCCCGTGGAACCAGGCGGGGGCGAACGGGTTCTCGACCGCGTGCGCCGTCGCGTCGGCCGCCGAGAGGGTGATCGTGATCATGAAGTCGGTGGCCGCGAACCCCAGCAGCACGAGCACGAAGAGCTTGCCGCCCCACCAGGGCAGCAGGCGCTCGAGCATCGCGATCGACCCCTCGCCGCGGAAGCTCTCGCGGGCCACGCGGCGGTAGACGGGGAGCGCGCCGAGGAGCGTCAGCACCACCAGGACGATCGTCGCGAGCGGAGAGACGAGGCCCGCGGCGAGCGCCGCGATGGCCGGCTGGTAGCCGAGGGTCGAGAAGTAGTCGACACCCGTGAGGCACATGACGCGCCACCAGGAGTGCGTCCTGCCGGTGGCCGCGTGGGGGCCGGGGTGGGCTCCGGAGTCGTCGCGGAGGCCCTCGAGGAGCCACGCCTTCACCCCGCCCGCGCGCGCGGAGGAGAGAGGGGAGGGTTCGAGGGCGTCGGGGTCGCCACGGACGACGGAAGAGGTCACTGGATGTTTCTACTCGCCGTGAGGAGCGCGCCCGCCCGGAATGAGCGGATCCTCACGCTTTCCTCACGGGTAATCGGCTGGGGAGGGACGTCGACGCGCGATCCCGCGTCGTGAGGGGGTCGTGAGCGTCGCGCGAGCGGACCGTGCGGATCGGCCCGGAACGCGTCCGCGTTCCGTCAGGATCCCCTCCCACCCGCCGTCGCGGGGCGACGATGGCGCTCGTGCACCTGCTCCTCCGCCTCTTCGACGCCGGCCCCCGCTGGGGCCGCCACACCGTCGGCGCGAGCCGGTACGGCGTCGTCCGGAGCGAGCTCGTCGTCTTCGCGCCCGGCACCTCCGTCGAGGAGCGGAGGCGCCTCCGCCTGCACGCGGCCGGTCCGCAGCTGGTCGTTGCCGTGACGGCCGCCGGCGCCGTCGGGACGCTCGTGCTCGACCGGCTGCCGCTCCTCCTGCTGGCCGCGCTCGCCCTGCCGACCGCGTCGCTCCTGCTCTTCTCGGCCCGCTCGACCCGCCGCCTCCGCCGGGCCTGCGCCCGCCGGCTCGTGATCGCGGACGTCGACTCCCCCGCCGTCGCCGAGCAGGCGGCGATCGCGGCCGTGCTGCGGCGGGCCGACCGGCTGCTCGACGCCGGCGTCCTCACTCCGCTCGAGCACGAGGAGGTGTGGGCCTGCGCCCACGACCGGGTCGCGGGCCGCGTGGCTGACCGCCGCTCCCAGCCCCGGGCGGGAGGATCGGGGACGTCCGCCACCGATGGGAGCCCCTCATGACCACACCGCGCCGCGCACTGATCCTCGTCGACGTGCAGCAGGAGTACTTCAGCGGTCCGCTCGAGATCCAGTACCCGCCGCACGCGCAGTCGCTGCCGAGGATCGCCGCCGCTCTGGACTCCGCCGCCGCCGCGGGCCTCCCGATCGCCGTCGTCCAGCACAGCGCGGGCGAGGGAGCGCCGATCTTCGACCCGTCGGGTCCGTCCTTCGCGCTGCACCCGGAGATCGAGAAGCGCCGCTCGGATTCGTGGAAGAACGTCACGAAGCAGTTCGGCACGGTCTTCGCGGGGACCGACCTGCTCGACTGGCTCCGCGAGCACGACGTCGACACGATCACCCTCGTCGGCTACATGACCAACAACTGCATCCTCGCCTCGGCCGCCGAGGCCGAGACGCACGGGCTCCGCGCCGAGGTCCTCTCGGATGCGACGGGCGCGATCGCGATCGCGAACGACGCCGGCTCCATCGACGCGCACTCCCTGCACACCACGCTGATGGCGCTGCTCAACTCGAACTTCGCCGCCGTCGCCCCGACCACCGTCTGGATCTCGGCGCTGAAGGGCGAGTACACCCTCCCCATGAGCAGCCTGCCCGAGTCGGCGACGGCGGGCGCCGCTCGCTGACGGGCACTCCTCCGGACGGATCGGCCGGCTCTACTCTCGGTGCATGGCCCTTCTGCACCGTGCGACGATCACCCCCGGGAAGCTCGAGATCGTGGAGGCATGGGCGCCGACGCAGCCCTGGTGCGAGGGCGGCGGATTCACGCAGCTCGGCGCCTACCGGTTCGACGACCCCGATGGCGAGGTGGGAGTGGAGACGCTGATCGTCCAGTCGACCGGGCAGCCGCCGCTCCAGGTGCCGCTGACCTACCGCGGCTCGCCTCTCGCCGGCGGTGACGCGCATCTCCTCGCGACCGTCGAGCACACCGTCCTCGGTCGTCGCTGGGTCTACGACGGTGCCGGCGACCCCGTCGCGATCGCCGCCTTCGCCACGGCGATCCGCACCGGCGCCCGGGAGGTCGAGCAGCATTTCGAGGAGGACGGGCAGCGCATCGTCCGCCCGCCGACCGCGACGGTGCAGGGCAGCGGATCAGGCGCCGGAGCGTCCGGGCCGCCGTCGACGGTGCTCGTCCGCAGCGACGCACGGACCACCACGACCTCGGCCGACGGTCTGACTCTCGTCCTCGCGCGGGTCCTCGCGCCGCCGTTCCTCGAGGGCGAGGAGCGGCTGACCGGCAGGTGGAGCGAGGCGCTCCCCGTCACCCTCGCCGTCCTGGCCTGAACCGGCTCCGGTGGTCCGCCGCCCTCCGTCGCCCGGGTCGTGGGCGACGGACGGCGGCGCGCTCCGGGAAGACCTGCTCAGTGGCCGCGCAGTGCCGCGACGGTCCGAGTGGGACTAGTCGTTCAGGTGCGCGATGGCGTAGTCGGCCTCGTCGCTCGTGAACTGCTCCCCGTACTCGCTGGTCAGCTGGTCGCGGATGGCCTCCGGCGCCATCGCCATCTGGGCCTGGTAGTCCTTGGCCTTCGCCAGCGCGTTGGCGTTCCAGTCGGCGGAGACGGTGTCCACCGCGTACTGCGCGGCCTCGGGCGAGAACTGCTCCCCGTACTCGGAGGTGAGCTGGCCGTACAGGCCCGCCTTGCTCATGTGGAGCATCTCGGAGTAGCTCTGCGCCTTGATGAGTGCCGAGGCGAACTCGGGCGAGACCTGCGCAGCAGCCGCCGTCTCGACAGGCGCCGGGGCAGGGGCGACCGTCTCGACGGGTGCGGGCTCCGCCGTCTCGACGGGTGCGGGCTCCGCCGTCTCGACGACCTCCGCCTCCTCCGTGGCCGGCACGACGGGAGCGGTCGTGGGCTCGGACGACTCGACGATCACGGCCGCCGGGCGGTCGCTCGAGGCGGAGTTCACGGCGGCTCCGAAGCCGATCGTCGTCAGGAGCGAGGCGAGGACGGCCAGACCGCCGAGGACGACGCCGGTGATCGACATCGCCTTCGACTGACCGCGGCGGAGGGCGAGGATGCCCAGGACGACGGCGGCGATCCCGACGAGTGCTCCGAAGACCGGCACGAGGCCGACGAGGAACGCGACGATGCCGACGACGAGTGCGGCGATGGCGAGGCCGGCCGGGCCGGTCGCGCGGGGGCGCGGAGGGAGGGTCGCCGTGCCGTAGGCGGGGCCTGCGGCGGGTTGGTCGGGGGACGAGGGCGGGGTGTTCTCCGGCGGGAGAGGTGTGCTCATCGCGCGAGTATCGCAGAGCGGCGACGGCCTGCCGCGACATCGAGACGTCCCGTCTCAACACGTCCCTCCCCCTCCCGCGGGATGCCGTTCGGGCACGCCGGACACGGCGTGTCGCGGACCGGAGCGGCACCTCGCGGAGGGAGGACGGTGCGCCTCAGCGCAGCGACTCGAGCACGGCCTCCAGCTCGTCGACGGCGAAGTCGATCTCGGCAGCGGTGACCACGAGCGGCGGCGCCAGGCGGATCGTCGAGCCGTGCGTGTCCTTGGCCAGCACTCCGCGGGCCATCAGGGCCTCGCAGACGGCGCGGCCCGAGGCGAGCCCCGGGTCGATGTCGATGCCGGCCCAGAGTCCGGCGCCGCGGACGGCGACCACTCCGCGGCCGATCAGCGCCTCGAGGCGGGCGTGCAACTGCGCGCCGCGCTCGCGGGCGAGGGCCTGGTACTCGCCGGTCGCGAGCATCTCGACGACTGCGAGGCCGACGGCCGCGGCGAGCGGGTTGCCGCCGAAGGTGGAGCCGTGCTGGCCCGGCTGCAGGACGCCGAGCACGTCGGCGTCCGCGACCACGGCCGAGACGGGGACGATGCCGCCGCCGAGCGCCTTGCCGAGCAGGTAGACGTCGGGGACGACTCCGACCAGGTCGCAGGCGAAGGTGGCGCCGGTGCGGCCGAGGCCGGACTGGATCTCATCCGCGATGAAGAGGACGTTGCGGCGCGCGGTGATCTCGCGGATGGCCGGGAGGTAGTCGGCCGGCGGCACGACGATGCCCGCCTCGCCCTGGATCGGCTCGATCAGCACCGCCACGGTGTCGTCGTCGATCGCGGCCTCGAGGGCTTCCGCGTCGCCGAACGGGACCGTGCGGAATCCGGGCGTGAACGGAGCGAAGCCGTCGCGCGCCTCCGCGTCGTCGCTGAACGAGATGATCGTGGTCGTGCGGCCGTGGAAGTTGCCCGCCGCGACGATGATGTTCGCCCGGCCCGGAGCGACGCCCTTGACCCGGTAGCCCCAGGCGCGGGCGACCTTGATGCCCGACTCGACCGCCTCCGCGCCCGTGTTCATCGGCAGGACCATGTCCTTGCCGGCGAGCGCGGCGAGCGCCGTGACGAACGGGCCGAGGCGGTCGTTGTGGAACGCGCGGCTGGTCAGGGTGACGCGGCCGAGCTGCTCGCGGGCCGCCTCCAGCAGCACCGGGTGCGAGTGGCCGAAGTTCACGGCGGAGTAGGCGGCGAGGCAGTCGAGGTAGCGGACGCCCTCGACGTCGGTGATCCAGGCGCCGTCGCCGGTGGCCGCGACGACGGGCAGCGGGTGGTAGTTGTGGGCGGCGTGCTCCTCCTCCGCGGCGATGAGGGCGGCGGAGCGGGCGGTGTCGGTGTCGGTGATGCTCATGTCGTTCCTCCTGAGGGGACGATCGACTCTCCAGGAGTCGTCGCACTCGGCGTCGAGTGCGACGGATCCTGGACAGTGGAGGGTGAGTCGGCGCTGCTGGTCGCCGACCACGGGGAGTGGGTCAGCGGCGCAGCTCGAGCGTGCAGCACTTCACGCCGCCGCCGCCGAGCAGCAGCTCGGACAGGTCGACGCCGATCGGGTTGTAGCCGCGCTCGCGCAGCTGACGCTCGAAGCCCGTCGCGCGGGAGGCGATGACGACGTTGAGGCCGTCGGAGAAGGAGTTGAGCCCGAGCACGGACGCGTCCTCCTCCGAGACGAGGATCGCGTCGGGGTAGAGCTCGCGGAGGGTGCGGTTGCCCTCCTCGCTGAACGCGCTCGGTAGGTAGGCGATGTTCGTGTCGTCGAGCACGGCGATCGCGGTGTCGAGGTGGTAGAACGACGGGTTCACGAGCTCGAGCGTGACGACCTCGCGGCCGAAGACGCGGGCGACCTCGGCGTGCGAGTCGGAGGCGGAGCGGAAGCCCGTGCCGGCGAGGATCCGCTCACCGACGAGGAGGAAGTCGCCCTCGCCCTCGTTGACCTCCTCGGGGACGCGGACGTCGAAGCCGGCCGAGCGGAACCAGTCCATGTACGCCGGGCCCTCGGGCTGGCGCTCGGGGTAGGTGAAGGAGGCGCCGTAGGCGATGCCGTCGATCACGAATCCGCCGTTGGCCGCGTAGACCATGTCCGGCAGTCCGGCCTCGGGCTCGATCAGCTCGATGGTGAAGCCCAGATCGGCGTAGGTGTCGTAGAGGGTCTGCCACTGCCGGACGGCGAGGGAGGTGTCGGTGGGGACCTGCGGGTCCATCCACGGATTGATGCGGTAGACGACGGTGAAGTGCTCGGGACGGCACATCAGGATCGTCTTCGCGACGGGGGTTCGGGCGGGTGCCTCGGCGAGCACGGCGGTATCGGTCATTCGAGTCCTCCTGCGAAAGGATGCGGATGAGCGGACCGGGTCCAGTGGCTCCGTGCCCCGCGCATGACGCAACGGGATGGAGCACGCTCGCGCCCAGTCTTGCACGCGCCGATCGTGCGGTTCTCGCCGTGGGGCGCACGGAACGCGCGTGAACAGTGGGGGCGGCGCGGGAAAACGCCGCCGGTCTTCCGCAGGGCGCTGTGATGCCGCCGCGACTCTCGCCTTGAGGCGGCTTTCGGAGGGACGACGTTGCGCCTCTCGGCGAGAAGGCCTTATCCCTCTCTCTTGTCATCGCGCTGATGACATCTGTGGAATCCGCCGAATTCGCCCTGAATGGGGGACTTAGGGCAGCGATAAGCGGCATGGGACGATCCCTCCGGCCCGACAGTCGTCGGCCTTCTCGCTCCGACGAATCCGGATGCCCTCCTCCATGCGAACGAAGACCCTCAGCGCCTCCCTTTTCCTCGCCCTGCTCCTCTCCCTCTTCGTCGCGACCCCGGCCCAGGCCGCAGGATCGCCGGCCGCGCCGACGAACGTCGTCGCTTCTGACAACAGCTGCACGGACGCCGTCACCATCTCGTGGACGGCACCCGCGCAGAAGGTCGCCGGCTATCGCGTGCACATCTACATGAAGAAGGGCGACTGGTGGGACGGCGGCGGATGGAACGATTCCGTCCGGCTCTACTCCGCTTCAGGGGCCACGTCGATCACGGTGGATCTCCGCTCCGACCAGGACCCTTACTACATCGAAGTGGCGAGCGTCACCGATTTCAGCGTTCCTTTCGAGGGAGGCTCCGATGGAGTCCTGCTCGTGCCTTCCAGCACCCAGAGCACGACCGCGACCACGGCACTCGACCATTGGTGGACTGCGCCGGCTCCGGCTCAGGTCACAGGAGAAGTGTCGGGCACCGGAACCGTCACGTGGCGATGGGCTCCGCCGACGAAGGACGGGATGCTCTGCTCTTTCGATCGCTATCACTGGTACTCCTCCGCTGAGGGCTATCCGGACTACGACGGGGACCTCGTCGACTCGCAAACGATGGAGGCCACAACTCAGATGAAGCCGGGGCAGAAGTACAACTTCTGCATCGTTGCGGAGACTTTCGCATACATGGGCGACGAGACGCCGGAGTACTCCTCCGGCGAACCAGCATGCGCAACCGCATCGTGGAGCACTTCCACCCCGATGCCGGTCACAGAACTGCGAGCGATTGCAGGTTCCGATCGGCGGGTCGTCGTGACGTGGCAGCCGCCCGTCGGGGACGGCAACTCGCCGATTCTCGGCTATCGCGTCGGCCGGTCCGGCACTGACGCGAGCGGCAGCGGACCCTGGTCGACCATTGTGAGCACCGTGCGGAGCGATTCCGCTCAGCCCTACAGCCAGACCTTCACGAATCTGAAGGCGAATACCGAGTACACCTTCTCGGTCACCGCTTTCAACAAGATCGGTCAGGGCGAGTCCGCGACGACCACGATCGTCGTCGAGCCGCACCGCGCACCTTCCGAGCCGAGCTCCGTCGTGGCGATCCCCGACAGCTCTACCCGCAGCGCGACCCTGAACTGGAAGATTCCGACCGACACCGGCGGGACCTCGATCACCGGGTATCGCGTGTCCCGCGACGGCATCGACAACAGTGGATCCGGCCCCTGGACCACTGTGGTGTCGGCGTCGAAGCTCTCGCAGACGTTCTCCAATCTGACCGTCGGTTCCGCCTACACGCTGCGGGTGAGCGCTCTGAACTCCGCCGGAGAGAGCGACGGCGTGACGAGAAGCGTCGTCATCGGCGGCACCGCTCTCACCGCCGCCACCCCGACGATCACCGGCACCGCCGCGGTCGGCTCGACGCTCACGGCGAGCGCCGGCACCTGGGGGCCCTCCCCTGTCGCCCTCGCTTACCAGTGGCTCGCGAACGGCACCGCGATCAGCGGGGCGACCGGCACCACGTACCGCCCGGTCGCAGCCGACGCGGGCAGGGTGATCACCGTCGCCGTCACGGGCTCGAAGTCGGGCTACGTCTCGACCACGCGGGTCTCCTCCGGGACCGCTGCCGTGACCGGCGGCGCGATCACCGCTGCGACGCCGACCATCAGCGGCACGGCGAAGGTCGGCTCGACCCTCACCGCGAAGCCCGGCACCTGGGGCCCCTCCCCCGTCGCCCTCGCCTACCAGTGGAAGGCGAACGGCACCGCTCTGAGCGGGGCGACGTCCGCGACGTACACGCCGACCGGCGCCACTCTCGGGAAGACGATCACCGTGACGGTCACGGGGTCGAAGTCCGGATTCACCGCCGTGACGAAGACCTCCGCGAAGACGAGCGCCGTGGTGGCGGGCACCCTCTCCGCCGCGACCCCGACGATCACCGGCACCGCGAAGGTCGGCTCCACCCTGACCGCCAAGCCGGGCACCTGGGGTCCCTCGCCGGTGGCCCTCACCTACCAGTGGAAGGCGAACGGCACCGCGATCTCCGGGGCGACCTCCGCCACCTACAAGCCGACCAGCGCCACGGTGGGGAAGAAGATCACGGTGACCGTCACCGGCAAGAAGGCCGACTACACGACGGCGACGCGCACCTCCGCCGCCACCGCAGCGGTCGTCAAGTAGGGGATCCGACCCGGGTCGCCGGGGCGAGCCTGCTCGCGCGGACTCCTCCGGCGGCCCCGGGAATCCACCACCATCGTCCCCCGGACGGGGGCCCATCCCGCCGACACCCGCCCTCGCCCGGAGGCGGGCGGCGGCTAGCATTCAGACACCGTGTCCGCCGCGGCCTCCCGCGGATCCTGCCGAAAGGCCCGCCGTGCCCGCACGCCCCCTCGCCGCGATCGGCGTCTCCGCTCTCCTGCTGGCCGGCCTCGCCGCCGGTCCGGCCGTCGCCGCCCCCGATCTCCCGGGCGCGAGCGCCGCGCAGGAGGCGGCCGCCGAGGTCGTCCTCTCGGGCACCATCGCGCTCCGCGACGCCGATGAGGAGCACCCCGCCCCCGAGAACCCGTACTTCTACGTCCAGGTCGAGGACGCCGAAGGGGACGTGGTCGCCCAGGCGAACACGGGCGCCGACTTCTCCCTCCCCGTTCCCGGCGGCGAGCCCCTCACCGTCCGCGCGAACCTGATCGGCAGCGACGACTGGTACCCGACCTGGTTCGGCGACACCCCGGTCGCCGAGGCCGCGAGGACGACCCGGGGGACCGACGAGTCCGTCGCCATCTCCCTCCTGCGCACCGCCGAGCTGTCCGGATCGGTCACCGCCGACGCGGTCCCGGGCGTCTCCTCCCCCTCCTTCGACGTGCAGGCCTGGTGGGTCGACGGAGGGACGTCCTCGCTCCTCGACACCGTCCCCGTCACCGGAGCCCCCGGCGCCGCCCGCGCGTGGGACACGGGCGACCTCGCCCTGCCCGCCGGCGACTACCTCCTGCGCCTCGTGGAGCCGGGGTACCCCGCCTACGACGACCAGTACTTCTCGCGCCTGGCCCGCCTCGACGAGCGCGCGGTCGTCTCCGTGCCGCCGGGCGGCCGCAGCGGCATCGACTTCTTCCCGTCGGCCTACTCCTCCGACGTCGCCCGCCTCGCCGGGACCGACCGGTACGCGACCGCCGTCGCGGTGACCGCCTCCGGATTCGCCGACGGCGCCCCCGTCGTCTACCTCGCCAGCGGAGCGAACTGGCCGGACGCGCTGAGCGCCGGCCCCGCCGCCGCGAAGCAGGGCGGCGCCCTCCTGCTCACCGACCCGAGCGTCCTGCCCGCCGTGGTGGCGGCCGAGCTGCGCCGCCTCGCCCCGCAGCGGATCGTCGTGGTCGGCAGCGCCCTCTCCGTGAGCGAGTCGGTACTCCAGCAGGTGAAGGCCCTCGGGATCCCGACCGAGCGCATCGAGGGCGTCGACCGCTACGACACCTCGCGCCGGATCGTCGAGGACGCCTTCCCCGACGGCAGCTACGAGAACGTCTTCGTCGCGACCGGCACCAACTTCCCGGACGCCCTCTCGGTCGCGCCGATCGCCGGCCGCCGCGCCGAGCCCGTCCTCCTCGTCGACGGCGCCCGCTCGCGCCTCGACCAGCCGACCCGTGACACCCTCGCCGGACTCGACCCCTCCTCCGTGCAGCTGCTCGGCGGTGCGCCGTCGATCTCGACCGCCGTGGAGGCCGACCTCCGCGCCGCGAAGATCGCCGACACCGTGTCGCGCATCGCCGGGACGGACCGCCACGACACCAGCCGACACCTCAACGACGTCTTCCCGCCGTCCGAGCTGGGCGACACCGTCTACCTCGCGACCGCCACCGGCTTCGCCGACGCGCTGGCCGTCGGCCCGGTCGCCGCGAAGCAGGGCGCCCCGCTCTACCTCAGCGAGCCGACCTGCCTGCCGCGCAGCACCCGTGTGAAGATGCAGGGCCACGACCTCGATCAGGTGCTGCTCCTCGGCAGCCCCCTGACCCTGTCGGCGCAGGTGCGCTCGCTGTCCGCCTGCTGAGACCCGAGACGCACCGCACGAGCCCTGGAGATCCATGAGCGCCACCGCCGACCGTCCCCTCCTCGTCGGCATCGAGACCGGGGGCACGAAGGTCGTCGCGGCGGTCGCCGACGCCGCTGATCCCGAGCGGATCCTCGCGACGACGACCCTGCCGACCCGCGGGCCCGCGGAGACGCTCGCCGATCTGGCCGGTTTCGTCAGCGGCCACGGAGTCGACGGCACCGTCGCCGCGGTCGGCGTCGCCTCCTTCGGCCCGCTCGACATCGATCCCGGCTCGCCGACCTACGGACACCTCACCTCCACGCCGAAGCTCGGCTGGGAGGGCACCGACGTCCTCGGCCCGATCGGCGCGGCCGCACCGGGCGCGCGGCTCGCGCTGGTCACCGACGTCAACGGAGCCGCCCTGGGCGAGGCCCGCTGGGGCGCCGGAACCGGAGTCGACGACTTCGTCTACCTGACCGTCGGCACCGGAGTCGGCGGCGGCGTGATCGCGGGTGGACGGCTCCTCGCCGGCAGCGGCTGGCCCGAGGTCGCGCACCTGCTGCCCCGCCGCCACCCCGAGGACGGCTTCGCCGGCACCTGCCCGTTCCACGGCGACTGCCTCGAGGGCCTGGTCGCCGGTCCCGCGATCTCGGCGCGCTGGGGCGTCGACGGCTCCCGCCTCGGCCCCGAGGAGGCGGCCGCCAACCTCCGCTTCAGCTCCTACTACCTCGCGCAGCTCGTCACGACGCTCGCCTACGTCGCGGGCGTGCGGCTCGCGGTCGTCGGCGGAGGCGTGTCGAAGACGCCGGGGCTCGTCCCCGCGGTCGAGGCCGAGGTCGAGCGGCTGATGGGCGCGCCCGGAGCGACGGGGACGGGCGGCGGGCGGATCCGCATCGTGCGCCCGGCCCTCGGCGACGAGTCCGGGGTGCGCGGGGCGATCTCGCTGGCGGAGTCCCTGCTCGCCTGAGCTCTACCCTCGTCCCATGAGCGACCGACCCGTCGACCCCTCCGCCCCCGACTCCGGTCGCGACGAGACGGTGGAGGAGCGATCCGACCGCAACTGGAACGAGATCCTGCAGGAGCTGCGGGTCGTGCAGACCGGCACGCAGATCCTGGGCGGCTTCCTGCTGACGCTGTGCTTCCAGCAGCGCTTCGCCGACCTCGCGCCGCCGGACGTGGCGCTCTACCTCGTGCTCGTCCTGCTCGCCGCGTGCGTCACGATCCTGGCGCTGGCGCCCGTCATCGCCCACCGGCTGCTGTTCCAGCGGCGAAGGAAGGCCGAGCTGGTGCGGTTCGGCAACCGGGTGGTCACGGTGTGCCTCGCGGCGGGATCGCTGCTGTTCGTCGGAGTCGTGGGCTTCGTGTTCGACGTCGTGCTGGGCGGGCCGGCGGGCCTCTGGGCGGGCGGAGGCGTGCTGCTGCTGCTCGCCGTGGTCTGGGCGACCGCGCCGGTCCTCCTGCGGAGGCGCTGAGGGCGGCGGAGTCTGCCCGCCCCTCCCCCGCGAGTCAACGGGGTACCCGGGTCCGCCGCGCTCTTCCTACCGTGGCCGCGAGGCGCGCACCGCGCCGACGCGAGAGGAGCACCATGACCGACCGGACCGAGCAGCCGCAGGAGAACCCGCAGAACCACGACCACGTCGACGACGCGGGCGTCGACAAGCCCTCGCAGGCCGAGGGCGACGACACCGAGGGATCGGCCGGCTGATCGCCGCCTCGATCCCCGTCCTCCCCGCGGTCGACAGCAGCGCGGCCGTCCTCGCCGACGGCTACCTCTTCGGGACGCGGCGCTTCGACGACGTGGGCGCGGACGCGTTCCGCACCCGGATCCTCGGACGGCCCGTGATCATGGCGCGCGGCATCGAGGCGGCGCGCTTCTTCTACGAGGGCGGGCGCTTCGACCGCGAGGGCGCGCTGCCCGGCTCCGTGCTGCACCTCCTGCAGGACGAGGGCAGCCTGCAGACCCTCGAGGACGAGCCGCACCGGCGGCGGAAGCGGATGTTCCTGGATCTGGTGGAGACGCCCGAGCAGCGGTCGAGGCTGGTCTCGGCCTTCGCGCGGGAGTGGCAGGCGGCCGCCGCCCGGCTGACCGGCGAGCGGGTCCGCCTCCAGGACGTCGCCGCGGAGGTCCTGGGCCGCGCGGTCCTGTCCTGGGCCGGCATCGAGGCCGACGAGGAGGAGGTACTGCGGCGCACGGACGAGCTCCGGGCGATGATCGACAACGCCGGGCGCTTCGGCCCGCCCAACTGGGCCGCGCGACTCCGCCGCCGCTCGACCGAGCGGTGGGCGCGCGGCCTGATCGAGGCGAGCCGGACGGCCGGACCCTCCCCGACTCCCCTGCACCGGATCGCGCACGAGAAGGAGGACGGCGGCCTCCTGCCCGTCGAGGTCGCCGCGGTGGAGCTGATCAACGTGCTGCGGCCCACGGTCGCGGTGGGGCGCTTCGTGGTCCTGGCGGCGCTCGCGCTGCACCGGCATCCGGAGTGGCGGGAGCGGCTCGCCGACCAGGAGGAGCGCGTCGCGTTCGCGAACGAGGTGCGGCGCTTCTACCCGTTCTTCCCGATGGTCGGAGGAAGGGCCCGCCGGGAGCTGGACTTCCGCGGCGAGACGCTTCCCGCGGGGCAGTGGATGCTGCTCGACCTCTACGCGACGGACCACGGCTCGCACTGGGAGGCGCCGGGCCGCTTCGATCCGGAGCGGTTCCGGTCGCCGGTCGACCGCAACGGCTTCATCGCCCAGGCCGGCGGGCACTACGGAGGCGACCACCGGTGCCCGGGCGAGCCGGCGATCGTCGACCTGCTGTCCGCGGCGCTGGAGTTCCTGGCCGCGGGGCACCCGTACGACGTCGAGGACGGGCAGGATCTGCGCGTCAGCCTGCAGAGCTTCCCGACCGGGCCGGAGGACGGCTTCGTGGTGAGGTTCCGCTAGGGGCCGGCGGGCTCGAGCGGGCGGGCTCGGCGGGGGCGGTCCTCCTCCACAGGCCGCGGTTCCGCGCGCTCTCCCCGGATCCGCTCGGGCATTCCCCGCCCGCCTCGCCCGACGAGCACGCTCGGGGGATGCAGAAGCCGAGTCAGTCCTCCGGAGCGTCGAGCTCCTCGAGCGCCCGCAGCGCCTCGCGGGCGCGCTCGAGCCGATCGGCCTCGGGCTCGTCCCACCATGCCGGTCCGCGCTCGCCCAGCCCGTGCTTGGCGAGCCCGACCCTCCTGCGCGCCAGCGCCTCCGCCTCCGCGTCCTCGTGCAGCCTGGCGGAGCGCACTCCCGAGCGCCCGCGCCCGAGGTGCGAGGTGAGGACGGCGACCACGTCCTCCGGCAGCGAGGGGTCGGTGCGCCGCCACCGGCGGCCCTTCACCACGAGCCAGCGCTCGTCGTCCTCGTCGCTCACCCCGTCACCGCCGCCTCGGGTCGAGCCGGTCACCGGTGCTCGTGAGGTCCACCTGCTCCGGCAGGAGGAGCGCCTCGATCCGCCCCGCGGCGGAGAGCCGCAGCAGGTCGTCGACGAGGGCGCGCGAGCCGCCGATCAGCGTCGAGTCGAAGTCGACCTCGCTCGCGAGGTACCAGGCCCGGTCCTCCGGCCAGAGCGCGAGTGGAGTCTGCACGACGAGCCCGGAGGCGTCGGCGAAGCCCGCCGCGCGCGCCCACGCGGTGTCCTCGAGCACCCTGACGTCGAGCGAGAGCAGAGGCCCCTCCCGCCCCGGCAGCTCGACCGTCGCCGCGGCGGCGGTCTCGGGGTGCTCCCATCCGGTCGGCCGGGTGTCGCTCATCCACTCGGGCAGCTCGTCCGAGGCGTCCGCGCGGGAGATCAGGATCCGCGACCCGCCGCTCAGCACGCCGAACCCCTCCCAGAACACGGCGAGGCAGTCGTCGGGGGTGCTCGTGTGCTCCGCGAGCACGGCGGCGACGGCCGCGAGCTCGTCGAGCGGGAGCACTCCGAGGCGGGGCTCCGCGTACTCGTCGGGATGCTCGCCGGTGAGCGAGTACCACTGCGCGAGCGGATGCAGGAGCGTCCCCTCCCGCTCGGCGACCTCGCGCCAGCGCCGAGGCGGGTCGTCGGAGGGGTGCAGGATCCGCACGGCCGCCTCGAACAGCGGAGGGACGATCCCCTCGAAGCGCCCGAACGGTCCGAGAGCACTCAGCATCGGGTCCGCCCGCGCGGCGTCCCGCTCGGCGCGCAGGGGCGCGTCCCGGGGTGTCGGCTCGACCATCGGCCCAGGCTAGCGCTGGACGGTCGCTCCGCTCAGGGCGGAGAGGGCCCGCTGCGGTCCCGTCTCGCGGGCGAGGGCCTCGGCGAGCGCCGTCAGCCGTTCCCGGGCGGGAGCGTCGAGTGCGAGCATCCGCCGCGCCGCCTCCGCGAGCTCTCCCGCGGAGGCGGCGTTGGGGTCGAGCACGGCGGCGAACCCGGCGTCCTCGAGTGCGGCCGCCCCCGCGAACTGGTCCGTCGAGAACGGCAGGACGACGAGCGGCACGCCCGCGGTCATCGCCTCCGTGACGCTGTTGTTGCCGCCGTGGCTGACCGCCAGCGCGGCCCGGCGCAGGAGCGAGACCTGCGGCAGGAAGCCGCGGACCAGCCAGCCCTCGGGGACCTCGCCCAGGGCCGAGCGCTCGGTCGCGCCGGAGGCGAGAGCCACCCGGACGGGCCTGCCCCCGACCTCGACGCCGGCCAGGGCCTCGACGACCCGGGCGAGCACGTCGCCGCGCACCGAGAGGAAACTGCCGAAGCTCACGTAGACGACCGGATCCTCGGACGCGGCGAGCCACTCCTCGACCTCCGCGTCGTCGGGCTCCTCGCGGACGGCGGAGCCGAGGAACGCGTGCGGCGGCAGCTGAGCGGTGCGGGCCGAGTCGTGGAGCTCGCCCGGGTAGTTGAGCAGCAGGACGTCGCCGCTCTCGGCGAAGGCGTCGGCGCTGCGCGCCGCCCCGGGGTCGAGGGTGGTGAGGGCGGCGTTCCACTCCGCGGTGAAGGAGTCGCGCACACGCTCGCAGAGGGCGCGGAGCGCATCGAGGTCGTCCGGCTCCGGGGCGAAGGCGTCCGGCCAGACCGGAGGGAAGCCGTAGACCTCGCCGGGCACCGTGAGCGCGCTGGGGTGGCCGAGAACGACGTCGCCGTAGGGCACGCGCAGGGCCTTCAGCGCCACGCGCGCGGTGAAGGCGAGGTGGTCGACCACGATCGCGTCGGGCTGCACCTCGTCGAGGATCACGCGCAGGCGCGCGGCGACGCCGGACGGATCCCAGAGCAGGTCGGTGAGCCGCTCCCGCGCCTGGTAGGCGAGGGTCGGGACCATCCCGCGCCGGGTGGCGTCGAAGAAGCCGCGGAGGGACGCGCCCTCGTCGGGCGCCTGCTCCTCCGCGCGGATCGTGCCCGGGTTGGAGCCGCGCCCCAGCCGGAGCGCGATGTGCTCGAATCCGAAGCCGTCGACGATGGAGCGCGTCGCGTCGCCGGTGGCCACGACGACGCGCTCGCCCGCCTCCTGCCACGCCGTGCCGAGGGTCGCCAGCGGCAGCAGGTGCGACGCGTAGTCGGGGCTGATGATCAGCAGGGTCACGAGGCCCCCAGCACGAGCGGCGAGCGGAGGGGACGCTCCTGGTCCGCGGTCGCGTGCGCGTAGACGCCCGAGAGGGCATGAGCCATGGCCTGCACCGTGTAGCGCTCGGCGACCATCGCACGCCCGCGGGCCGCGGCGTGCTCGCCGAGAGGCCCTCCTGCGAGATCCAGTGCGGCAGCGGCGCCGGCGGCGAGCGCCGCGGGGTCGGCGGTGTCGACCAGGAAGCCGGTCTCCCCCTCCTCGACGTAGGTCGCGGGCCCGCCTGTCGCCGGAGCGACGACGACCAGTCCTGCGGAGAGCGCCTCGAGGAGGGCGATGCCGAACTCCTCCTTGACGCTCGCGCAGACGTAGGCGCCTCCCGGAGCAGAGAGCCCCGGACGGCCGTGCCGGATCGCGCCGAGCCAGCGGGCCACGGTCCCGTTCGGGCGGTGGCCGGCCAGGAGCAGCCCGTCGGACGCGACGGCGCGGACGCGGTCGAGCTGCTCGCGCTCGTCGGGGCTCGGGTCGGCGAGGTCGCCGCCGACCAGGAGCAGGTTGGCGCGCTCCCGGAGCGAGGGGTCGGACGCCCAGGCCTCGGCGAGCGCCGCCATCCCCTTCACCCGGTGCAGGCGGCCCACGCTGAGCAGCAGCGGGAGGCCGCGGCGGTGCTCGGGCAGCTCCTCCAGCAGGAGGTCGAGCGAGGCCAGGTCCCCGCCCTCGTCCAGCGCGACCGGCTCACCGGCGGCGGAGGCCCGTGCGGCCGCCTCGCCGCGCTCGACCAGGCCGACGTCGATCCCCTCCGGGACGATCGTGTGCCGCTCCGGGTGCGCGGTGATGTCGACGCCGATCAGCTCGCGGATGGTCGCCGCCAGCTCCTCCCGCGGGAACAGGACGGTGTGCGCGGCGTCGGCGGCCAGGCGCTGCACCAGGCGCACGCGGAACCAGAAGTGCTCGGCGGCGTCGCGCTCACCGAAGTCCGCGCGGGTGAGGGCGCCGGAGGCGTCCAGGCCCGCGATCAGGGCGTGCGGGTCCGGAGCGAGGGTGAACACGACGGGGATCTCGAGCTCCCGGGCGACCGCGGCCGCCGCGAGGGATCCGACGTCCGCCATGCGCAGGTGCAGCACGTCGACCCGGCCGGCCGCGCGCAGGATCCGGCGGATGCCGCGCTCGGCGGCGATGCGACGGCTCCACGCCTGAGGCATGGCCACGGGCGGCCCCACGAACGGGACCGGAGCGAAGCCGTGGCCGGAGTCGGGCAGCTCGCCGAGCGCGCGCTCGGCCTCGGCCGGAGTCCCGCGCGAGAGCGTGAGCACCCGGTCGATGCCCTCCTGCTCGACGAGCGAGTCGCCCAGGCGCACCAGCAGGGTCGCGATGCCGCCGTTGTCGCCGGCGCCCACCCGCGTCAGGGTGCCGTCGATGTCGGCGTGGACGAAGAGCTGCGCGACCGTCGGCCCTGCCTCCACGGCCTGTGCGGGGGCGAGGTCGCCGAGGGCGAGCCGGGCGAGGGGCCCGATGGGCGCCGCCTCCTCGGCCAGGCCGGTGAGCAGGAGCTCGGCGTCGTCGGAGCCGCGCTCGCCGAGCGCGTCCGTCGCGGCGGCCCGCGCCTCCAGCCCCTCCGCGCGATCGGCGGCCACGTGCAGGAGGGTGCGCTCGGCGATCGCACCGGGCACGAGGCCCAGGGTCTCGACGAGCCGCGCCCGGGCCGCCGCTTCGCGCTCGCCGAGCAGCGCGCCCTCGAGCGCGACGGCGACGAGGTCGGGGGTCGAGGAGGCCCAGAGCAGGACGGTGCGCTGCGCGAGCATGCCCGAGAAGCCGCCGTCGCGGACCAGGCGCAGCAGCGGTCCGAGCGCGGCGGGGCGGGGCAGGCGCCCGCCGAAGGCCCAGGCGGCGTGCTCGCGGAGGTACGGGCGCTCGTCCTCGAGCAGCATCAGCAGCGCGAGGTCGGCCTCCTCGTCGAAGACCTGCGCGAGCGAGTGCACGGCCGCGATCGCAGTGAGCTGGTCCGAGGGGTCCAGGGCTGCGCGGGTGAGCAGGCGCACCGCGCGGCCACCACCGTCGCTCACCGCGGCGACCGTCAGCTCGTCCGCCATCCGGACGGCCTCGAGCAGAGTGGGAGCGGCGCGCACGGCGTCGAGAGCGGTCTGCGTGGCCATGGTTCACCTGGTCTGTCGGAGCGGAGAGTACGACGGAGCGCGACTCCCGACCGCTGGAGCGGCCCAGGAGGAGCGGACCGGTACCGAGCATGCCGCGTGGGCGGCTGGGATTTCGCCACTTGCGTCGGATCTCCTCCCGCGGTACGGCCTCCTGTCAAGGGGGTGATGGCCGCAGTTCGTTTGCGCAACGCGCGAGGATCCTCAACCGCGGGTCCACTCCAGGAGCCGCTCGACCGGCCAGGTGGTCACGATCCGCTCCTCCGGGACGCCGAGCCGCTCCGCCCGCTCGGCCCCGTAGTCGAGCAGGCCCAGCTGGCCCGGAGCGTGCGCGTCGCTGTCGATCGAGAACAGGCAGCCCTCCTCGAGCGCGAGCGCGATCAGCTCGTCCGGCGGGTCCTCGCGCTCGGGGCGGGCGTTGATCTCGACCGCGGTGGAGTGGTCGGCGCACGCGCGGAACACGGCCCGGGCGTCGAAGGTCGACGGCGGGCGGGTGCCGCGCTCGCCCGACACCAGCCGCCCCGTGACGTGGCCGAGGACGTCGGTCCGCGGATCCGAGGCCGCCGCGACCAGCCGGGCCGTCATCTCACGGGAGGGCAGCCGCAGCTTCGAGTGGGCGCTCGCGACGACCACGTCGAGGCGGTCCAGCAGCTCGTCCGTCTGGTCGAGCGCGCCGTCCTCGAGGACGTCCACCTCGATCCCGCTGAGCAGCCGCAGGGGCCCGGTGTCGAGGCCCGCGAGATGGGCCAGCTGCTCCTCCAGCCGCTCCGCGCTGAGACCGTGGGCGACCCGGAGCCGCGGCGAGTGATCGGTGAGCGCCAGGTACTCGTGGCCGAGCGCGCGGGCCGCGTCCGACATCGCGAGGACGGGCATCGCCCCGTCGGACCACTCGCTGTGACTGTGGAGGTCGCCGCGCAGCCGTCCCCGCAGCGCGCTCGCGGGCGGAGGAGCCGAGCCGCGCAGCTCCGCGAGGTAGTCGGGCACCCGGCCCGACCGCGCCTGCTCGATCACCGTGAAGGTCGTGTCGCCGATCCCGGAGGCCCGCCGCACGAGGGCGAGGTCGTCGCGCTCGGCGGACGCCATCCCCTCCAGCACCGCGGCCGCCCGGCGGAACGCCTTCGCCCGGTAGCGGGAGGCCCGCTCCCGCTCGAGCAGTGCCGCGATCTCCTCGAGTGCCGCTATCGGGTCCATGCGCCCGGTCTACCACGGCGCCCGCCGCGCCCTCACCCCCTCGACGGCGGCGCCGGCTCCGGCCCCCGGCCTCGCCGCGCCACGGCCCCGCCCCGGTCCCTGCCGCTCGACGCTGGGAACCGGCCGAGCCCCGTTGCCCACCGCAACAATCGAGATATATCGTGACTCTCGTCCACTCGCGATGTATCGCGTTTCAGAAAGGCACCCCGGTGCAGGAGGAGGAGCTCATGTCCCTCGAGAAATGGCTCGTACAGGCGGGCGAGACGAAGGTCATCGACCTCGACGTCGTCCGCTCGGTCAAGGTCGCCCTCGTCGGCGGCCAGATCGACGTCATCGCCCACGACGAGCCGACCGCTCGCGTGGAGGTCCACAGCGTCGACGGCCGCCCGCTCAAGGTCTCGATGGACGGCGACCGCCTCGAGATCGACCACGTCCAGCTCCGCTGGGACACCATCGTCGACGTCGTGAAGGGCCTCGGCCGCCGCGGCGACCGCGCCGACATCAGCCTCCTCGTCCCCCGCGGCGTCGACCTCAAGTTCGACACCGTCTCGGCCGACGGCCTGGTCTCGGGCCTCCACAGCGACGCCCGCGTCTCGACGGTCGGCGGCGACATCGTCGTCGACGGCCTGCACGGCGACATCGAGGTGAACACCGTCCACGGCGAGCTCTCGGTCCGCAGCCACACCGGCCGCGTCACCGCGCGCACCGTCTCCGGCGACGTCACCGCGACCGGCGAGCTCACCCGCTTCACCGTCGACGGCGTCTCGGGCAGCGTGTTCGTCGACGCCGAGGGCACCCCCGACCGGATCCAGGCCAACACCGTCAGCGGCGACCTCACGATCCGCGTCGACGAGGGCCTCGGCGCCCGCTACCGCATCAACACCGTCTCGGGCACGCTCCAGCTCGACGGCTCCGTCGTCAAGGGCACCTTCGGCCGGGGCTTCACCTCGACCACGGGCTCGCTCGACTCGAAGTGGGTCGACGTCGCCGCCAACTCCGTCTCGGGAGACGTGGTCGTCGTCCGCCGGTCCGTCGCCGCGTCCTCCGCCTCGGTGGGCGAGGGCTGGGGCTCTCCCGGCACCGGCCCCGCCGACGACCGCCGCCCGATGGACGGGAGCTCGCTGTGAGCCCCGTCTTCGCGCACGGCCGCCTGCGCCTCTACCTGCTCAACCTCCTCGCCGAGTCGCCGCGCCACGGCTACGAGCTGATCCAGGCGCTCAGCGAGCGCTTCGGCGGCACCTACGCGCCCAGCGCCGGCACGGTCTACCCGCGCCTCGCGAAGCTCGAGGAGGAGGGACTCGTCACCAAGGAGGCCGACGGCCGCAAGACCGTCTACTCCATCACCGACGCCGGCCGCGCCGAGCTCGCGAACCGCGCGACCGACCTGGGCGACATCGAGGAGGAGCTCACCGACTCCGTCCGCCGGCTCGCCGACGAGGTCCGCCTCGGCGTCGCGGAGGCGATGAAGAGCCTCCGCGCCGACCTGGCCAGCGCCGCCCGCGACTCGCGGGAGCCCGGACGCCGACCGGAGCACTCCGCCGAGGAGCCGCGCCCGCAGGACACGTCCGGCACCCCCTCCGAGCAGCCCGCGCCGGAGCAGGCCGCGCCGGCCTCGCCCGACGCGCGCACCGCCTCGCGGATCGCCCTGCGCGACGCCGAGGTGCTGCTCACCGAGTTCCGCGACGAGCTGCGCGCGGAGCTGCGCACCGCCGCCTCCTCGGGATCCGTGACGACCGCGAGCGTCGACGCCCTGCGCGCCGCGCTCGACGAGGCCCGCGCCTCGGTCCGCTCCACCCTGGACTGAGCCCGGACACCGTACCGCCGAGAGGGCGGGGATCCCGCCCGGGGTCCCCGCCCTCCCGGCGCTACTGCCGCCCGACCGCCAGCGCCTCCTCCTCCACGTCGAGGAACGCCAGAGCGCTCACCACCGCCGGCTCCTGGTACCGCCCCTCGGAGCGCGCGCGGAGCACCGCCTCCCGCTCGGCCGCGATCATCACGCGCCGGAGCCGGTTGTAGGCCTGCGGGAGCGGCTCCACGCCCTCGCCCTCCGGCGGGTTCTCCAGGGCGTCGGCGAGGAACGTCGCGTTCCGCCGCAGCCGGTCGAGCACGCGGTCCTCCACTCCGTCCTGCGGCTCCGCGTCGAGCCGGGCGAGCCCGGCGGCCTGCGCCTCGGCGAGCAGCATCTGCTTCTCGACGTGCTCCTGCATCTCGTTCGGGGCCGGCAGCTTCAGGGCGCGGACGAGCCGCGGGAGCGCGAGCCCCTCGACGAGCGTCCCCGCCACCACGATGAAGGCGAGGAACTGCAGGAACGCGCGCTGCGGCGTCTCCGCGGGCAGGAGGAACGCGGCGGCGAGGGTGACCACGCCACGGATGCCCGCGAACGACACCCCGATCGCGGTCGGCCAGGTCCACCCGCGCTGCTGCAGCCGGCGCGGACCGTGCCGGAACAGCAGCGTCGTCATGCACATCCAGGCCACGCGGCTCCCGACCAGCGCCGCGAGCACAGCCGCGCCGATGCCGACCGTCTGCCAGACCCCGATGCCCGAGTCGGCCGTCGCCCCCACCACCGACGAGAGGCTCAGCCCGATGAAGAGGAACACCGCGTTCTCGAGCAGGAACTGGATCGTCCGCCAGTTGAGCGACTCCGCGATCCGCGCCTGCGCCGACTGGATGACCGGCGCCCGGTAGCCCAGGTAGAGCCCCGCGACCACGACCGCCAGCACCCCGGAGCCGTGCAGCAGCTGCGCCGGGATGAACGCGACGTAGGGCGTCACCAGCGAGAGGCTCGTGTCCAGGACGGACGACTGCACCTGCTTGCGCACGAACCCGAGCAGCACGGCGATGCCGATCCCGACCCCGCCGCCCACCGCCACGGCCAGCACGAAGTCGAGCGCGATGCGCCCGGGAGTCACCGTGCTGACGATCGCCAGGAGGGAGGCGTTCAGCGCCACCAGCGCGGTCGCGTCGTTGAGGAGGCTCTCGCCCTCGAGCACCGTGAGCATGCGCCGCGGCAGGCGGAGCCGCCCCGCGATCGCCGTGACCGCCACCGCGTCCGTGGGCGCCACGATCGCGCCGAACGCGAGGGCCGCGGCGACCGTGATCGCCGGGACGACCATCCAGGCCACCGCGCCGACCACCGCGACCGTGAAGACGACGAGCCCGACCGACAGCAGGAGGATGCTGTCGCCACGAGCGCGGACGTCGAGGACGGAGGTGCGGATCGCCGCCGCGTAGAGCAGCGGCGGCAGGATCCCGAACAGCACCACGTCCGGCTCGACCACCACCTCCGGGATCCCGGGGACGAAGGAGGCGAGGGCTCCGACGGCGACGAGCGCCACGGGAGCGGACCAGTTCACCCGCCCCGACAGCCCGGTGACCAGGACGGTCACCACCACGAACGAGACGATCCAGACGATCGCGACGACGGGCTCCTCCATCGCGTCACTCCTCCCGGGCGTCCGCGCGCCACGGCCCCATTGTGGCCGCCCGGAGAGCAGCCCGGACAGCCGCCGGGAGGGTGCGGCTAGCGGCCGGCCTCGTGGATGTCGCGCGCCTTGGTGACCTTCGCCGGGTCCACCGGGTTCATGCCGAGGACGATCTTGCCGCGCGAGTGCCGCTTCTCGAGGTCGTCGAAGGCGTCCTGCACCTGGTCGAAGGGGTAGAAGCCCGAGACGAGCACCCGCAGCTTCTGCTCGCCGACGAGGCCGACCAGCTCGCCGAGGATCTCAGTGTCGCGCTGGGCGGTCTCGGCGTCGGGCCAGACGGCGCGCAGCTCGATCTCCTTTCGGTCGTCGCTGGAGTGGAAGCGGCCCGCCGCGATGCCGAGCTCGTCGGCGAGGGCGTCGTTCTCCCCGCCGAAGTTGTCGAGGAACACCGTGACCCCGCCGGGCGCCGCGGCCCGGATGCGGTCGGCGATCCCGTCGCCGTAGACCACCGGCTTCACGCCGATCTGGCGGAGGTAGTCGAAGTTGCGCTCGCCGCAGGTGCCGATCACCGTCGCGCCGCGGAGCTTCGCCAGCTGGATCTCGAGACTGCCGACTCCTCCGGCCGCCGCGGAGACGAGGACGGTGTCGTCGGGTCCCACATGCGTGGCCTCCAGCGCGCGCCACGCGGTCACTCCGGCGAGGAACAGCGCGCCGCCGACCTCCCAGCTCACGGAGGCGGGCTTGGCGACGAGGTTGCGGCGCGGCACCACGACGTGGGTCGCGTGGGAGCCGACGAGCGCGTGGCCGACCACGTCGCTGCGGAGCTTGATGTCGGTGACGCCCTCACCGAGGGCGACGACGACGCCCGAGAAGTCGGTGCCCTGGCGCATCGGGAAGGCCGCGGAGTGGTCGGAGTCGAACTGGCCCTGCCGGATGAACGCCTCCATGTGGTTCACCCCGGCGGAGAGCACCTCGACCAGCACCTCGCCCGCCCCGGGCTTCGGCCGCTCGACCTCGGCGATCTCGAGGACGTCCGCGTCGCCGAAACGGCTGTATTGGACGACGCGGGCGGCGGTGGGGCTCAGACGGGACATGCGCTCATCATCCGCCCCCGCCGCCCGAAGCCCCCGACCCCCGAACGGGGGCGTGCGACTCAGGAGGGGTCGCTCGGGCAGTACAGCTGGGTGCGCGGACCGGAGCGGTCGATGACGTGCTCGGACATCGGCCGGCCGCAGAGCGGGCACGCCTGCCCCGCCGGCGCCTCCTGCTCGGGCTGGTCGTACGGGCCGAGCGGCGGCGGGCCGATCCAGGGGAACAGCCGCGCGTTGAAGCGCTGGTAGAGGGAGCCGGTCTTCTTGCGCGTCATATCCTTAGTGTACTAACCATCAGGGCACGATGAGAGGATGACGCCGTGGAAACCGACCCGCTCGCCCTCCAGAACCAGGTCTGCTTCTCCCTCGCCGTCGCGGCGCGCACCGTCATCGGGCTGTACCGCCCCGTGCTCGAGCCGCTCGGGCTCACGCACCCGCAGTACCTCGTGATGCTCGCGCTCTGGGAGCGGAGCCCCCGCTCGCTCGCCGACCTCGGCTCCGCGCTCCGCCTCGAGCCGGCCACGCTCAGCCCGCTCGTGAAGCGCCTGGAGGCGAGCGGCCACGTCACGCGCGCCCGGAGCAGCGACGACGAGCGCCGCCTCGACGTCGCGCTGACCCCCTCCGGAGCGGCCCTCCGCGAGCAGGCCCTGCAGGTTCCTCCGCAGATCGTGGAGCGGCTCGACGTCCCCCTCGAGGAGCTCACCGCGCTCCGCGACAGCCTCACCGGCCTGATCGGAGCCGCGACCCGCGACGACCGCTGACCCCCCGCTCGGGGCGCCGGCCGCGAGGACGCCGGCCGTCGCTCCCCGCCGCACCGGGAAACTCCCGGTCACAGCGCGGGATCAGCCTCCGCTCGGCCTGCTCCCGGCCGTCTTGACTGCCCCCTCGCACGGAGTAGTGTCATCGCTCGTGACACACGAGGGCCCCCCGTCCGCCGCGGACGGATCATCGGCCGACGCGACCGAGCTGCGCACCGCCAAGCACTTCTTCATCGGCGAGCCGCTCCCCAGCGACAAGCTCGAGGGACAGCTGCTGCAGAAGCGGCTCGCGCTCCCCATCTTCGCCAGCGACCCGCTCTCCTCCGTGGCCTACGCGCCGCAGGAGCTGCTGATGATCCTGCTGCTCGGCGGACTCTCCTTCCTCACCTTCGCCCCCTGGGTGGCCGCGTGCGTGGTCGTCCTCCTCGTCGTGGTGGTGCTGAGCTACCGCCAGCTGATCCGGGCGTACCCGTCCGGCGGCGGCGACTACGAGGTCGCCCGCACCAACCTGGGCGAGACGGCGGGCCTCACGGTCGCCGCCGCCCTCCTCGTGGACTACGTGCTCACCGTGGCCGTGTCGGTCGCCTCCGGAGTCGACAACATCATCTCCGCAGTACCCGAGCTGGCGCCGCTGCGGGTCGAGCTGGCCATCCTCTTCGTCGTGCTGCTGGCGGCCGTGAACCTCCGCGGCGTCTCGGAGTCGAGCCGCGCCTTCGCCGTCCCGACGTACCTCTTCGTCGCGAGCGTCTTCGTCATGGTCGTCGTCGGCCTGGTCCGCACCGCCTTCGGCGACACCCCGGTCGCGGAGTCGGCGGGCTTCACCGTGCAGGGCGAGCAGCTCACGCAGGCGGCCGTCGTCCTCCTGCTGCTGCGCTCCTTCGCCAGCGGCTGCGCGGCGCTCACGGGCGTCGAGGCGATCTCGAACGGCGTGCCCGCGTTCCGCGCCCCGAAGGTCAAGAACGCCCAGCGCACCCTCGTCGCGATGGGCACGATCGCGATCGTGCTCTTCGTCGGCCTGACCGCCCTCGCCCTGCTCTCGAACGTGCACTACGCCGAGAACGCCTGCCACCTGGTGGGCTTCGCCGACTGCGCCACGACCCCGCAGCGCTCCGTGATCGCGCAGGTCGCCGCCGCCACGTTCGGCAACAACACGATCCTGTTCTTCATCATCCAGGCCGCGACCGCCGCCGTCCTGCTCCTCGCGGCGAACACCGCGTTCAACGGCTTCCCGCTGCTCGGCTCCGTGCTGGCCCGCGACGGCTACGCGCCCAAGTCGCTGAACACCCGCGGCGACCGCCTCATCTACTCCAACGGAGTGATCATCCTGGCGCTCGTCGCCGCGATCATCCTGCTCGTCTACCAGGCCTCGCTCACGAGCCTCGTGCAGCTGTACATCATCGGCGTCTTCGTCTCGTTCACGCTCGGGCAGTCGGGCATGGTCAAGCACTGGGTGCGGATGATCCGCAACGGCGAGGGCTCGCGCACCGTCTACACGAGCCTGGCCATCAACCTGTTCGGCGCGACGCTGACGTTCGCGGTGCTCGTCGTCGTCACGATCACGAAGTTCACCCACGGCGCCTGGCTCGTCTACCTGGTGATGCCGATCCTCGGTGTCCTGATGGCCGGCGTCTACCGCTACTACCGCGACGTCGAGAAGGAGATCGAGGTCGACCCGACCACGACCTTCGGCGCCAACGGCGACCACGCGATCGTGCTGGTGGGCCGGATGAACAAGCCCACGCTGAAGGCGCTCGACTACGCCATCGCGGCGCGGCACGAGACGCTGGAGGCGGTGCACTCCTCCATCGACGACGCGCAGACCGCGCAGCTGAAGGCCGACTGGGCGCAGATGGACATCGAGGTGCCGCTGCGCTGCGTGGCCTCGCCCTACCGCGACATCTCGTACCCGCTGATCAAGTACATCAAGGCCCACCGCCTCGAGCACGGCTCCGAGATCACCACCGTCTACATGCCGCAGTACATCGTCGGGCACTGGTGGGAGGCGTTCCTCCACAACCACAAGTCGCGGCGGATCCGCCAGAAGCTCCTGCTGGTGCACGGAGTGACGGTGGCGCTGGTGCCGTGGCTGCTCGACTCGTCCGAGCTGATCTACGGACGCCGCTCCCGGCCGATCCCCGGCCAGACGCGCCGCGGCGAGCCGGTGCGCCCGGTGACCCGCCGCCCGATCCCGCCCGCGTCCTCGCTCCCCCAGGGTGCCGCCGGCGAGGGCGCTCCGCGCATCCCGCAGCGCCCGGCCGCGCAGAACCGGCCGCGCTCGAAGCGGCGCTGAGGCGGCGGGAGCTCCGAGCCGGCGGGGGCCCGGAAACGGGTAGAGGGCCCGCGGCGTGTGCCGCGAGCCCCCGATTTCCCCTTAGTGCCTTCCCCCGAAGGCGGCCCGCCCCAACGGGCCGTGTCCGACGCTATCGGTGGGCTATGCACCGGCGCATCCTCCTCGCGACGGATGCCCGTGCTCCCTTCAGACGACAGGCTCGTCCTCCGCCGTCTCAGACGACGGCCCCGCGCACCCCTCGGCCGGTGAGCCACCAGACCGCCGCGACGGCGACCGCGGCCGCCGCGCCGCCGCCCACGAGCAGGATCGCCGCCCGCACCACGTGCGCCCGGTAGGCGGCGTCGAGCGGATCGATGCCCGCACCCGCCAGCACGATCCCGGCGGGAACCACCGCGGCCGCGAGCACCACGGCCGCGGCCGCGATGCGCACCGGCTGCCGGCCGTCGGAGCGGAGCTTCCGGGGACGGCGACCGACGTACCAGACCACCGCGCCGATCCCGAGCCCGAGCAGCCCGAGCACACCGCTCGCGTACTGCGCCCATCGGAAGCCGGGGAAGGGCCCGAGCTCCTGCTGCAGCAGCGGGATCGCCGAGACGAAGAGGCCGCCCCGGTGGGTGAAGCCGTCCCACATCACGTGGCTGGCGGCTCCGATGGCGATTCCGGCGGCCGCGAAGACGAGCACGCGGATCCATGCGGCGGCCCCGCGGGGCGGCGAGCGCCGGGGACGCAGGCGCGAGCGGACCAGCGCGGGCGCGAGGTCGCGCCAGGCGGGAGCGACGACCGCGCTCCACAGCGCGAGGCCGAGCATCCCGAGCAGCAGGTCGACGGTGACGACGCCGAGGAGGGAGTGGGTGGACTCGCGGGCGACGGCGATCGGAATGTACATGCCGATGTCCGGGACCATCGCGCCGATGGCGACGGCCGCGGCCGGGATCCGGCCGTTCGAGAACGCGAGCGCGACGACGGCGTGGCTCGGCGTGAAGGGCATGACACGCACGCTATCCCGGCGACGCGACCGGCGAGTGTCCGCGTCGCGAAGCGCACGTCACCGATCGCGGTCCGGCTCCTGGGCTCCACTCCGGCGCGTCGGCCTCCCGGGGCCGGCGGTCAGCCCGAGGAACGTGATCCCCAGGACGAGGAACACCGGCCAGACCGGATTCCCGAGGACCGCGAAGACCGCTCCCGCCGCGAGGAACAGCGGACCAGTGACCGCGTTCCAGCGCCGGGACGCCTCCTCCGACGACATCCGACCCGAACCCTTCCCGTCCTGTGCGCGCGCCGTCCCTCGACGCTAGGTCGCCTCCGCGAGGCCCGCCTCCCCCGTCCGGCGGAGCCGCGCGCTCGGGGAGCTCCGAGCGCGGCGACCGTAGAATCGTCCGGAAGTCCGGCCCTCCGGGCCCAGCGGCGACGGATCGGAGCGGGTGTGCGGAAGGCGTTCGCGATCCTCCGCCTGGCCCTCGCCGGGCTGGGCGCGGTCGGACTCGTCGGCGACTTCTTCTACACGCTGGGCTTCCGCGCGTTCCAGATCGACAACTTCTTCGCCTACTTCACGACGCAGTCGAACATGGCCGGGGTCGTGGTGCTGGGCCTGTCCGGCCTGGTCGCCCTCGCGCGCGAGCGGGAGCCGCGCTGGCTCAGCACCGTGCGGGCGCTCGTGCTCACCTACATGGTCGTGTCGGGGATCGTCTTCGGGCTGATCGCGGTGGAGGCCGACAACCGCGGCGTGCGGGTCGACGTGCCCTGGTCGAGCGCGCTCCTGCACTTCGTGATCCCGACGCTCGCGATCCTCGACTGGATCCTCGGACCCGGCCGCCGCCCGGTCGCCTGGCGCGGGGCACTGACCGTGCTCGGCTTCCCGATCGTCTGGGGCGTCATCACCCTGGTCCGCGGGGCCCTCATCGGCTGGTACCCGTACTTCTTCCTCGACCCCGGCCAGGTCGACGGACCCGTGATGTTCGTGCTCTACGACGTGATCGTGCTGAGCCTGATCTCCGGCATCGCCGCGTTCGTCCTCGCGCTCAGCCGGGTGCGGCCGCTCGGGGCGGCGCACGCGTCGGAGTGGCGGGGCCCGCTGGCGCGGCTCCGCGAGCTCGTCAGCCGGGGACGACGGCGAACGGCTCGAGCGCCGTCTGCGCGAGGGTGACCAGCTCGTCGTCGCTGAGGTCCTGCAGCGAGAGGGCCTGATCCGCTCCGACCAGCCCGACGAGCACCGCCTCGCCGGTCGACGGCTGGAGGTTGAGCCACTCGGTGATGCCCGCCTCGGAGCCGACGAGCGACCAGCGCGCGGGGGCGTCGGCCTCCCAGAACGCCTCGTCGAAGCGCAGCCACAGCGTCTCGACGACGCCGGAGCCGAGGGCCGCGACGGCCGCGCGCTGCGCGAACGGGAGCGGCGGGTCGAAGGCGATCGCGTCCGTCTGGAGCACCCCGATCGGCACGGTGACCAGCACCCGGTCGGCTGTGAACGACTCGCCGGTGCCCAGGCGGATGCTGACGCCGGTGTCCGTGTAGCCGATGCCGCTCACCACGGCGCGCAGCGAGACCTCGACGTCGGCGAGCAGCGTGTCGACCAGCGGCGCGAGCCCGTCGGTCAGCAGCGCGTCGCCCGAGTCGTCGCTCAGCTCCTCCGCGGTCGTGGCGGCGGAGGCGTCGCCCAGTCCGTACCAGGAGGAGAGCTCCTCGGGAGCGGCGCCGGTGCGCAGTGCGGTCGTCCCGGCGAGGTGCGCCGCCACGCGGGCGGCGTCGCCGTCGCCGGAGCCCGGCTCGGCCTCGGCGGGGTCGGGCGCTCCGGAGCCGGCGAACGACTCGGCGAGCGCCAGGTCCTCCGGCTGCTCCGCTCCCCACTCGAGAGCACGGGTCAGGGCGTCGGCACCCGTGGTGCCGGTGTCGAGAGCCGCGCCGTCGGCGTCGCTCGAGCGGACGTCGGCGAGGTCGACCGCGGTCGTGACCACGCCCGCGTCCGCGATGCTCTCGCGCAGGGCGGCTCCCGCGCCGGTGAGGGCCCAGGCTCCGGTCTCGACGGCGATCGGCCAGCCGTCCGGAGTCGCGGTGGCGATGCGGCCGCCGGTGCGCTCGCGCGCCTCGACCACGGTGACGTCGAAGCCCGCGTCGGACAGGCGCCGCGCGGCGACCGCTCCGGCGAGACCGGCCCCGACGATCGCGATCCGCTCGCCCTCGTCGGCGACGGCGCTGATCTCGGCGGCCGCGCGGACCCCGGAGCTCCAGGCGCCCTGGAGCGTGCCGGGCGCCTCCGTGTCGGTGGCCTCGCCCGCGAGGAAGACGCGGTCGAGGACCGCGGTGCCCAGGTCGGTGCGGTGCTGCGGCGTCGCGCCGACGGGCAGGTAGGAGACGGAGCCGAGCGCGTACGGATCCTCGGCCCAGGCGGAGCGCACGAAGGCGGCCGGCGCGGGGACGGCGGTGGTGCTCGGCGTGGGCACGGGGGCCTTCGTGACCGAGCGGGTCGGCGTCGGACGCGACGGCGTGCAGCCCGCGAGGGCCAGGAGCCCGACTCCCGTGGCGGCTCCCGAGAGGAAGAGGCGGCGTCCGATCGTCATCCCGGACATCCTACGTTCTCGGCGTTCGGCCGGGGCGGCGCGGTGCTGACCCCACCCGGGCACGCGGCCCACTTCGAGGTGCTGGGTGACGGCGGGACGGCGAGCGGATAGCGTCGGGGCAGCGCGGACCGGACCGCGGCGACGGGGGACGCGGCATGGACACGACACGGACGCGGACCTCGACGACGACGGCCGGGGCCCCTCCCCGCAGTCACCTCCACGCGGTGCTGCTCGGCGCGCTGGGCATGATCGTGGTCCCGCTGCTCATCGTCCTCGCGACCACGGCCTGGTCCTCCCCCGGTCCCGAGGAGTACGTCCGCATGGCGCTCGGCTCGGTGGTCGCGGCGTGCGTCTCGGTGGTCGGCGCCTGGTGGCTCGCCTTCGAGCGGCGCAGCGCCGGGGCACCCGGTCGCACCTGGTTCTGGGGCGTCGCCTGCCTCGTCACGGTCAACGCGGTCTCGACCGTCGGAGCCGCCGCCGACCGCCTCACCGGCCTGATCATGGGCTGAGCGGGTGGACGTCCAGGCGCGGTCACCGCGCTCGCCTCACTCCTCGGCGACCGCCCCGATGGTCCCGAATCCCTCCTCGAGTGAGCGGCAGCACCATCGGCGCCGGTGATCGCCCCGACGAGACGACCGAGCGGCTCCGGCTGTTCCGTCCCGCCGAGAGCGATCTGGACGAGCTGTGGCGGCTGTACTCCGACGAGCGGATCGCGGCGGGCGACCCCCTCCTCCGGCACGACTCCGTCGAGCAGACCCGGGCGGTGCTCGCCCGCCGGACGGCGCAGTGGGCACGGGACGACCTCAGCAGCTGGGTCGTCCGGCTGCGGAGTCCCGAGGGCGGCGCGGACGGCGCGATCGGGATCGGCGGATGCAGCCTCCTCGCCGACACGGCCTGGAACGTCGCGTTCACCGTCCATCCGGACCACTGGGGCAGGGGGTACGCCCAGGAGGTCGCCTCCGCAGGCATCGCGCGGGCGCGGCGGCTCCGGCCGGAGCTCCCCGTGACCGCGGTCGTCGCGGAACGGAACGAGCGATCGCACCGCACGGTCGCTCGACTCGGTCTCGAACAGAGGTGGGCGGGCCCGGACGCGCACAGACCCGACCCCGCGGCTCGCATCGTGCTCTACTCCGACCGCCTCCTCTCCGAGGACGAGATCGGCCGCCTCACGAGCTGAAGGAGCCGCGTGGGCGCGGATGGCCGCCGGCAGCAGCGGAGCCGAGACGCCTGTGCGAGACCGCGACGTCTCGTTCCGGTGCGCCTCCTGGCCTCATCTTTCTCCCCGGCGGGCGGCGCTGCGCGCGAGTGGGTGGGTGGGCGGCGCGGCACTCGCGCTGACCCCTCTCGCGATCGCGCTCGGCTGGCGAGTCGGGGCAGGAAGGGCGCGGAGGTACTCGCCGGACCGGGCATCCGAAGCCGGTCACCGCGAGGGGCGTTAGCGTCGTCGGATGGCGAGCATCACGTACCCCGCGCCCCTTCGCGTCGGAGGCCGGGTGGAGGTGCCCGCGCCCTCGATGGGAGTCCCCGCGCACCTGCACGACCGGCTGCAGGACGCCGCGCGCCGACTCGGCTCGGCGGGATACGACGTCCGGGTCCGGCCGCACGCCCTCCTCGGCGGACTCGCTCCGGCGTCCGCCGCGGATCGGGCGGCCGACCTGCACGACGCCTTCCGGAGCGGGGACGCGGTCCTTCCTCCATGGGGCGGCGAGCTCGCCGTCGAGCTGCTGGAGAGGCTCGACTGGCACGCCCTCGCGGAGGCCCGGCCCTGGTTCGTCGGCTGGTCGGACGTCTCGACGCTGCTCCTGCCCCTGACGACGACGACCGGGCTCGCGACGATCCACGGCGCCAATCTGATGGACGAGCCGTGGGAGCTGCCGGTCGGGTTCCACCGCTGGACGGAGGTCGCCGGCCTCGAGCCCGGAGCCGCGTTCACGCAGCACGCCGCGCCGCGACGCCGGAGCCGTCCGTGGGGTGCGTGGGCGGACGAGCCGCTCGACCGCGATCGGGCCTACGAGGAGCCGACCCGCTGGCGCTCGCTCGACGGGTCAGCGGACGCGGCGATGTCCGGCCGCTTGATCGGCGGATGCCTCGAGACGGTGTCCCTGCTCGCGGGCACGCCCTACGGCGACGTGCCGGGCTTCGCTCGCCGGCACGCGCCCGAGGGGACTGTCGTCTACCTGGAGGCGGCCGAGTCCGACTCCGTCTCGGTGCTCCGGATGCTCACATCCCTCCGCCTCGCGGGCTGGTTCGAGCAGGCGACCGGCGTCCTGATCGGCCGGACCGAGGGCGCGTCCCTGCCCGAGCTGAGCCAGGAGGACGCGGTGCAGCGCGCTCTCGGCGATCTCGGCGTGCCGGTGATCCTCGACGTCGACATCGGGCACCAGCCGCCGCAGATGCCCCTGGTCAACGGCGCGCTCGCCGAGATCGCGCTGAGCGGGCCGACGGCCTCGATCACGCAGCAGCTCGTGCCCTGACGGCGCGTGCGGAGAGCTCCCGTCGAGCAGTGCCACCTCGCGGCACGGCCGCCGCCGCTCCCGGCCCTCCTCCGCCCGCCGAGCGCAAGGCCGAGCGGCGGGGAGGCGCCGAGTGGTAGACCTGGGGGCATGAGCAACGACATCCGCGCACTCGCCGAGGGCGAGAGCTACCTCGCCTTCTTCCAGGGCGGGCCGTTCGACGGCCAGACCGAGAACCGCGTCAGCACCGAGGGGGGCTACGAGAAGGAGGTCGACGTCTACGCCGCCGTCGACGGCCAGGAGACGCACCTCGTGTACAACGCCGTCTCCGCGAAGGAGGTCGGCGAGGCGGTCCACGTGACCTACTCGATCGACACTCCCGACTCCGACCCGATCGAGGACCCGGAGGACCGTGGCGGCGGATTCCAGTAGTCCGCACCACCCTTCGGATGCCGCTCCGGCGTCGCGCTCAGCGCGGCCGGGGCGGCATCGGCATGTGAGGACGCGCCACTCCGGGACGACGCCTCCCGCCGCTCCTAGGATGATGGTTCCTCACTGTCTCGGCCGATTCAGGTCCGCGTTCCTCGGGAGCCGCCGTGTCCGATCCGCTGATCCGCCCGATGCCCCTCCGCGGCGACTCCGCCCGGTACTGGCTGCGGGCCCGCCACGCCGAGGCCGGGCCCGACCCCGCCTTCGCCGTCACCGGTCAGGAGGCCGCCGCCGAGGGCGTGCTCCTCCGGCGGATCTGGCACACGGCCGGCACGATCGACTTCCGCCCGAGCCCCCGCGCCGACCCGGGGTCGGTGGTGCTCCTGCTCCCGCTCGAGGACGCGTTCACCGTCACCAGTCGGGAGGAGCGCGAGTTCGTCGGCCGCGGCACCCTCGCGGTGCTGCCCGCCCGATCGGGAGCGACGATCAGCACGAGCGCTCCCAGCTCCCGGCTCGTCCTGGTCGTGCGGCCCTCGGGCGACGCGGATCCGCCCGCCGGCCTCACCGTGGTCTCCTCCCCCGCGGCACCGGTGCTGGTCGCCGCCGCGAACGCCGTGCTCGACGCCGGGCTGCCCATGAGCCCCGGGCTGCACACCGCGCTGCGGGGCCTCGCCGCGGCCGTCGTCGCGGAGTGACGGGAGCTGTCAACCCTCCCCGCCCCGGCCATCCGCTCGCAGGGACGTCCTCGAACATCAAGTGACGCCGATCGTCGGCGCCGGAAGGAGCACTCGCCATGGCCGAGATCACCGCCCACCACGGACTCTTCAAGGACACGGACCTGCACGTCGACGACACCGGCGGATCGGGCCGCCCCGTGGTCCTCATCCACGGCTGGCCCCTCTCGGGCGAGTCGTGGAAGGAGCAGGTCCCCGCGTTCGCCGAGGCCGGCTACCGCGTCGTCACCTACGACCGCCGCGGCTTCGGGCGCAGCGACAAGCCGCTCACCGGCTACAGCTACGACACGCTCACCGAGGACCTGCACACCCTCCTCACCGAGCTCGACCTGCAGGACGTCACCCTGGTCGGCTTCTCGATGGGAGGCGGCGAGGTCGCCCGCTACTTCACGAAGTACGGCGCCGATCGCCTGCACAGCGTCGTCTTCGCCTCGGCCGTCCCGCCGTACCTGATGAAGACGGACGACAACCCGGACGGCCCGCTCGAGAAGGCGCAGGCCGCGCAGATGACCGCGGGCCTCACGAAGAGCGAGGACGACTTCTACGACCGGTTCACCACCGACTTCTTCTCGGTCGACGGCGTGCGGAAGGTGACGGAGGAGCAGCGCCAGGAGGCGATCGCTCTGGCGAAGCAGTCGGCCAAGCACGCGGCCCTCGCCTGCATGACGGCGTTCGCGACCACCGACTTCCGCGAGGACCTGCCGAACGTCTCCGTGCCCGCGCTCGTCATCCACGGCGACGGCGACGGCACCGTCCCGTTCGAGGGCTCGGGCGCCCGCACGCACGCGGCGATCCCCGGCTCCGAGCTGCACGTCGTCCACGGCGCCCCGCACGGAGTCACCGTGAGCCACCCGGAGGAGTGGAACCGCGTCGTCCTGGAGTTCCTCGCGAAGTAGCGGCGGCACTCCCGCATGCTGGTCGAGCAGCCCCGCAGGCGCGTATCGAGATCCGCTGCACACAAGCGGATCTCGATACGCGCGCTGCGCGCGCTGCTCGATCAGCGTGAGCGGCCTCTGCCGGTCGAGCAGCCCAAGAGGGCGTCGGGGCGCGGCGAGGTCCGGCGAACGGCCTGCCCAGGTCCGGCGGTAGGAGCGCGTCAGCCGAGGATCGTGTCCATGAGCCGGGTCGTCCGATCGATGAACGCGTCTCGATGCTCTCCTCCGGGGCTCCAGAACGCATCGCCGTGCAGCGTGCGGAAGGAGTTCGCCTCGTAGAGCGCCCGAGCGGCCGATCGCCCCGCCTCGGGGTCGGCGGTCGGGAGCACCTGCGCCACCCGGTCCGCGAAGCGGCGGGACTCCTGGGCGCCCCGCTCGAGCAGTGCGCGATCGCTCGACGAGGCGACCATCACCGCACGGAGGAAGGCCCGGTGCCTGTCGAAGACCGCGGTGACGGCGTCCACGACCGCACGAGCGGATCCGTCGACGGCTCGCAGCCGCTCGTCCTCCGACCGCGCCACGCCCGTCATGCCGTGCTCGTAGACGGCGTGGAACAGGCCGCTCCGTCCGTCGACGCGCGCGTAGAGCGAGGGAGGCGAGATCTGTGCGCGCCGGCACACTGCAGCGACGGTGAGGGCGTCCGCGCCGTCCTCCTCGAGGAGTGCGAGGCCCGCGTCGAGGACTCGGGCCCAGCTCGCGCGGCTGCGGTCCTGCAGCGGCGGCCGGACCGCACTCGGAGTCCCGGTCATGCCCGCGACAGGATGCCGCCGCCCATCTCCTCCAGTTGCGCCATGATCTCGCGCGGATTGCGCTCGCCGACCTGCTTCTGCAGGAACGGCGTGTGGTCCAGCAGGAAGTCGCGGATCGGCCGCAGCGGCGCCGGCGCGTGATGGAAGAGCCTGCCGAGCATGTACGCCGACTGCACCTGCTCCCTCGTGTGCGGGATCCGCTTGCGGTCGTACTCGCTGAGAGCGCCGCCGACCGCCGCGCTGTCGGACAGGTCGACGCCGGCGAGCAGCTGCCCGAGGAAGTACCCGTCGCAGATGGACATGCCCGCGCCGTACGCCGCGTAGGGGGAGGTCGCGTGGGCGGCGTCGCCGGCGAGGGTGATGCGTCCCTTCGACCACTGCGCCGGCGGCTCGATGTCGCGGATCGGCCACCGCTGGAGGTTCTCGCCGGGCGTGGCGGCGACGAGCTGCGCCAGCGGACCGGAGAACCCTGCCGCGAGGGCGGCGGCGTGAGCGCGCAGATCGGCGGGCGCCGCCTGGTCGTCGCCCCAGGCCTCCAGGACCCACCACTGGTATCCCGAGCGACCACGGCTGCGGATCGAGGTGTACGTCCCCTGCACCGTCCGGTTGTGGCTCAGCACCACTTCGTTCGGCTCGGCCTCCACGGAGTCCGCGAAGGTGAACCCTCCGATGATGTGCAGGTCGTGGGGGCGCTTCGGAGTCGCTCCCCACAGCCCGCGCCGGACCATCGAGTCGATGCCGTCCGCGCCGATGAGAAGGGGCGTCTCGACGCGGACTCCGTCCGAGAAGGTGATGGTCACCCCGTCCCCGTGGTCGTCGATCCTGTCGGCCTGACGGTCGAACTCGATGGTGTCCGCCGGCATCGCGGCGAGCATCCGCTCGTAGAGGTCGGGGCGGAGCATCCCGATGAATCCGCCTCCGTACTGGTCCACGACGTGCGCGGGCAGATCGACGTCGGCGCGCACCCGGCCCTTCGCGTTGCGGAAGGTCGTGTGGCACGGTGCGCCGAGATCCACGGTGTCCACGCCCATGTCCTGGAGCGCCTTGATGGGCGGCGGCCAGAGATTGAGGATGTTGCCCGCCGGACGGGCGCGCCGGTAGCGCTCGTAGACGACCACCTCGTGGCCCGCCTTCCTCAGCCCGAGCGCCGCGGCCATGCCGGCGGGGCCCGCGCCGAGGACGGCGATCGGATTCGTGCTCGTGCTGCTCGTCATGCTCTCCTCCTCGAGTGCTGAGGAAACTGTACGGGCATGACAGTTCGCAGCCGATCGCTGTTCGTGATGCCGCGCATCAGCCTCGGCGAGGGCGCTCCGACTGCCCGATCAGGACGCCGGCCCCTGCCGGTCGAGAGCCGAACGCGCGGCTCATCGGGACCCCGCGCCGAGCACCCCGCGTCAGCCCTTCTCCGCGCCCTCGGTCGTGTTCATGATCCGCCGCTGGAAGACGAAGAACAGCACGGCCACCGGGATCGACATCAGCACCGCGGCCGCGAGCTGCAGCGGGTACTGGTTGCCGGTGCCCAGCTGCTGCCCGCTCTGGAGGCGGCGCTGCGCTGGCTCCGCGACGACGGCGACCCGGACGGCGACGGGTTCCTCGAGTACGTCGACACCACGGGGCACGGGCTCGCCAACCAGGGCTGGAAGGACTCGGGCGACTCGATCCAGTGGCGCGACGGCACGCTCGCCGAGGGTCCGATCGCGCTCTGCGAGGTGCAGGCCTACGCCCACGAGGCCATGGCAGGCGGAGCGGCGCTGCTCGAGCACCTCGGCCGCGACGGCTCGGAGTGGCGCGAGGCGGCGTCGACGCTGAAGGCGCGCTTCGCGGAGGCGTTCTGGATCGACGACGCCGACGGCGGCTACCCGGCGATCGCGCTCGACGCGGCCGGGCGCCCGGTCGACACGATCACCAGCAACCTCGGCCACCTCCTCGGCACCGGCATCCTCTCCCCCGAGCACGCCGCCCGGGTCGCCGAGCTGCTGGTCTCCCCCGGGCTCGACTCGGGCTTCGGCCTGCGCACCCTGGACACCGGCTCGGGCGGCTACTGGCCGCTGTCGTACCACGGCGGCTCCGTCTGGGCCCACGACACCGCGATCGCCGTCACCGGGCTCGCCCGGGAGGGCTTCGGGGCGGAGGCGACGACCCTCTCGCGCGGACTGATCGCCGCGGCCGAGAGCTTCGGCTACCGGATGCCCGAGCTGCACTCGGGCGACCCCGCCGCCGAGGTGCACGCGCCGGTGCCGTACCCGGCGGCCTGCCGACCGCAGGCCTGGTCGGCGGCCGCCTCCGTCGCCGTGCTGTCGGTGGCGCTGGGGCTCGCTCCCGGAGGCGACACCCTGGTCGTCGCGCCGCTCTCGCCCGCGCTCGCCGGGCGGATCCGCGTGGACGGGATCCGCTACCGCGGCTCGGTAGTGCCGGTGGACTGGGACGGCAGGATCTGAGGCGCCGCGCCGCTCAGGGCGGACCGGCTCAGATCAGGCCGGCTCAGGGCAGGCGCGCTCAGGGCAGACGCGCCACGACCGCGCGCGCGATGCGCCGGCCCGAGCGGTTCGCCCCGATGGTGGAGGCCGTCGGGCCGTAGCCGGCGAAGAAGACGCGCGGATCCGTCAGCGAGGCGCCGTCGGCGACCGCGATGCCGCCCTCGCGCTCGCGCAGCCCGAGTGGAGCGAGGTGGCGCAGCTCCGGCCGGAAGCCCGTCGCCCAGATGATCGCGTCGGCGCGCGTGAAGGAGCCGTCCGGCCAGCGCACGCCCTCCTCCTCGATCGACGAGAACATCCCCCGCTCGTGCAGGAGCCCGCGCTCGATCCCGGCGACCACCCGGCGGGTGCGCTGCACGCCCGTGCCGCCGACGATGCTCGGGAGGGGCAGCCCGGCGCGGGCGGCGCGGTCCTGCTCGGCCACCGCCTCCACCGCCGACTCCATCGCCAGCTGCTCGCCGTCGTGGTAGACCACCGGTCGCCGCGTCGCCCACGTCAGCGAGCGCGCCACCCGCTCGAGCTCCAGCAGGAAGCCGATCGCCGAGGTGCCGCCGCCGACCACGAGCACCTGCTTCCCGGCGAAGTCCTCGGCGCGGACGTACTCGGTCGGGTCGATCTGCACGCCGCGGAAGCGGTCGCGCCCGGGGTAGTGCGGGACGAAGGGCGATCCCCAGGTGCCGGTCGCGTTGACGAGCAGGCTCGCGCGCTCGACCGCGCGGTCGGACTCGACGACGAGCGGCGACCCCGTGTCGTGCGGCGTCGCACTCGTGACGCGCCGCACCGACTCCGGACGGCGGATCTCGAGACCGAGCTCCTCCTCGTAGCGACCGTAGTACTCGCGGACCACGTCCCGTGCCGGTCGCCGGTGATCGGCCGTGCGGAACGAGAACCCCATCCGCTCCATGCCCGGGAGATCGTGCACGCGGTGCGCGGAGCCGAGCCGCAGGGCCTCCCAGCGGAACTGCCAGGCCCCGCCGGGCTCCGGACCGCGGTCGAGGACGATCAGGTCGCGCCCGGGGACGAGGCCGAGACGGCGCAGGTAGTAGGCCACGGACAGACCCGCCTGGCCCGCGCCGATCACCACGACGGGACGCGGTGGGGCGACGCTGTCCACGGTGCTCCTGACGCGGTCGAGGATGGGCGGCCGTCCGGCAGATCGAGGCCCGGGGTGGCGTGTCCCCCGTCTGCTAAACTACCGCGTAGATTTCAACTTTCCCTGTCTGCTCTTTTCCCCAGCCGGCTCACTGCCCGTCTGGCCTGTCATCGTGAGGGGGTCACCCATGGGGCGCGGCCGTCAGAAGGCGAAGAACACCAAGATCGCCCGTGAGCTGAAGTCGTTCAGCCCGGCGGTCGATTACAGCGCGCTCGAGCGCGAGCTCAGCCACCCGGACGAGCCGGACTACTCGAAGTGGATCGACGCCGAGGACGACGGCGACGACACGGACCTCGTCGAGGAGCCGCACCAGAAGCGTGCGTGACTCCTCCCGTGAATCGGGGCCGCTCCCTCGGGGCGGCCCCGTTTCGCGTGCGGACGGGATCCGGCGGGTGAGGAACCCGACCTGGAGTGCAGGTCGCTCGGCTGAACACGTTCTCCCGCTTTCCGCCACTGAGTGCAGAATGTCGGTGCCCCCTGGGACACTGACCGGATGAGCACTTCCCCGCCCGCACGGCTGCCCGTGTGGCAGTCGGAGCGTCGCGGGAACGACCTCGACGAGGCGCGCGACTTCTACGCCGGCTCGTACAACGGCTCCGGCTTCCGGGCCGAGCGCTCGGTCGTGCCGTTCGCGTTCCGCTACACGACGACCGGGCCCGGGCCCGTGAGCCTCCACTCCGCCTCCTTCCTCGGCCGGGTGCGCGGCACGGTGGCCCCGAGCGACGTCTACGTCGCCCTCTGGCTGACCGCGGGGCGCGCCTCCCTCGACCTGGGGCGCGACGAGCACCGCCTCGTCGTCGGACGCCCGGCCATGTTCCCGAGCGGCCGGCCCTTCGGCTTCGAGGCCCTCGAGTACCGCGACGCGCTCGTGCACTTCGAGGCCGCCCACCTCGAGGCGATCGCCGCCGAGCTGCACGGCACCGAGCCCGGCCCGCTGCGGTTCGCCCCCGTGGCGCGCGACACGACCGCCTGGTGGGCCGCGATCCGGCTCCTGCGCGACACCCTCGCCTCCCCGCACACGCCCACCGTGCTGCAGCGCGACGGCGTCGCCCGCATCGCCGCGCTCGCCGCCCTGCAGACCTTCGCCCACCGCATCGCCCCGCTGCCGGCCGTGCCGCCCTCGGTCAGCGCGCGGCGCCTCCGCCGGGCCGTGGAGTTCGTGCAGGCCAACGCCGACCTGCCCCTCGGAGTGGCCGACATCGCCGACGCGGCCGGGCTCACGGTCCGCGGCGTGCAGCTGGCGTTCCAGCGCGCCTTCGGCGAGACCCCGCGGCACTACCTGCGCGACGTCCGCCTCGAGCGCGCGCACGAGGAGCTCTCGGCCGGATCGATCGGCTCGCTGGTGGTCGGCGACGTCGCCGCACGCTGGGGGTTCATCAGCGGCGGCCGCTTCGCCCAGCACTACGCGACGCGGTTCGGCGAGCTCCCGAGCGAGACCCTCCGGCGCTAGTCCCGCCGATCCCCGACGGCGGTTCCGCCGAGGGGCGTTCGGGCGTACTGTCCGAGGACCGCCCGCTGCCCCGCGGGCCGCGTCGATGGAGCCGCGAATGTTCGAACCCGGAGGATCCGCGCGGCCTGTCGCGCGGGTCGGCTACGTCACCGCCGCCCTGCTGGTCGGCGCGATCCTGGTGGGCGGCGCGGTCGGCGCCGCCGTCGCCCTGGTCCTCTACCTGCCCGGCGTCCTCGCCGCCGACGGACCGCCCGGGCTGGTGAGCTTCGGCCTGCTCATGGGAGCGGCCTCCGGCGCGGGCATCGGAGTCGTCGGAGGCGCGGGAGCGGTCGCCGGCATGGTCGCGGTGCGCGTCGCGAGCCGCCGCGACGGCCCGTTCGTGCTCGGCACCAGCGCGGGCGCCGGCCTCGGCGTGCTGGTCGCCTCCGCGAACCTGCTCGTCAGCCGCGACGCCCCGACCTGGGCGACCGCCCTGCTCGCCACCGCGGCCGCCTGCGCGCTCTGCGCGGCGGGCTCGTGGCTGCTGACCCGGCACGAGCACTCCTGGGAGCGCGCGCACGCCGTACCGCGCTGATCCGCGGCGCCTCCGGGGATCAGCCCGCGTAGGACCCGACCAGGCGGACCGCTCCGCCGTCGACGCCCTTCGCGCCCTGCTCGAAGCCCTCGAACCCGCGCGCGGCCGTCGAGACGCGGCCCGCGACCCACGACGGGACGCCCGAGCGCTCGAGGCGCGCGATCATGCCGTCGGCCGCCTCCGCCGCGACCACGGCGAACATGCCGATGCCGAGGTTCCAGGTGCCCTCGGTGCTCTCGAGCGTCGCGCCGGACATCCCGGCGAGCGCGCGGAACACGTCGGACGGGCTCCAGCTCGCCCGCTCGACCTCGACCCAGGAGCCGCGCGGCAGCACCCGGGCGAGGTTCGCCGCGATCCCGCCGCCGGTGACGTGGCTGATGGAGTGGACGGCCGGGCCGAGCTCGGCGTCGTCGAGCAGGTCGAGGAGGGGCCGGGTGTAGAGGCGGGTCGGCTCCAGCAGCACCTCGCCGACCACGCCGCCCAGCTCCTCGGAGCGGTCGGTGAAGCCGATGCCGCGCTCGGCGAGGATGTGGCGCACGAGCGAGTAGCCGTTCGAGTGCAGTCCGGAGGAGGCCATCGCCACCACGACGTCGCCGTCGCGCACGCGGTCGGCGCCGCGCACCTGGTCCGCCTCGATCGCGCCGACCGCCGCGCCCGCCACGTCGTAGTCGTCGGGTCCGAGCAGGCCCGGGTGCTCGGCCGTCTCGCCGCCGACGAGCGCGGTGCCCGTCTCGGAGCAGGCGCGCGCGATGCCGGCGACGATGTCGGCGATGCGGGCCGGGACCACCTTGCCGCACGCGATGTAGTCGGTCATGAAGAACGGGCGGGCGCCGACCACGACGATGTCGTCGACGACCATGCCGACGAGGTCCTGCCCGATGGTGTCGTGCTTGTCGATCGCCTGGGCGAGCGCGACCTTGGTGCCGACGCCGTCGGTCGAGGTGGCAAGGAGGGGGGCACGGAAGTCGCGGAGGAAGGAGACGTCGTACAGGCCCGCGAAGCCGCCGACCCCGCCGAGGACCCGGCTGTCGTGCGTCGCCGACACCGCCGACTTCATCAGCTCGACGGCGAGGTCCCCCGCCGCCGTGTCGACTCCTGCGCGGGCGTAGCTGCTCGTCTCATCACTCACGCGACGACCCTACCGACTGCCCTCTCCCGCCGCGGCGCGGATCCGGGTCCGCCTCGCCGGCAGCTCCCGCTCCGCGCCCGCGGTCACGCGTCCCAGGCCACGTAGTGCAGCTCGGCGCGGTCGCGGCTGCGGTGGAGGTCGAGGTAGGACCGGGCGATGACCTCGGCCGCCGCGTCCGGGTGGCCGCCGTCGATGAGGGCGGTGATCGCCACGTGGGCGGCGTAGACGCCCCGGGGCTCGAGCGCGGAGTGGAGGTTGAGGACCCAGTTCCGCAGGCCCGCGGCGGCGATGTTGATGTTCGCCAGCGCCGCGTGCGGGGAGACGGAGCCGCCGCCGGTGGTGACGAGGATCGTCCCGCTGCCGGCGGCGATCATGTCCGGAACCACCTCGCCGACGGCGCGGAGCGCGCCGCCGAGGTAGAAGTCGATCTGCGGCTGCAGGTTCTCGGGCGTGACGTCCAGGACGCCGACCGGGGTGAGAGCGGAGTCGGCGGGGGAGAACTCGAGGACGTCGATCGGACCGAGGTCGGCACGGATCGCCCGCAGCGCGGCGGTCAGGGTCTCGGGCTGCGCGATGTCGGCGGCGAACCCCGTCGCCTCGATGCCCTCCTCGGCGAGGCGGGCGGCCAGGCCGTCCAGCTTCTCCTGGTTCCGCGAGACGAGGGCGACGGTGAAGCCGGCCCGGCCGAAGACGCGGGCGATCTCGAGGCCGAGGCCGGGGCCCGCGCCGATGACGGTGAGAAGGGGCATGGGAGGTCCTGTCGTCGTGCGCCCCGGGGCGCGATGAGCGGGGCTGCTAAGTTGAGGTCAGCCTCAAGACTCATTGGACCATAAGTTGAGTGGCACCTCAAGATCATCGGGAGGATCGCGTGGACGAGCAGAAGGTCCTGCGCCGGGACGCGCAGCGGAACGTCGAGAAGCTGCACGCCGCCGCCCTCGAGGTCTTCGGCTCCCGCGGCCTCGCCGCCCCCCTCGAGGACATCGCCCGTCACGCCGGCGTGAGCATCGGCACCCTCTACAACCGCGTCGGCTCCCGTGAGGAGCTCATCGACGCCGTCGTCCCGGCCGTCGCCGGCGAGAAGCTGAAGGGCCTGACCGAGCGCGCTCTCGCCGAGCGGTCCTCCCGCGGACGCCTGGAGCGCTTCGTCTCCGGGATGATCGACCTCCAGCTGGAGGACCCCGCCCTCAACGACGCGATGCTGCGCCGCTTCCCCGACGCAGTCGCCCTCATCGAGGCCTGCGACCGCTCGATCGAGCTCGGCCGGGATCTCGTCGAGGCCGCCCACCGCGACGGATCCCTCTCCCCCGACTTCACCCACGACGACCTGATGGCCCTGCTCTGGATGGCGGGCACGACCAGCCGCGAGTCCGCGGCTCCGCAGGGCTGGCGCCGCGTCCTGGACCGCAGCCTCGCCGGAGCCTGGACGGCTCCGAGCAGCTGAGCGGCCGCGCGGCTCCCCGACCGACCGCCCGGCCGATCCGCCGGTCGACGCCGCCCTGAGCACCCCCACGACCACGGATCCGCCCACGGCGAACCATTAGGGGATGAGTCCCCCGCGTGCCAGGATGGACCGTCAAACCCCCCTGCTATCCCCTTGGGAGCCCCTCCGGCATGTGCGGAATCGTTGGGATCGTGTCCTCCGGACCGGTCAACCAGTCCATCTACGACAGCCTCTCCCTCCTGCAGCACCGCGGCCAGGACTCGACCGGCATCGCGACCGCCGACGGCAGCACCCTGCACATCAAGAAGGCCGCGGGACAGGTCCGCGAGGCGTTCCGCACCCGCGACATGCGCTCGCTGCTCGGATCCATGGGCCTCGGCCACGTGCGCTACGCGACGAAGGGCAACGCCGAGCGCGAGGAGGAGGCCCAGCCGTTCTACGTGAACGCGCCGTACGGCATCATCCTCGTTCACAACGGCAACCTCACGAACACGCGCGAGCTCACCGAGGAGCTCTTCCGCATCGACCGCCGCCACCTCAACACCACCTCCGACACGGAGCTGCTGGTCAACGTGCTGGCGAACGAGCTGCAGGCCTCGATGTCGGGCCGCGACCTCGACGCCGACGAGGTGTTCGACGCCGTCGCCCGCGTGCACGAGCGCGTCGAGGGCTCCTACGCCACCATCGCGCTGATCGCCGGCGTCGGGCTGCTGGCCTTCCGCGACCCCTTCGGCATCCGCCCGCTCATCGTCGGCCGCCGCAGCAACACCGGCGCGCCGGACGACTGGGTCGTCGCCTCCGAGTCGCTCGTGCTCGAGGCGCAGGGCTTCGAGATCGTCCGCGACGTCGCTCCCGGCGAGGCGGTCTTCATCACCCCCGACGGCCGGATGGCCAGCCGCCAGTGCGCGAAGGATCCGCGACTCATCCCGTGCTCGTTCGAGTACGTCTACCTCGCCCGCCCCGACTCCGTGATGTCCGGCATCTCGGTCTACGAGGCGCGCCTGCGCCTGGGCGACCGGCTCGCCGACACGATCGCGCAGTACACCCCGGGCGGAGCTATCGACGTCGTCATGCCGATCCCCGACTCCTCCCGCCCCGCCGCGATGCAGGTCGCGCAGAAGCTCGGGATCGAGTACCGCGAGGGCTTCTACAAGAACCGCTACGTCGGCCGGACGTTCATCATGCCCGGGCAGGCGGTCCGCAAGAAGTCGGTGCGTCAGAAGCTCAACGCGATGTCGAGCGAGTTCACGGGCAAGAACGTCCTGATCGTCGACGACTCGATCGTCCGCGGCACCACCTCCAAGGAGATCGTCGACATGGCCCGCGCGGCCGGCGCGAACACGGTCACCTTCGCGTCCGCCGCGCCTCCCGTGCGCTACCCGCACGTGTACGGGATCAACATGCCCTCGCGCCAGGAGCTCGTGGCCCACAACCGCCGCATCCCCGAGATCTCGGAGGCGATCGGCGCCGACCAGCTGATCTACCAGGAGGTCGCCGACATGAAGGCGGCGATCCTCGAGGGCTCGGACGTCACCGACCTCGAGACCAGCTGCTTCACCGGCGAGTACGTCACGGGCACCGTCACCCCGGAGTACCTCGACTGGGTGGAGCGCACGCAGCTGAGCTGAGCTCTGCACAGCGCCGGGCGCGGCGCAACGGGTGCCGCGGATCCGTGCGCCGCTCCATGATCGGAGGGTGCGCGGCCCCGCGCGCATGCACCCGAGGAGTCCCCCGTGATCTACCGAATCCTTCCGTTCCTGCTCACCTTCGTGGCCAAGAAGATCTCGAAGTCGCAGAAGGCCAAGCGCGCCGCCGCCAAGCGCCCGACGTCCAGCGCGAGCAGCAGCCGCCGCTCCTCGTCGCGCCGGGGACGCTGACGCCGCGGTCCCGTCCGCGAGCGCGAGCCGCGGGCGGGACCCTCAGCGCAGGGCGGAGTGCAGCGGCCGCAGGGCGGCCCGCCTCCGCCGGCTAGACCCGGTCGGACCCCGTCTGCGGGTGGTCCTCGTCGGACGTCGTCCGCGCGTCGGGCAGGGCCTCCTCGGCCACGGGCTCCTCGGCCGCGTCCTCGCGCTCGACGATCCGCTCGGCGGTGGTCCGGACGACCTTCCGGCCGACGACCCGGTCGAGCAGCACCACGACGAGCCCCGCGAGAGCGCCGAACAGCGTCACGAAGAGCAGCAGGCTGAAGCCGAAGACCTGCCCGCGGGAGAAGCCCTGCGTCTCGGGCAGCGCGAAGGTCAGCACGAAGGCCGCGATCGCTCCGAGCCCGACGCCGAGGGTCAGGATGCGCCAGACGCGCGGGGAGCGGCGGACGTCGACCTCTTCGCGGGTGACCTCGGGGCGGGCGGGATCGCTCATGCCTCCATTCTCCCCCGTGCGGGCGAGGGCACGGCACCGTGATCGCTCAGAGCGCGTGCACCAGCCGGCCCGCCTGCGCGCGCAGCTCGCGGACGACGGTGCGGACCGAGAGCCGCTCCGCCCGGTCCGGCCGCATCAGCGCGACGATGTGCCGCACGGAGCTCACCCCGCGGAGCGGCTTCACCACCACTCCCGCGCCGCCCGCCGTGTAACGCGGGAGCACCGCGATGCCCAGGCCCGCCGCGACGAACGCCTCCGTCACGCGGGTCGACGCGAAGCGCTGCTCCACCCGCACCGCCTCGCCGGACGCGGTCTCGATGTCCTGCATCACGCGCTCGAACGGGAACCCGTCCGGGACGCCGATCCAGGTCTCGCCGACCAGATCCGCCGCCGAGACCGTCGCCCGGTCCGCGAGGCGGTGCCCGGCCGGCAGGCCGATGTCGAGAGGCTCGATCATCAGCTCCGCCATCGCGAGGCCGCGGCCGGCCCAGGCGCTTCTGCCGGTGGGCGAGTGGGCGAGCACGATGTCGAAGTCGGCGGTCAGGTCGGCGAACTCGTCGGTGCCGGGGTCCGCGTCCTCGCACTGCACGACGAGTCCTTCGACGCTGCGGAGCGCGACCAGCGCGTTCGGGAGGAGCATCTGGCCCGCAGTGGGGAAGGTCGCGATGGTGACCTCGCCGATCGGGTTGTTCTTGAACGTCTGCCAGACGGCGTCGGCCCGCTCGAGCGCGATCGCGATCTCGGTGGCGCTCCGGGCGAGCTCGCGTCCCGCCGCCGTGAGCACCACGCCGCGGCCGGAGCGCTCGATCAGCGGCACGCCGGCCTCGCGCTCGAGCACCTTGAGCTGCTGCGAGACCGCGGAGGGCGTGCGGTGCGTCGCCTCCGCCACGGCCGTGATCGAGCGGCGCATCGAGAGCTCGCGGAGCAGTTCCAGCCGTCGCACGTCCATGTAGAGAAACTACACGTCAGGGCAAGAACAGTTCGATTGTCCTACGGAACACGGGGCCGGACACTGGACGTTGTACACAGCATCCCGGCGGATGGATCAGAAGCCGCCGCAACGAAAGGCAGAACACTCATGAGCATCGCAATCCTCGTCGTCCTCAGTGGCCTCGCCGCGTGGGGCACGGTGTCGACGGTGCTCGTCGCCAGCCGCGACGGCTACCGTCAGGTCCCCGCGCAGCACTGAGCCCCGCCGCTCCGCGACAGCACCTCATCGCGTTCCGACGCCGTCTCCCGACCGGGAGGCGGCGTTCTCGCGTCTCCGGGGGCTGCTGCCGCTCCTCGGGGAGCGCCCCCCCGCCACGGCTCCCGGGGGTCGACCATCGGCTCGCCCGCACACGACGACGGGCCCCCGACCGGAGTCGAGGGCCCGTCGTGCGCGCGGTGCGGCTACTTCGCGGCGGTGCGGCGGCGCAGGCGCGCGACCGTCATGCCCAGACCGAGCAGCAGAGCGGCGATCCCGGCGGCGAACGCGGGGGTCGCGTCCACTCCGGTCTCGGCGAGGTGGTGCGAGCCGGCGACCGGAGCAGTGGTCGGCGTCGGCGCGGGGCCCGTGGTGGGCGGCGTGGTCGGCTCCGTGGTCGGTCCGGGAGTCGGGGTGCCCGCTCCGGCGCCGGCCGCGACGGCGAAGCCGACGCTGATCTCGGTGCCGGTGGTGTCGAGCACGAACGTCGCGGTGTGCGCGCCGCCCGCCAGACTCTCGTCGATCGGGACCGAGAACGAGGCGCGACCGGTCGAGTCGTCGGTGACGGCCCGGGTCGGGTCGATCGTCGCGGTGCCGACGACGGTGCCGTCGACGCTCGCGGTCACGGTGGTGTCGGCCGCGGCTCCGGTGCTGAACAGGAGCGAGGAGAGGTCGACGGTCATCGTGTCGCCGACCGCGTACTCGCCCGAGTCCGGGACGTTGTCGGTCAGGCCGATCGTGCGCTGCACGGGGTCGGGGCTGACGGTGCCGAGGTCCTGGATGTAGCCGACGAAGGCGTCCAGGTCGATGCGGCCGGAGTCGGCCGTGCCGGTGCCCTCGGTGAAGGTGCTGAAGCCGTCGCCGCCGCTCGCGAGGAAGCTGCTGGTCACGACGGTGAAGGTCGCGGCCGGGTCGATCGGCTCGTTCTGGAAGAACACCTGCGAGATGCGCGAGCCCTCGGGCGCCGTGGCGTCGAAGACGTAGGTGAGGTCCTTCGAGGTGGAGAGGTTCAGCTGCGGGTGGCTGGAGCTGCCCACCCACTGCTCCTCGAGCAGGTCGGAGATCTGCTCGCCGGTCAGCTGCAGGGTAACCAGGGTGTTCGCGAAGGGCTGGGCGTCGGAGGCCTCGGCGTAGGTGACCACGCCGTCCGCGTCGCCGGGCTGGTCCGGAGTCGCGGTGTAGGAGAGGTCGTCGCGCAGGCCGCCCGCGTTCGAGAAGGCGATCTGCGTGCCGAGCTCACGGGTGGCCCACAGCTGGGCGTCCGAGACGAGGTTGCCGAGGGTCGACTCCGAGCCGCGGTTGGTCGTGGTGCCGTCCGGGCGGTAGGCGCGCGAGATGTCCTCGGTGATGGTGCCGACCTTCACGCTGCCCTCGCGGACGGCGACGGCCTGGGCGTCGGCGACGATGGTCTCGACCTCGGGGTCGGGCTCGAAGGCGCCGACGACGATCGTCTTGGCCGGGTCGTCGGAGGTCGGGTCGTCGACGACCTTCGTCAGCGGCACGACCTCGCTGGTGAGCGACGTGAGCTGCTTGGTCGCCGGGTCGACGGTCAGGGACATGCGGCCGATGTTCTCGGCGTAGCTGCCGGTCTGCGACACGACGGTCGGGAAGGCCCGGCCCGCGTCGATGCCCGCGTCGTACTCCTGGTGGCTGTGGCCCGAGACGATCGCGTCGACGTTCGGGGCGACCGCGTCGACGATCGCGCCGAACTTGGGGTCCGCCTCCGGAGTGTTCAGCTCGGCCGCGTCGGCGTCGGCTCCCTCGTGCAGGAGCAGGACGACCACGTCGGCCTCGTCGTTGGCGGCGTCGCCGTCCTGGAGCTGCGCGGCGACCTCGTTGACGTTCTCGGCGATCGGCTCGACGGAGAGCGTCGAGATCGTGGCGGGGCTGACGAGCTTGCCGAGGTCCTCGGTGATCGCGCCGATGAAGGCGACGGAGACGCCGTCCTGCTCGGTGATCACGTACGGGGAGTAGGCGCGCTCGCCGGTCGCGGTGTCGTAGAGGTTCGCGTTCACGTAGGGGAACGCCGAGGCGTCCACGACGCGGCCGTCGACATCGGCGCGGCCCTGGTCGAACTCGTGGTTGCCCAGCGTGCTGACGTCGAGGCCCATCGCGTTGAGCGAGTCGAGCGTGGGGATGTCGCCCTGCACCTTCGACACGAAGGTCGAGGCGCCGATGTTGTCGCCGGCCGAGACGAACAGCGTGTTCGGGTTGGCGGCGCGGTAGGAGTCGACGGCACCGGCGAGCACTGCGGCTCCGGCGACGGCGCGGTCGGCGGCGAGCCGCCCGTGGAAGTCGTTGATCGAGAGGATGTCGATGGCGACATCGCCCTCGGCCGCCGCGGCGGGCGTGGCGCCGAGGAGGGCCGCTCCGGCGACGGCGCCGACGGCGGTCGCGGAGAGGAGTCGGGTGAGGCCGCGTCGGCCCGGGGAAGTACTGCGCATCGTGAAGGGGACTCCAAGCATCGAGCGGTGGATCCGGAGAGGATTCATGCCGCGTGAGGGGGTTATTCCCAGACAACCCGACGGCGGAGCCCAGGTCAAACGTTCTGACGACGGCTCGCCGCCGCGTTTACGAGAAGTTAACTCGCCGACGCTCAGCCGACGCGCAGGATGGGGAGGAACGGCGTGAGGTCCGCGCGCACTCCGGAGGCGTGGATCCGCCCGCTCGCGAGGCCCTCGCTCCACGGCAGGGAGCCGGTCGCGAGCGGCAGCCAGGTCGCCGCGTCCATCTCGATCACGTTCGGCGGAGTCCCGCGGGTGTGGCCCGGGCCCTCGACGCACTGGGCCGCGCCGAACGGCGGAACGCGCACCTCGACGCTGCGTCCGGGGACGTTCGTCTCGATGATCTGCAGGAGGAACCGCACCGCCGTCGCCGTCGTGTTCCGGTCCGCTCCTCCGGCGAGCGCCGCCCGCACCGCGGACTGCCCGCTCGCCTCGTCGATCCTGCCCTTGGCCATCCACCCATCCTGCCGCCGCCGCTCGCTCCCGGAGGCCTCCGCGGGGCTCCGCCCGGCGTGTCGGCGTCCGCAGCGCCGCCCTGCGGAGGAGGACGTCACAGGGACCAGCCCCGGCGCGGGGCGCCCTATCCTGTCAGGGTGAAGATCCTCGTCCTCGGTTCGGGTGCCCGTGAGCACGCCATCATCACGGCTCTCCTCGCGGAGGAGGAGCACCACGAGATCATCGCGGCGCCCGGCAACGCCGGCATCGCGCGCGACGTCGAGGTCATCCACTTCGACACGAACAGCCCCCGGCTGGTCAGCGACTTCGCGGTGGAGCAGGGCATCGAGCTCGTCGTCATCGGCCCCGAGGCGCCCCTGGTCGCCGGAGTCGCCGACGCGCTGCGCAAGCGCCGCATCCCCACCTTCGGCCCCGACCGGGCCGCCGCCGCACTCGAGGGCTCGAAGACCTTCGCGAAGCGCGTGATGGACATGGCCCGCGTGCCCACCGGCCGCGCGACCCGCGTCTCCACCCTGGTCGACGCCACCCGCGCCATCGACGAGTACGGACTCCCCTCGGTCGTCAAGGCCGACGGCCTCGCCGCGGGCAAGGGCGTCCTGGTGACGGAGTCGCGCAGCGCCGCGATCGCGCACGCCGAGTTCTGGCTGCAGTCCGGCGACGTCCTCATCGAGGAGTTCCTCGCCGGCCAGGAGGTCTCCCTCTTCCTCCTCTCCGACGGCCACGACGTCGTCCCCCTCTCCCCCGCGCAGGACTTCAAGCGCCTGAGCGACGGCGACGAGGGGCCGAACACCGGCGGCATGGGCGCCTACTCCCCGCTCCCCTGGCTCGCCGACCGCTGGGAGAGCGAGCGCGCCTTCGTCGACGAGGTGATCGACACGGTCGCCATCCCGACCATCCGCCAGCTCGAGCGCGAGCGCACCCCCTTCGTCGGACTCCTCTACTGCGGCCTCATCGTGACCGACGCGGGCCTGCGCGTGATCGAGTTCAACGCCCGCTTCGGAGACCCCGAGACCCAGGTCGTCCTCCCCCGCCTCGCCTCCCCGCTGTCCGCGCTGCTGCACGCGGCGGCCACCGGCGCGCTCGCCTCCGTCCCGTGGCCCGCGTTCACGGACGAGGTCGCCGTCACCGTCGTCCTCGCGAGCGAGGGCTACCCCGAGAACGCCGTCACCGGACGGACCATCACCGGACTCGACGCGGCAGCGGACGTCCCCGGCGTCACCATCGCCCACGCGGCGACCCAGCTGGTCGACGGGAGCTTCGTCGCCACCGGCGGCCGCGTGCTCAACGTCGTCGCGCGCGGCGCCGACTTCGCCGAGGCGCGGGAGCGGGCGTACCGCGCGCTCGACCTGATCCACCTCGACGGCGGGCTGTATCGGAGCGACATCGCGGCGAAGGTCGCGCAGTAGCGCGACCTCAGCGTGATGTCGGCCACGCCGCTCCCCGCGCGGCGTGGCGCAGTCGGCTGGGAGAGTGGCCGGGTCTCGGGGAGCGATCGGCGCGTCCGACACGCTCGGCACGCGTTCCGGTCGACGCCTCGAGGGTGGCCGGGGGTGGAGTGGACCCGCGCTCGGACTCGGACCTCCGCGACACGGGCTCGCGGCGGAGGTCGGTCGCCTCGCGGGGGGCGGGTCAGGCCAGGGTGCGGAGGGCCTCGGCGAGGTGGGGGTGCGCGAAGGTGAAGCCGGCGTCCTCGAGGCGGGCGGGCACGACCCAGCGGGACTTGAGCAGGAGCTCGGATTCGGTGCGGAGCAGGAGCGTCGCGGGCTCGAGGACGAAGCGCGGAGCCGGCACGCCGATCCGGCGGCCGACGGCGGCACGGAGCAGCCGGGAGAGCTCGGTGTTGTCGCTCGGATTCGGCGACGCGAGGTTCACCGGCCCGTCGAGGGTCGACTCCTCGAGGAAGCGGATCGACCGGTGGACGTCCTCCACGTGGATCCAGCTGAAGTGCTGACGGCCGCGGGTGCGCCGGTGCTCGTGGTGCACACCGGCCTCGCGGCGCGCGCGCGTCGAGGGCCACGGCCCGTCGAACTGCGGACCGCCGAGGCCGAGCCGCGCCAGCCGCAGCAGGATCGCCGTCGCCGGACCGTCTCCGAGCACGATGGACATCCGCAGCGCCACGCGCCGCACGCCGGGCGTCTCCCCGGCGATGAACTCCGACTCCCACGCCCGCGCCACGTCGACCGAGAAGCCCTCGCCGAGCACGCCCTCGTCCTCGGTGTTCGCCCGCTCCTCCTCGTGCCGGTAGATCGTGGCCGTGCTCGCGTTCATCCAGACCGGCGGAGGAGTCGCGGCCGCCTCGACCGCGCGGTGCAGCTCCGCGGTGGTCGCCACGCGCGAGCGGAGGATCTCGGCGCGGTTCGCCGCGGTGTACCGGCAGTCGACGCTCTTGCCGGCCAGGTTCACCAGGAGGCGCGCACCGTCGAGGACCCGGGTGATGCCGGCGGTGTCGCCCCAGCGCGCGTCCGGCCCGGAGCGGCCGATCCTCCGCACCGTCCAGCCGTCGGCCGTGAAGCGGCGGGTGAGGTCCGTCCCGAGGAATCCGCTCGCACCGGCGAGGACGACGACGGGGTCAGCGGTGCTGCTCATCGCCCCATCGTGCCGCACGGCGCCGGAGTCACGGGGAGGACTCGTCGCAGGCGCGCTGCCGGTATGCGAGGTGGGTGGAGGCGGGTCTCGATCAGCCGCCGAGCGACCCCGCACCACGGAGCAGCCGCGCCGCGGCGAGCGCCCCGGCCAGCCGCTCGGCGAACCCCGGCGGCACCTCGGCGGGCAGCGCGTCGACCTGCCACCAGGCCACGTCGTCGCTCTCGTCGCTGACGCTCACCGGAGCGTCCGGATCGGCGATCGCACCGTAGCCCACGTCCCAGTGGCGGGAGCAGCGGCCGAAGCCGTCGCCGAGCGCGTGCCGGTCGAGGTCGAGGGGCAGGACGCCGAGCGGCTGCAGCCGTGCCGCTCCGCTCTCCTCCCGCGCCTCGCGAAGGGCCGCGTCGGCCGTGGAGTCGTCGCCGGGCTCGACATGACCGCCGAGCTGCACCCAGAACCGGCCCTTGCGGTGGAAGCAGAGCAGCACCTGCGCCAGATTCGGCGAGAGCACGAAGCAGCTCGCCGTGACGTGCTCGAGGCCGCCGTCGCGCTCGAGCGCCGACTCGCCGCGCTGCTCGAGGAACGCCAGGTACTCGTCCCGCAGGTCCGCGAGCGCGCCCGCGTCCCACTCCCGCAGCTCGCCCGCCAGCCGCGTCCCTCGCTCCCTAGTCACGCGAAGGACCCTACCTCCCCTCCGCGAGCTGCCCCTCCGGTGCCGGCACGGCGTGCGTGGCGTACCGGAGCGGCGTCTCGCGGAGGGAGGAGGGACGGGAGCGTCAGACGGAGAGGCCGGAGAGGCCCTCGCGGTCGACGCGGCGGTGGAAGCGCATGCCGGCGAGACCGCCGAGCACGGCGCCGACCAGCGCGACGACCAGGGCGGCGAGCGCCGTCACGACCGCCGCGGCCGTGGCGTCGCCGGCGTCCAGGGGGATCGTCGGGAAGCCGCTCACCGCGGAGAGCGCCTGGCTGCCGCCGGTGATCGCCGAGACGATGCCCACGACGATCGCGACGACGACCGCCCAGGCCCACACTCCGACGCCCTGCTTCGCTCCGCTGAAGCGGGCCATGCGGCCTGCCACGTAGCCGCCGCAGTAGTAGGCGACGAGGAGGATGACCAGCAGGGCGATCGCGCCCGCCCAGCCGAACGCGGCGGGGTCGGCCGCGAGGTCGCCGGTGACGTCCTGGGTGCCGATGACGGCGGCCCCGATCGCGGTGACGAGGGCGGTCAGGAGGACGGCGAGTCCGGTGGCGGCGAGCCAGCCGAAGAAGGCGCAGCCGATCTTGAAGCCGCCGAAGCGGTCGCGCTCGCGCTGGTGGATGTCCTTGCGCGCGGCCGCACGGGCCTGCTTCGCCTCGGCGGAGTCGGGGTCGACGGGCGCGCGGTGCTCGGGGGCCGAGTGCGCCGAGTCGGAGCGGTCCGTCGAGGCGGAGTGGTCCGGAGTCGCGGAGCGGTCCGTCGCCGCAGCCGCTCCCGTGTCCCCCGCCGAGTCGATGCGCGCCGTGCCGCCCGCCGCCGAGCCCTCTGCGCGTCGCGGCAGTCCGCCGTCAGCCGGATCCCTGTCTGTCGTGCTCATGTCGAACCTCCTGGCCGAGCGCCCCGAAGAAGGGCGACACGCTCAGTCAAGACCCAGGGAGCCCTCGGTGTCGCGGGCTTGACGACAGGACGGAGCGGTCCGGGCGTCAACCCCCTGCGCCCCCTCCCTCCCACCCGCTTGCATGGAGGGACCGACCGACGACACGAGAGGGAGAGTCATGACTCCGGAATCCCCCGAGCAGACACCGCCCGGCACCGAGGCCGAGCTGACGCCGAAGGCCGACCACGGCGAGACCACCTACCGCGGCACCGGCCGCCTCAGCGGCAAGGTCGCCCTCATCACGGGCGGCGACAGCGGCATCGGCAAGGCCGTCGCGATCGCGTTCGCGCGCGAGGGCGCCGACGTCGCGATCTCGTACCTCGACGAGCACGACGACGCCGAGGACACCGCGACGTGGGTCCGGGAGGCCGGCCGCGAGACGCTGCTCCTCCCCGGCGACCTGCAGGACCCGGCGCACTGCCGCGCCGTCGTCACCGAGACCGTCGAGCGCTTCGGCCACCTCGAGGTGCTCGTCAGCAACGCCGCCTTCCAGATGAGCCGCGAGAGCGTCACCGACATCCCGGACGAGGAGTGGGACCGCACGATCGCGACGAACATCAGCGCCTACTTCCACCTCGTGAAGTCGGCGCTGCCCCACCTGAAGGAGGGCGCGTCGATCATCGCGACGAGCTCGGTGCAGTCCGACCAGCCGTCGTACCAGCTGCTCCCCTACGCCGCCACGAAGTCGGCGATCCTCAGCCTCACCGCCTCGTTCGCGCAGGCGCTCGGCGAGAAGGGCATCCGCGCCAACTCGGTCGCGCCCGGCCCGATCTGGACGCCGCTGATCCCCTCGACCATGCCGGAGGAGGCCGTCGCCGAGTTCGGCGAGCAGGTCCCGCTGGGCCGCCCCGGGCAGCCGGCCGAGGTGGCCCCCGCCTACGTCCTCCTCGCCTCCGACGAGGCGAGCTACATCAGCGGGTCGACGATCGCCGTCACCGGCGGGAAGCCGATCCTCTGATCACGCTCCAAGGCACCGCTCACCCGCAGGATTCCGCGATAGGTTCCTGCGGGTGAGTGTCCACATCCGCAGCATCGAGACGGCGGTGCCGACCACGGTCCTGCGCCAGTGCGAGGTGCGCGACCTCTTCGCGTCCCAGCCCGCGATGACCCGGCTCGGGTCCCGCCTGATCGGCGCGGCCTTCGACGCGTCCGGGATCGACACCCGCAGCACGGTGGTCGACGAGCTCGACCGGGTCGAGCGGGAGGGTGCGAGCGTCTTCTACGACGCGGGGAGCGGCCTGGTGCTCGACCCGGGGACGGCCGCGCGCAACGCCGTCTACACCGAGCGCGCTCCCGAGCTCTTCACGGAGGCGGCCCGCCGCGCCCTCGCGTCCGCGTCGATGACCGCCGAGGACGTCACCCACGTGGTGACCGTCTCCTGCACCGGCTTCTACGCCCCGGGGCCCGACTACCAGCTGGTCCGCCGCCTCGGCCTCGCGCCCTCGACGCAGCGCTTCCACCTCGGCTTCATGGGTTGCTACGGCGCCTTCCCCGGCCTGCGCGCCGCCCGCCAGTTCTGCGAGGCCGACCCGGAGGCGGTCGTCCTCGTCGTCGCGGTCGAGCTGTGCACCATCCACCTCACGAGCTCCAACGACCCGGAGCAGATCGTCGCGACCTCCGTCTTCGCCGACGGCGGTGCGGCGGCCGTCGTCACCGCCCGCGAGGCCGCGCCCGGCATCCCGGTGCTCGAGCTCGACGCGCTCGCCACGACGCTCACCGACGAGGGCGAGACCGAGATGGCGTGGACGATCGGCGACCACGGCTTCTCGATGCGGCTGAGCACCTACGTGCCCTCGATCATCGGAGCGAACATCGAGGCGGCCGTCGCCCCGCTGCTGGCCGGCGCCGAGGTCGAGCGGAGCGACGTGCAGCGCTGGGCGATCCACCCCGGCGGCCGCAGCATCCTCGACAAGGTGCAGGCCTCGCTCGCCCTCAGCGACGAGCAGCTGGCCCCGTCGCGCGAGGTGCTGCGGACCAACGGCAACATGTCGAGCGCGACCGTCCTCTTCATCCTGCGGCGCCTGTTGCACGGCGAGGCGGCCGACGGCGAGCGGATCGGCGCGATGGCGTTCGGCCCCGGCCTCACCGTCGAGCTCGCGCTGCTCACCAAGCGGGGCGGGGAGTGACTCCGCGAGCCCCTCTCGCGCCAGATCTGCGCCACCGCGAGGTCTCCGAGCAGGAGCTGATGGACGACCCGGACTGCGACCGCACCCTGCTCGACGCCACCTACGCCCGCTTCGGCACCGTGAACCGGCTGGTCTCGGGGTGGCGTGGCCTCTACCGCTCGCGCCTGCGTCCGCTGCTGCGGCCCGACGAGCCGTTCCGCCTGCTCGACATCGGATCGGGAGGCGGCGACGTCGTCCGCTCCCTCGCCGGCTGGGCCCGCGAGGACGGCCTCCGCCTGGCGATCACCGCCGTCGATCCGGACGAGCGCGCCTCCGCCTTCGCCACGTCGACGCCCGCGCCGCCCGGAGTCGAGTTCCGCCGCGCGAGCAGCGCCGACCTGGTCGCCGAGGGCGAGCACTTCGACCTGGTGACCTCCAACCACGTGCTGCACCACCTGTCGCCGGAATCACTCGCCGACCTGCTCGCCGACAGCGAGCGCCTGGCCCCGCGCGCCCTCCACAACGACATCGAGCGCTCGCGGCTGGCCTACACGGCCTACCTGCTGGCCACACGACCGATCGCGGCCGGCTCGTTCCTCCACTACGACGGGTCGCTGTCGGTGCGGCGCAGCTTCACCGCCGCCGAGCTGCGCGCGGTGGCGCCCGAGGGGTGGCGGGTCGAGCGCGCGGCGCCCTACCGGCTGCTGCTCGCGCGGGGCGAGGTGTGAGGACGCGGCGGAGGGTGAGCGCTTCCGGTCCGCTCTGGCTGCGCGCCACCGCTGTCAGCTACTCCGCCAACTGCGCCCTCGGCACCGCCGTCGCCACCGGCGCTCTCCGCACGGGCCGCTGGCACTGGATCCATCACGCGCTCTACATCTGCACGTCGACGCTCACCGCTCTGGCCTGGGCGACGCTGCGACGGTCGGACACCCGCGCCGCGTCCGCGCTGGCTCCCGCCGCCGTCCCGCTGGCGGTGATCCCCTTCGCGGGGACGCACGGACGTCGGCACCCGGCGATCGCGCTGGCGGCGGCTCCGTTCGTGCTCGCCGCTCTCGGGCGGACGCGGCGGCCGGCGCGGCGCCGAGGAGTGCTCCAGCGTCTCAGGGCCGGGTCAGCCCTGCGCTGACGCGCCCCGGCTTCTAGCGCGGGGGCTCGACGTCGCGGTCGGGGTCGGAGCGGTAGGAGCGCAGCGCCTGCCAGCCGGCGATCGCGAGGATCAGCGCGCCGCAGAGCATCGTCAGCAGGTTCGGCACCGAGAAGCCGCTGCCCACGACCGAGTTGATGCCCGCGCCGAGCACGAACACACCTCCGAGAAGGTAGAAGATGACCCTCGTCTTCACCGTTCCACCGCTTCCCTCGAGCCTGCACAGGACCCTCGATGCTACCGCGCGCGCCCCGGGCCGCCGCCGCTCCCCCCTCTGCGCGATCGATCGGGGCAGGATCGAGGCATGGAGTTCCTCGATGTCGTCCGGCGCCGGAAGACCACCAACGGCGCGTTCCTGCCCGACCCCGTCTCCGAGGAGCACCAGCGGCTCCTGATGGAGGTGGCCGGCCGGGCGCCCTCGCAGCTCAACAGCCAGCCGTGGCGGTTCGTGCTCGTCGAGGAGCGCGAGACGATCGACCGGATCGCCGCGATCAGCGGCGAGAGCATGACCACCGCGATGTCGAACGGCACGTTCTTCGAGCGCTACAAGCCCTACTTCCGCTTCAGCAGCGAGGAGATGGAGCGGCGGCGCGACGGGATGCTGTTCGACAAGCTGCCGGCTCCGCTCCGCCCCTTCACGAAGCAGGTCTTCACGAAGCGCGGGCAGTTCCTGATGAACTCCCTCCGCGTCCCGCAGACGCTCGGCGAGGAGAACCGCCGGCTCGTCGCGGGATCGCCGCTGCTGCTCGGGGTGATGCTCGACCGCTCCGAGTACCGGCCGGGCGAGCTCTCCTCCTTCTACTCGGTGTTCAGCATGGGCGCCGCGATGGAGAACGTCTGGCTGAGCACGGTCGAGCTGGGGATGGGCATCCAGTTCGTGTCGTTCCCGATGGAGGTGCCGGGAGCGTGGGCGCGGATCGAGTCGCTGCTCGCCGTGCCCGACGAGCTCGAGCTGATGGCGGTGTACCGGCTCGGCTACCTGCCTCCGGAGCAGCGGCGGCCGGCGATCGACTGGTCCTCGCACCAGCGGAAGCTGCCGTCGCAGTACGTCTTCCGCGGCACCTGCGCGACCCCGCAGGAGGGGTGGGACGCGCCGGCCGGGCCGTGACGGGATCCTGAGCGGCGCGGCCGGCAGCCGGAGGTGCCCGCGCTCGCTCCCGGGCCGGCCCCGGCCGACGGGAGATCCGCGACGGAGCATCGACTCTCGCTACATGCGTCGGCTAACGCGGCGCCCAGCACGCCCGGCAGTGCTACGTCCCGTCCGCGGGACTGTCAATGGGGGTCCGGCGTGTCTCCCGCCCGATTCCCCGCACCGGGGTCCGAGCGGATACCGTCCCCCGAGGAGCCGTCCGCCAGGGCCGGCCCGATGAACGAAGGGGGCCCGTGGCCACGCTCATCTACGGACCGCAGAACCTCGAGATCGAATTCGAGGAGCGCGTCCTCGCGCACCTGAAGGTCGCCGTCCTCTCGAAGCTGCGCCGCAACGAAGCCTTCTCGCTCTCGTGGATGGAGGACGCCTCCACCGGACACGGCCGGAGCTCCGTCTGGCTGCACCCGTCGGTGCCGCTGCACTTCCGCTTCACCGAGGCGCACCAGCCCAAGCTCAACCGCGCGTGGATCGAGCAGATGCTCAGCGTCGCCAGCATGCACGGCGAGCTCTCGGTCCTGCCGGAGCCCGAGGAGCAGCGCCAGGGCTCCTGAGCTCCGCCGCTCCTGGGCCCCGCTGCCCCCTGATCGCGCGGCCGTCAACCCCGTCCCCTCTGCGGGGGACGCGAAGTACCGTCGAGAAGACGTCCCCGGGACCATCGGCGGACGTCGACGGACGGAGACGACCATGACGGACACCGCGCGAGCGACCGGCCTGCCCACCCTCACCCCGGTGCGGACGCTCCGCAAGGAGCAGCCGATCGAGCCGCGCCGCGTGCCGGACTCCGTCTCCGTCGGCTCCCAGCCGGTCATCGGCTGCCGGATCGACGTGAGCGGCCGCTCCTTCGTCGTCGAGCTCGACATGGCCGGCATCTTCCTGCGCCAGGTGCGCCGGAGCCTGCGCGAGGGCGAGGGCGGCCTCGTGCTGCTGCGCCACGTCGACGGGATCGAGATGATCCCGTTCTCGCGCGCGACGCCGTTCGACGTCTCGGACATCGTCTGCCCCGAGGGCGTCGAGCCCGCGGACGCCCGCTCGGCCCTGGGGCTCCGCGACCGCTGAGCCGCGACGGGTGGCGTGCTCCGCCCCGCGCCCGCCGCTGAGCGGGATCAGGCGGGGAGCGACGCCTCGATCAGGTCGACGATCCGCGGGTCGTCGGGCTCGACCGTCGGGCGGAACCGGTGGACCGTGCCGTCGGCCGTGATCAGGAACTTCTCGAAGTTCCACTTCACCCGGCCGGCCTTGCCGTTCTCGTCCTCCGCCTTGGTGAGCTCCGCGTAGAGCGGGTGCGCCGAGCGGCCGTTGACGCGGACCTTCTCGAACATCGGGAAGGTGACCCCCCAGGTCGTCGAGCAGTACGCCTTGATCTTGTCCTCGTCGCTCAGCTCCTGGAGGAACTGGTTGCTCGGGAAGCCGAGGACCGTGAATCCGCGCTCCCCGTAGCTCTTCTGCAAGGCCTCGAGCTTCTCGTACTGCGGGGCGAGGCCGCAGCGGGAGGCGACGTTGACGATCAGCCGCACGGGCGGGTAGTCGGCGAGGGTCGACGTGGTGCCGTCGATCGTGGTGAGGGGGATGTCGGCGATCGTGTCGGGCACGGAGGGCTCCTTCGGACGTGGTGCGTCGACGCTACTCCCCGCCGCCGAGGGAACCCCGAGTCGTGGAGGCGGCTCGCTGCGGGTTCCCGCGACGGTCCGGGGTTCCCTCGGCGCGCACCTGCCTCCACCATGGGGGGATGGCCGCCTCGCAGCAGATCGTCTCGGTCGGCGGGCGGAGGCTGCGGCTGACGAACCTCGACAAGGTCGTCTACCCGGAGACGGGCTTCACCAAAGCCGATGTGCTCTCCTACTACGCCTCCGTCGCCTCCGCGATGCTGCCCCATCTCGCGCGCCGCCCGGTCACCCGGAAGCGCTGGGTCGACGGAGTGGGCACCGCCGAGCATCCGGGCGAGGTCTTCTTCGAGAAGAACCTCCCCTCCTCCGCCCCCTACTGGCTGAGCCGGACCCGGCTCGCGCACTCGTCGCGCGACGTCGAGTACCCGCTGGTCGACGACGTCGCCGGGCTCACCTGGCTGGCGCAGCAGGCGGCGCTCGAGCTGCACGTCCCCCAGTGGCGGGTGGGCTCCGACAGCGAGCGCCGTCCGCCCGACCGTCTCGTGCTCGACCTCGACCCGGGCGAGGGGGCGGGCCTCGCAGAGTGCGCCGAGGTCGCGTTCCTCGCCCGCGACCTGCTGGAGGGGATGGGGCTGGCTCCGCTGCCGGTGACCAGCGGGAGCAAGGGGATCCACCTCTACTGCCCGCTGGACGCCTCCGCCTCCAGCGACCAGATCTCGGCGGTCGCGCACGAGCTGGCGCGCGCGCTCGAGTCGGACCACCGCGACCTCGTCGTCTCGGACATGAAGAAGACCCTGCGCGAGGGCAAGGTCCTCGTCGACTGGAGCCAGAACAGCGCGGCGAAGACGACCATCGCCCCCTACTCCCTCCGGGGGCGCCTCCGGCCGGCCGCCGCCGCGCCCCGCACGTGGGAGGAGCTGGGTGCCGACAACCTGCGCCACCTGTCGCCCGACGAGGTGATGGAGCGGCTGCGGAGCGACGGCGACCTCCTCCGCCCGCTGCTCGCCGCCCGGGGTGCCGGGCTCGAGCCGACCCCGGAGCGGATGGCGGGCTTCGCCGCGACGGACGCCTCCTCCGACCGCCTGGCGACCTACCGCAGCATGCGCGACGCGTCGAAGACGCCGGAGCCGGTGCCTGAGGCGGCGTCCGCGGGCACCTCCTCGGGCGACTCCTTCGTCATCCAGGAGCACCACGCGCGGCGCCTGCACTACGACTTCCGGCTCGAGCACGACGGCGTCCTGGTCAGCTGGGCGGTGCCGAAGGGCCCGCCGCTGGAGGGCGACCCGAACCGGCTCGCGGTGCAGACCGAGGACCACCCCCTCGAGTACGCGACCTTCGAGGGCACGATCCCGGTCGGCGAGTACGGCGGCGGCGAGGTGCGCATCTGGGACGAGGGCACCTACGCGCTCGAGAAGTGGCGCGAGGGGAAGGAGGTGATCGCGGTGCTGACCGGCCGCCCCGACGGCGGGCTCGGCGGCGAGCCCCGTCGCTACGCCCTGCTGCACACGGGCTCGAGGGAGGGCGCCGAGAAGAACTGGCTCCTGCACCTGATGGCGCCGGGTCCCGCTCACGGGCACGGAACGCAGCGACGGGGCCGGGCGGCCGCGTCCGCCGCGTCGCCCGCTCCCCGCCCCGCACCCTCCGCCGACCGCCCGGCCGAGGACTCCGCTCCGCGCCGCCACCGCCCCATGCTCGCCACGGCCGGACGCCGCGGCGACGTGGACCCCGGGGCTGCGATCGAGATGAAGTGGGACGGCTACCGCGCTCTCGTGCGGGTGCAGGGCGGCACCGCGACCCTCACGAGCCGCAACGGCAACGACCTGACCGCGGCGTTCCCCGACCTGCTCGCCCCGCTCGCCGAGGCCGCCGCCGACGCCGTGCTCGACGGCGAGATCGTCGCCCTCGACGCTCGCGGGCGCCCCGACTTCGGCGCCCTGCAGACCCGCGGCGGGCTGACGAAGCCGCGCGAGATCGAGGCGGCCGCCCGGTCCACTCCGGTGCACCTGATGGTCTTCGACCTGCTCGAGCGCGCAGGAGAGGACCTGACCGGGAGCGACTACGACACCCGTCGCTCGGCACTGGTCGAGCTGGTCGCCGAGAACGAGCGCGTGCACGTCCCGTCCGTGTTCGACGGCGACCTGGAGGAGGCGATGGCCACCAGCCGCACCCTCGGCCTCGAGGGCGTGGTCGCCAAGCGCCGCGACTCGCGCTACCAGGAGGGCAGCCGCTCGCGCGACTGGATCAAGCTCACCCACCACCGGCTGCAGGAGGTCGTGATCGTGGGCTGGCGCGAGGGCGAGGGCGGCCTCCAGGGGTCGGTCGGGGCGCTGCTGACCGCGATCCCCGGCGAGGACGGGCTCGCGTACTCCGGCCGTGTGGGCACCGGCTTCAGCGACCGCGAGCGCCGCGGCCTGGTCGACCGCCTGGCCGAGCACGCCACCGAGGAGCCCGCCGTCTCCGTCCCTCCGCTCGAGTCGCGCGGCGTGCACTGGGTGTCGCCCGTCCTGGTCGGCGAGGTCCGCTACCGCGAGCGCACCGCCTCCGGCACCCTCCGCCAGCCGGTCTGGCGCGGCTGGCGCGCCGACAAGGCCGCCGAGGACGTCCGCGTGGAGGAGCCGGGCAGCTGACCCTCCGGTCTTCCGACGGAGAGGCCCGGGAACGCGGCTCGCGCCGCCGATCCGCTGCGCCCCCGGGCACCTCAGTCCAGGCGCACCCCGCGCAGCAGGAGGAGGGTCGCGCCGACCGCGGCACCGGTGCCGATGAGGACACCGCCCGCTCCGGCCGCCGCCGCGAGGACGCCGAGCAGGCTGGGCAGTGCGATCAGCCCGAGGCGGTTCCCGGCCAGGCGCAGCGCGAGGGCGCGGCCGTGGCGGTCGGCGGGGGTGCGCTCGATCAGCCAGGACATCGTGATGGGCTGGCCGATCCCGAGGCCCAGGCCGAGGGCGGCGACCGCGACGAAGAGGAGCACGGTCGGCGCGGGCAGGGCGACCAGCACCAGGCAGAGCGCCGAGATCAGGATGCCGCCCACCATCACCCGGGTGCGCCCGAGCCGGGCGGTGGCCGCGCCGAGGAGGAGCCGCGAGGCCATCGACGCGAGCGCGCGCACGGTGAGCAGGGCTCCGACGACGCCGGCCGGGAGCCCGCGCTCGGCGCCGAGGGCGGGGAGGTAGACGACGGTCAGGTCGACGGCGGCGACGACGGTCGCGCTGGTCAGCAGGGCGCGCGCGAGGCCCGGCACCCGGAGGAGACCGAGCGTCGAGCCCGGAGCCGCCGCCCCTTCCGCCGCGGGTCCGCGCGGGGACGGGCTGCGGATCCCCGCCGTCGAGACGAGCAGCAGCACCGCGAGGATCCCGCCCACGAGGAACAGCGGCGCCGGGTTGGGCCGCACCGAGCCGCCCGCGAGCACCGGGATGAATGCGGGCCCGATCGCCTGCCCGAGCGACGCGGCGAACGTGTAGTAGCCGAAGCGGCTGTCGAGCCGCGTCCCTCCGGTGCCGCCCGCGACGACGGTCTGCTGCCCGACCACGCAGCCCAGGTGCCCCGCGCCGAGCAGGGCGATGCCGAGGAGCAGCCCCGCGACGCTCCCGCCCGCCAGGAGCAGCACCGCGGCCGCTCCCACCGCGACGAGCGAGCCGACGACCATCACGGCCCGGGCGCCGACCCGGTCGACCAGCCCGCCCACCGGCAGCGCGATCAGCAGCGGCACCAGCGCGAACGAGGCGCCGAGCGCCCCGAGCGCCCAGGCCGGCACATCGAGCCGGATCGCCTGGTAGACGGCGGCCGGCCGGAGCAGGAACGCGACGGCCTGGATGAGCACGGCGTGCGCGAGCAGGGACGGAGTCGCCAGGCGGTTCCGCACGCGCGCTCCTTCCCGCGGCGCTCGGCCGAGCACCCGCTCCCCCATCCTCCTCCCGGTGCCGCCGCCGAGTCGCCCGGAAGGGATCGTCCTGCCCCCTCGAGAACGGGCCTTCTCGTGCGACTCAGCCCTGCGGCGGCGGCGAGGGGAGCGCGTGCGCGGGCAGGGTGCCGAGGCGGTGCCGGCCGCGGAGGAGGAACCAGGCCAGGCCGATCCCGACGACCGCGGCGATCACGACGACCGCGCTCCAGCGCAGCTCCTCCCCGTAGACCTCGACGCGCGGCCACGCGAGGTCGACCGTCATCGCCGCGCCCCAGAGCACCGCGACGACGTTCACCGGCAGGCCCGCGCGGCCGAGCGAGAAGCGCCCGGGCGCGGCTGCGGGCCACCGGCCGCGGAGCCGGGCGATCAGCAGCGGCACCGTCACCAGCAGGTAGGCGAGGTAGATCAGGATGACCGCCACGCTCGTCACGGCCGTGAAGATCGCCGGCGTCCCGATGTTCACGACCAGGATCAGCACCGCGAGCACCCCCACGACCAGCGCCGGCGCCACCGGTGTCCCGCGCCGCGGGTCGACGCGGGCGAGCACGCGGCTGCCGGGCAGGGCGTTGTCGCGGGCCATCGCGAAGATCAGTCGGATGGCCGCCGTGTGCACCGCCAGCGCGCACACCGTGATCGCGACGACCACGCAGAGCAGGAGGACCGATCCGAGGGGGCCGCCGAGCACCTGCAGCACGATCCGCTGCAGCCCGCCCGACGCCTGCCCGAGCGCCGGGTCGGCGAGGTCGGGCGCCGAGAGGATCCCCAGCAGCAGGATGAGGCCGCCGAGGACGAAGGAGGCGGTCACCGCCCGCAGGATCGCCGTCGGCGCGGTCCGGCGCGGATCGACCGTCTCCTCGCCGAGCGAGCCCGCGGTGTCGAACCCGTACATCACGTACGCCGACGCGATCGCGGCGATGAGGAACGCGCCGGCGTACCCGCCCGGCTTGCTCCCGCCGTAGCCGCTGGTGTCGAGCAGCACGGTCGGCGGATGCACCACGTTCACCGCGAGCACCGCCACCAGCAGCACCGCCGCGACGAGCTCGATCAGCACGCCGACGCTGTTGATCCGGGCCATCAGCTGCACGCCGCGCGCGTTGACCGCGGTGGTGAACGCGATCAGCAGTCCTCCCCAGACCACCGCGCTCACCCCCGCGGAGCCGCCGAGCTGGAACCCGCTCCAGATCTGCGGGAGCGTCGCCTGGTACGCCAGCACGACGGCCGCGAGCGTGACCACGGACGCGGTGGCCATCAGCCAGCCCGCCATCCAGCTCACCGTCGGCCCGGCGAGGCGCTTGCTCCAGTTGTAGACGGAGCCGGCGACCGGGTAGCGGGCGGCGAGCTCGGCGAAGCACAGCGCGACCATGAGCTGCCCGGTGAACACGATCGGCCAGGACCACCAGTAGGCGGGACCGCCGAGCGCGAAGCCGAAGGAGAAGAGCTGGAACGTGCCGGTCAGGATCGAGATGTAGCTCACGCCCGCGGCGAAGCTGCCGAAGCGACCGATCCCGCGGGTGAGGGAGGGGCGGTACCCGAACTCGGCGGTCCCGTCGTCGACGTCCTCGGTGGTGCTCATCGGGCTCCCCCTCGCGGGCGCGCTCGTCACACCGAGGTCAGGATGCCAGCCGCCGCCCGGCCGCACGACTCCCCCGTCCCGGGCGTCCGCCGGCGGGTGCTCAGCGCTCGCCCCGCTCCCGGTGCACAGGACTCGGGCGGCCCCCGCGGACGGGAGTGGCGTCAGCCGTGCGCCGCGAGCCGGGTGCGCTGGGGCACCAGGAGCTCGAGCAGCTCCTCGACCCCGTCGACCCGCTGCGGCTCGACCGGGTGCCCCGGTCCGCACGGCTTGTAGGCGGGCGGGTCCACGTTCAGGACGTGCCCGACGGGCCGCCCCTTCTCCCAGACCGTGAGGAGGAAGGCCCCGTCCCGCTCGTCGGGGGCGCCGATCTCGAAGACCCGGCCGCGCACGATGGCGCACTGCGGCTCCTTGCGCGCGAGGCGCACCCAGAAGGGATGGTCTCCGGTCATGGTGTCCGTCCTCCCCGGCCGACCCGCGGCCGTGCCCGTAGCGGTCGACCGGTGATCGTGTCGTCGGCGACCCGCAGGGCCACGGTACGTCCGCCTCCCCTCAGCCGATCAGGGGGTTCACTGCGGAGCCTCGCAGTGGTAGCGGACGCCGGACGCATCCGGGTCCGCACCACGGGGAACCACTCACTGCCCGTAGGAGTCCTCGTAGCCGGCACCACTGGTCAGCTCGCCGTCGCCGGGTTGCACGGCATGCTCGCCGGTGAGCGCGTCGATCCGCGCGCGCAGCCGTGCCACCTCCGCCGCGTTGTCCGGTTCGGGCAGGTCGCTCGGCGTGGTCTCGACGATGAGGGCGGCCGCGGCGTTCACGAGGAAGGTGGCATCGACCGTCCCGCCGTCGGCGCCGATCCCCGTGTACTCGACGGTGTCGGCCGCGCCTTTCGCGGCGAGGGCGACGGCGTACTCGACGAGCGCGTCGGCCGCCTCGTCCCCCACGAGGATCGTCTTGTCGGCGAAGAGGATGTGCTTCATGCCGTCCATGCTCGGCAGCGCCGGCCGCGTGGAGGGAGGCGGTTGGCAGAGGACCGCCGCTGACGGAAGACCTGGACAGATCGAGCAGAGAATGGCAGGCCGGGTTGTCGGATCCCTCCGGTCTGCGGAAGGGTGATGGCAACGGCGGGCGCCTGCCGGCCGGAGATCAGGGGCTGGAGACGCCGATGGGGAAGTTGCACTACGACGGGACCGTCGAGATCGACTTCGAGGACCGCGTGCTCGCGCACCTGCAGATCGTCATCACCGCGAAGCTGCGCCGCAACGAGTCGTTCCTGCTCAGCTGGCGCGACGACCACAGCATGGGCGACGGCCGCAGCGCGATCTGGATCCACCCCTCCCACGCGCTCCGCTACAAGTACTTCGGCGGCCGGATGCCCCGCATCAACCCCGCCTGGATCTCCGCGCTCACCGACCTCGCGAACTCCGCGGGCGGGCTGTACGTGATCTCGGAACCCGCCGAACCGGTGCGTCCCCCGGCGAAGGGCGACCAGCTGTGAAGCGCATCGACCTGATCTACAACGGCACCGCCTACACCGTCAACAACAGGAGCCTCGACGAGTTCCGCGCCGAGGTCGAGGCCGCCCTGGCCTCCCCGACCCCGCAGTGGCTGACCGTCAACTACGGCGAGGGTCGCGCGAACCCGGCGCTCCTCCTCATCACGCCGTACACCCCGCTGTCGATCATCACGAACGACTTCGACGAGCTCAACGCAGAGTACGAGTAGCGGCGGACCTCCGAGAGGTCAACCACGTCGTCCGGTCGATCCGCGCGCCGTACCGTCGGGCAGGACCTCGTCGACGTCGTGCGCGGACCCCGCACGGCGACACCCGATCGACACCTCCCGCGCCTCGGCGCACGACAACGGCCGCGGACACCCGGCCAGGAGCCGTGATGACAGATCCCGCCTTCGCCGTCCTCGACGACCTCATCGCCGCCCTCGAGCGTCCCGGCTCGATCGACCCCGGCCTGAGCCGCTCCGTCGCCGTGCAGGCCGCCGTCCTCCGGCTCCCGTCGCCCCGCACCATGCACCGTCCGCGCCCGACGAGCCGCTTCACGGGCCGTCGCCTCGTGCGCCCGGGCAGCGCAGCCAGGCGGGCTCCCGCGCGTCACCGCGTCGTGGTCCCCGCCGGTCCGGCGGAGCGTCGCTCCGAGCGGAGCCGACGGCTGAAATGGGCGCGGTGACCGACTCCGACGCTCTCTGCGACCCGTATCTGCGCGGGTATCCGATCGACGGCGTCGCGATCTCCACGCTCGGCAGCCCCTTCGGCGGCGAGACCGTCGCCGCGAGCGACAGCACCGCGAGCCGGCTGGACGAGATCCAGATCGACCTCGGCGAGGGCCCGTGCTGGGAGGCGATCCGCGCTGCCGGCCCCGTCTCGGTGCCGGACACCGGCGCGGAGGAGCGCTGGCCGCTCTTCACCGAGGCGATCGGCCCCACGGCGGTGCGCGCGGTCTTCGCCTTCCCGCTCTCGATCGCGGGGCTCTCGATCGGCGCGGTCGACCTCTACTCCCGCCGCCCCACGTCGCTCAGCGACTCCCTCCTCGGCCGGATCAGCGCCTCGACCACCGCGACGGCGCTGCTGGTGCTTGCCGCGGTGCTGCGCGACAACGAGGTCGAGGAGAGCACGAATCCGCGCTCGCGACGCGTGGTGCACCAGGCGACCGGCATGATCATCGCGCGCTACGGCAGCACGGCCGAGGAGGCGCAGCTGCTGCTGCGCGCCCACGCCTTCGCCCAGCAGCGCTCCGTCGTCGATGTCGCCTCCGGCATCGTGGCCCGGCACGACGGGTTCCCCGACCGCCCTCTCACCGCCCAGGACGACACATGGTGACGAACTCCCGCGAGCGCAGCGTCATCCAGACGTTCGTCGCCCTCTCCGACACACTGGTCGACGACTACGACGTCGTCGACTTCACCCAGACCCTCGTGGAGAGCAGCGCGACCCTCTTCGACGCCGTCTCGGCGGGGCTCGTCCTCGCCGACTCCACCGGCTCCCTCGAGGTGCTCGCCTCCACGGACGAGGACACCCGGCTGATCGAGCTGCTCCAGCTCGACAGCGGGTCGGGCCCGTGCATCCAGTGCTTCGAGACCGGGCGGCCGGTGATCGTCGAGGACGCCCGCGCCGTGGGCGAGGAGTGGGCGGAGTTCCGGACGCTGGCGGTCGAGCTCGACGTGCTCTCGGCGCACTGCGTGCCGATGCGCTCGGCGGGGACGACGATCGGCTCCCTCAACCTCTTCCAGGCCCGGCCGGGGCGGCTCGATCCTGACGACATCGCGGTCGTGCAGGCGTTCGCCGACGTCGCGACGATCGGGATCCTGCACCAGCGCGCGCTCCAGCAGAGCACGGTCACCCAGGAGCAGCTGCAGCACGCCCTCGACAGCCGGGTGCTGATCGAGCAGGCGAAGGGGATCCTCGCCTACGCCCACCGCACCACGGTCGAGCAGGCCTTCGAGGTGCTGCGGGTCCGCGCGCGAGCGACGTCGACCCCGATCACGACGCTCGCCCAGGAGATCATCCGCGACTACCGGCGCTGACGCTCCGCGCCCGCGGAGCAGGAGCGGGGCGCATCCGCGCCGGCGGCGCCGCGGCTCGGAGCTCAGTACTCGTTCTCGAGCTCCCACGTCGCGCGGGGGTCGACGTCCGAGGCGGGCACCGGACCGCCCGCGCCGTCGAGCGCGTCGAGGCGCTCGAGGATCTCGGCGCTCGACTCCGCCGCTGCGCTACCGGTCCCTGCGACCACCAGGGGGACGCCGAGCCCGATGGTGAGCGTCACGACGGAGGAGGGGGCCGAGTCGTCGGCGACGCTGACCGTGCTCATCCGGTGCTGCTGCGCGAGCGCGAGCGAGTAGCGGACGACGGCGTCGGCGGTCGCGTCGTCGAGGGAGAGGGAGCCACCGGTGTGGAAGAGCGTCGTCATGGTCAAGTCCTCGCAGGGCAGGCGGATGGGCATGGTTCCGTCACCGGGGGCCAGGATGCGGTGCGTTCACGCTACGCCCCGGGCGCTCGCGGGTGCAGGTCTTGCGCCGAGGCGTGCCCCTGGCGCATGGTTCGCTCCCGACGCCCGAGCAATTCCCCCATGGCTCTGAGGCGGCCCACATGTTAACGTGAACAGACGCGTCGGTCCCCTCGGCTCGACGCATCCCTCCCCTGAAGGAAAGGTCTCGACGATGAGACGACGCTCCCCGGAGCCCCCTGCCGCCGCGCCTCGGCGCCGCGTGCGATCCCTCTTCCTCTCCGCTCTCGCCTGCACGAGCGTCGCCCTCACCGGCGCTCTCGTCCCCGTCTCGGCGCAGGCCGTCGACGTCCCGGCGCCCACCGCGCACTACGACATGTCGCACGCCGGCTCGGCCCTGCTCGACATCTCGGGCAACGGACGCAACGCCACCCTGACCGGCCTCACCGACGCGTCCTTCGCGAACGCCGGCGGCGACCAGGTCGCCCGGTTCAAGAACGACGGCTACGCGAGCCTCCCCCAGGGCCTGGTCACCGGAGCCGACAACGCCTTCGCCGTCGAGTACACGGTGAAGACGCAGACCACCGCCAACCAGTTCGGCTGGGTCATCGGCGACGGCGTCGGCCCGTGGAACACCACACAGCTCGGCAACCACGTCTTCGTGAACCCGCGCAACCCCGACGGCTCGCCCAGCGGACAGGTCCTCGCGGGCATCCGCGTCAAGGAGCCCACCAGCAACGGCGAGACCCGCATGCCGTTCGGCGGCACGCTCAACCCCGGATTCACGACGCTCACGCTCGTCGGCACCGGCACCGGCTCGAACACCGTCCTCACGCTCTACCGCGACGGCACGCAGATCTCGACGGCGAACACGGCGAAGTCGATGGCGAGCATCGTCCCGACCGGATCCACGCTCGGCTACCTCGGGCGCTCGCTCTACACCGGAGACGCCCTGGTGACCGCCGACGTCACCGACGTGAAGTTCTGGGACACCTCCCTCACCGCCGAGCAGGTCGCCTCGAGCATGCCGACCGCCGACGCGAAGGCGTCCGCGACCTCCGCCCTGCTGCGCTCGGACATCCAGCCCGTCCTGCTGGCCGGCAACCCGTCGCTGACCCAGGTCTCCTCGAACCTGACGCTGCCCGCCTCCAGCAGCGGCGTCCCGCTCACCTGGACCTCCTCGAACAGCGCGGTCGTCTCGACCACCGGCGTCGTCTCGCGCACGATCGCGCAGAACACCCCGGTGACTCTGACGGCGACCACCGCTCAGGGCGCGACGATCGCCTTCGACGTCGTCGTGCTCGCCCCGAGCATCAACGACGACCTCGACGCGCTGAAGCTCGCCACGCGCACGACCGAGAACCTCCCCCTCGCGGTGAAGGGCGCCAAGAACGGCACCGACATCACCTGGACCTCGTCCGACCCGGCGCTCGTCACCCCGACGAACACGTCCTACGCCGCTCCGGCGGTCGGCGCGGCCGACCCGTACCGCGGCGGCGGCGTCGTCACCCGGCCGGCCTACGGCTCCGGCGACAGGACCGTCACCCTCACCGCGAAGGCGACGCTCAACGGAGTCACCGAGACGCGCGCCTTCACCCTGACCGTCGCCGAGCTCGGCCGCACCGCTCCCGACGCGGGCTACGCCTCAGCGTACTTCAAGTCGGACGGCGACGAGAAGATCTACCAGGCCGCGACCTCGGGCAACGACTTCTTCACCTTCTCGCCGGTCAACGGCGGCAAGGCGGTCATCACCTCGACGACCGACACGAAGGGCCTGCGCGACCCGTTCATCCTCCGCTCGCACAACGGCGACAAGTACTACATGGTCGCCACCGATCTCTGCATCTCCTGCGGCACGAACTGGGGCGACGCCCAGTCCACGGGCAGCCTGAAGATCGAGGTCTGGGAGTCGACCGACCTGGTGCAGTGGACCCGCACCAACGGCGCCGACACCGGCATCACGGTCAACCAGCCGGCCGCCGGCATGACCTGGGCGCCCGAGGCGTACTGGGACGACGCGCTGCAGTCCTACGTCGTGTTCTTCTCCTCGCGCCTGTACTCCGACGCGACGAAGACCAACAACGACAAGCTCTACTCCCGTGTCTTCTCGGTGATCACCCGCGACTTCCGCACCTTCACCGCTCCCCCCGCCACCTGGCAGGACACGGGCTACGCGCGGATCGACTCCACGATCACGAAGATCGGCGACTACTACTACCGCTTCACCAAGAACGAGGAGGGCGGCGCCGCCGGCATCCTGGAGGCCGGGAAGGACATCTTCCTCGAGAAGTCGAAGGTCCTGACCGCCGGGACGACCTCCTCCAACTGGAGCGCCGACCCGAACACCACGTGGCAGCTCACCGACACCCGGATGACCTCGCTCGAGACCGGCCAGGCCGGCGAGGGACCCGAGATCATCAAGCTGAACGCGGGCGACCCGAACGACACCACCGGCACGGGCGACGGCTACGCCTTCCTCGTCGACAACTACGGCGACGGCGGCTACAAGGCCTTCCTCACCTCCGGAGCGGCGATTGCCGGCAGCTCGCAGACGAACCGCCTCTCGCAGTCGGCCGACTGGAACGTCTCGCCCAAGAGCCGCGCCGGCCTCCCGACCAGCCCGCGGCACGGCGCGTTCGTGAGCGTCCCGCAGACGGTCCTCACCGCCATGAAGAACTGGACCGGCGTCACTGCCGTCGACTCCACCACGACCCTCACCGCCGACGGCCGCACGGTCACGGCGACGGTCGCGGCGGCCGACAGGGGCGACGTCGTCGGCTCGGTCACCTTCACCGGCGGCTCGTGGACCTCGACCGTCCCGCTCTCCGGCGGCTCCGCGAGCGTCTCGGTCCCGGCGGGCGTGACCGGCGTCACGGCCTCCTACACCGGGTACGCGGACAAGCTGGTGCGCACGTCGGTCTCGGCCGCCGTCCCGCTGGACACCCTCGAGCTCGTCCCCGCCGTCGCCACGCGCTGCGTCGCCGGCAAGATCGTGCTCACCGCGACCGTGAAGAACACCGACACCGCTGCCGCGGACGTCACGATCGCCTCGGCCTACGGCTCGAAGTCGTTCACCGCGGTCGCACCCGGATCGTCCGCCTCCGCCGCCTTCACCACCCGCCTGGCCTCGACGCCGGCCGGCACGGTGACGGTGACCGGATCGGCGACCGGCCAGCCCGCGTTCACCGCGACGGTCCCCGTGGCCGCCGCGCGCTGCTGACGCACTGACGACGAAGGGCCCCCTCCTGCGCTCGCGCGGGAGGGGGCCCTTCGTCGTTCCCGGGTCAGACGGTGGGAGCGAGCAGGTCCGCGTGGTGGACGGCCGCCACGTTCGGGTGGGCCCGGAGGCGGTAGCGCAGCGCGTTCTCGCCGTAGGTCTCGAGGATCGGCGCGTTCGTCGGGTCGACCGAGAGGCCGGACTTGAGCTCCTCGGGCAGCGGGAGCGAGGGCATGGTGGCCGAGAGCGCGGGATTGAAGAAGAACGGGATCGAGATCCGGTCCGTCCCGATCAGCGGCGAGATCACGCGGTGCAGCGTGGCCTTGAGGTAGCCGCCCGTGGCGAGCTCCAGCATCTCGCCGATGTTGACGACGAACGCGCCCTCCATCGCGGGTGCCTCGATCCACGAGCCGTCGTGCTCGACCTGCAGGCCGCCCTTGCCGGGCTCGACCAGCAGCAGCGTCAGCACGCCGCCGTCGCGGTGCGCGCCCACGCCCTGCTTGGGCTCCGGGTCGGAGGTGCCCGGGTAGCGGACGACCTTCACCAGCGAGAACGGCCGCTCGGCGAACGCCTCGTCGAACACGTCCTCCGGGGCGTCGAGCGCGACGGCCCAGGTGCGCAGCAGCCGGATCGCGACCGCGGCGAGCTCCGCGTGCCAGCGCTCGAAGACCTCGCGGAACTCCGGCAGCGCCTCGGGCCAGAGGTTCGGCCCCTCGAGGCGCTCGTAATCGGCGACGCCGGGCCCGGCGGGAACGGCGGGTCGGTCGATGCCGATGTCGACCTGCTCGCGGTAGTCGACGTCGCCGTTGGTGAGCTCGGCGCCGAAGCGGGTGTAGCCGCGGAACTGCCGGCTGAGGGTGTTCTCGATCGCGAGCTTCTCCTCCTCCGGCAGGTCGAAGAAGCGGCGGGAGACGGCGACGACGTCGTCGAGGAGGTCCTGGGGCACGCCGTGGCCGATGAGGTAGAAGAAGCCCACGTCGTGCGTGGCCTCCCGGAGGTCGCGGCGGAAGGCGGCGGCCTCCGCCTCCCCCCGGTCGAGGCGGGACAGGTCGAGGATCGGCAGGGAATCGGTCATGCACCGACTCTCGCGCACGAACCTGCACAGCAGTCGATTGTTACGACAACCAAAACGGCGGGCCCCGCCACGGCGCGGAAGAGGTTCCTCCGCTCCGCGACCGGGCCCGCCGTGAGCGCCGAGTGTTACGGCGTGGGCATGCCGCCGTTGACGTGCAGCGTCTCGCCGACGACGTAGCTCGACTCCGGGGAGGCGAGGAACACGTAGGCGGGAGCGAGCTCGGCCGGCTGGCCCCAGCGTCCGAGCGGCGTCTGCGAGCCGACCTCGGGCAGCTTGTCGGACGGCTGGCCGCCCGCGGTCTGCAGCGGCGTCCAGATCGGGCCCGGGGCGACGACGTTCACGCGGATCCCCTTGGGCGCGAGCTGCTGCGCGAGCGCCTTCGAGAACGTGTTGATCGTGGCCTTCGTGCTGGCGTAGTCGACCAGCATCGGCGACGGCTGGTAGGCCTGGATCGACGAGGTGCTGATGATCGCGGAGCCCGGGGCGAGGTGCGGCACGGCCGCCTTCGTCATCCAGAACATCGCGTAGACGTTGGTCTTGAAGGTCTCGTCGAACTGCTCGTCCGAGAGCTCGAGGAAGTCCTCGACGTGCTGCTGCTTGCCCGCGTTGTTGACGAGGATGTCGAGTCCGCCCAGGCCCTCGACGGCCTTCGCGACGGCGCCCACCGCGAAGTCGTGGTCGGTGATGTCGCCGGGGATGGCGACGGCGATGCGGCCGGCCTCCTCGATCAGCGCGACGACCTTCTTCGCGTCGGACTCCTCCTCGGGGAGGTAGACGATCGCGACGTCGGCGCCCTCGCGGGCGTAGGCGATGGCGACGGCCGCGCCGATGCCCGAGTCGCCTCCGGTGACGAGCGCCTTGCGCCCGGTCAGACGGCCGGAGCCGCGGTAGGTCGACTCGCCGCGGTCGGCGGGGTCGTCCATCTTCGAGTCGAGGCCGGAGCCCTCCTGGTACTGGGCCTCCGTGTCGATGTCGGCGAACATCGCGGTCGGGTCTTGGAACGTGTACTGGTCGTTCTGCGGAGTCTGGTCGTTCTGCGAGGTCATGTCTCGACGCTAGGCGCGCGGGATCGGCGACCGCGCGTGCTTGACAGCCCCGATCCGCCAGGACACAGGAGGTCTTCAGGAGCCGCGGAGCCCCCCGGATCGGGGAGAATGGTGCGGTGACCCGCGACGACTCCCTGTCCTTCGACACCACGGCGCCGCTGCCCGGCTGGCAGCACGCCTACTCCGGCAAGGTGCGCGACCTCTACACCCCCGACGACGCCGACCCCGTGCTCGGCGCCGACCGCATGCTCGTCGTCGCCAGCGACCGGGTCAGCGCGTACGACGCGGTCCTCGAGCCCGGGATTCCCGGCAAGGGCGAGCTGCTGACCACGCTCTCCCTCTGGTGGTTCGCGCAGCTCTCCGACGTCCCCAACCACCTGATCCCCGGCGACATCCCCGAGGCGGTCCGCGGCCGGTCGATGCTGGTGAAGACGCTCGACATGTTCCCGATCGAGTGCGTCGTGCGCGGCTACCTCTCCGGCAGCGGCTGGAAGGAGTACCGGGAGACGGGCTCCGTCTGCGGCGTCCCGCTCCCCGAGGGCCTCCACGACGGCGACGCGCTCCCCGAACCGATCTACACCCCCGCGTGGAAGGCCCCGCAGGGCGAGCACGACGAGAACATTACCTTCGAGCGCACGGTCGAGATCGTCGGGGAGGAGGCCGCGGAGGCTCTGCGCACCCTCTCGCTCGCCGTCTTCCGCGAGGCGTCCACCATCGCCCTGGCCCGCGGCGTGCTGCTGGCCGACACGAAGTTCGAGTTCGGGGTCGACCGCGGGACCGGAGTCGTCACCCTCGGCGACGAGGTCCTCACGAGCGACTCCTCCCGCTACTGGGACGCCGACGACTACGACGCCGGCATCCGCGGCCGCTCGTTCGACAAGCAGATCGTGCGCGACTGGCTCTCCGACAACTGGGACGGCCAGGGCCTCCCGCCGACCCTCCCGTCCGAGATCGTCGAGCGCACGGCCGCGCGCTACCGCGAGCTCATCGAGCGCCTCACGCGCTGAGGCACCGGAACGACCTGTGGACGATCACCACCCTCGCGTCCGGCTGGAGGCCCGCGGCGCGGATCCGGACGAGGCGCGGCACAGCCTCGCGCGGCTCTACAACGGCGACGAGTGGCGCGCCGCCACCACCGCTGCAGACTTCAGCTACCGCTACGCCGCCATCGGCGACGGCGGGATGACCCTCCGCACCTCGCGGATGTCCGGGCGCCTCGCGGGCGGCGTGGGCGACTCGGACGACGTCGTCGTGCAGTGGATCGTGGGCGGCTCCGGCCGGATCGACGTCGGCCGCGCCTCGATCGCGATGGAGGAGAACCGTCCCGTCCTCTTCCCCGTCGGCCGGCCGTTCGCCTTCGACTACGTCGACTTCGACCAGCGCCTGGTGCACCTCGACCGGGGAGTGGTCGACCGGGTCGCCGCCGAGCGCGGCCTCGTCGGCTCCCTCGTCTTCGACTCCGAGCACCGCCCCGACGCCGCGGCGATCCGCCGCTGGCGCACGGCCGTCGCCGACTCCGCCCGCGCGCTGCGCAGCGAGCGCGTCGAGCCGCTGCTCTGGGACGAGCTCACCCGTGCCACGGCCTCCGCGCTGCTCGACCTCTACCCTCCGGAGTCCGCTCCGGTCCCGCCCGAGCTCCTCGCCCCCAGGAACGCACGGATCCGCACGGCCGTCGAGTACGTGCACGCCCACTGCAGCGAGCCGATCGGCCCCGCCGAGATGGCGGCGGCGTCGGGCCTGACCGTCCGGGGCCTGCAGTCCGCGTTCCAGCGGGTGCTCGGGATTCGCCCGATCGCCTACCTGCGCCTGGTGCGGCTCGACCGCGCCCGGGAGGAGCTCGCCGTGAGTCCGCCCCTCGGGACGACGGTCGCCGCCGTCGCCCGGCACTGGGGCTTCGGGAACGCGGGCCGCTTCAGCGCGGCCTACGCGGAGCGATTCGGCGAGTCGCCGAGCGCCACGCTGCAGCGCTGATCAGTCGACGAGCTCGGGCGGCGGCTGCCCCTCGAGGATGCGGCTGAGGCCGTCGAGCAGCACCGCGACGGTCGCGGCCTCCGATTCGGGCACCTTCGCGACCATCGCGCGGATCTGCTCGTAGGTCGGGTCGTCGGTGCCGACGATGGCCTTCTGCGCGCGCTCCGTCAGGCAGAGGATGCGGCCGCGGCCGTCGGACGGGTCGGGAGTGCGGTCCACGTAGCCGGCGCGGGCGAGGCGGTCGACGAGGAGAGAGACGGCCGCCGTCGTGATCGACAGGGCCGCGGACAGGTCGACGGCGCGGACGATCTCGTCGCGCCGCTCCCCGACTCCGATCAGCCGCAGGGCCGCGAGATCCGTGGCGCCGATGCCCAGGCGCCGCTCCACACGGCCGTCGTAGTCGCGCTCCGCCGTGCGCAATCGCGCGAGCAGAGCGAACAGGTCTGGCCGAGCGTCCATCGAGGTGCACCTTCCGAGCGGCAGGCGCCCCGGACGGGAACTCGCTGCCCCCATCGAACCACTTCTCCGGCGATCGGACGGCGTGTGTCCCGAAAGCGCAGTCGGCGCCGAGACTGTTAGTCAACCGACTTAGCAATACCTAGTGTCGACGGTGCGGCACGCCTTCCGTGCGCCGCCGACGGTGAGGAGGTGCGCGCGATGGGACGACTGCTCTACGGCGCACCCGCCAGCTCGCACTCCTTCGAGGACCGCGCCCTGGCCCACCTCCAGACCGTGATCACCTCGCGGTTCCGCCGCGGCGAGGGCTTCCTCCTGACGATCGAGGACGCCGAGGGCCGCCGGTCCGAACTGTGGCTCCACCCCGGCATCCCCACCCGCTACGAGTACGACGGCACCGCCGCGATCGAGCTGAACCCGCACTGGCTGCGCGAGCTCTCGAACGCCTCGAACGGCCGCCTCGGCCTCCACCTCCTCCCCGAAACCTCGTCGCCCGACGACCTCTCCGTGAAGAAGATCCCCGCATGAGCGACCACAACGGCACACTGTTCCGGCGCGGAGGCACCGTCCGCTTCGTCCGCTGGATCTCCTCCCGCGACGGCGGCTGGGCCCCCGAGATCGTGCAGGGGCGCTACCTCGAGCGCGACGACCGCGGCTGGCTGGTCGAGATCGAGGGCACCCCGACGGTGCTCGCGAAGGACGACTGGGCCGTCTACCGCTGACCGGCTCTGCGCTCGGCGTACTGTTAAGCAGGTGCGTTCTCGTGATCGCCGCGGCATCACCTCGGCTCCCCTCCTCCTGACGACCATCGGAACGACGAGCCTCGTCTTCCTCTGCGCCTTCGAGTCGCTCGCCGTGACGACGATCATGCCGATCGTCAGCGCCGACCTCGACGGCCGCGCCCTCTACCCCCTGGCCTTCGCGGCGACGCTCGCCGCCGCCGTGGTCGGGATGGTCGCGGCCGGATCCTCCGCCGACCGCCGCGGCCCGACGCCGTCGCTCGTGGTCGCGATCCTGCTCTTCACCCTGGGCCTCGTCGCCGCGGGTGCCGCGCAGTCGATGCCGGTCTTCGTGGCGGCCCGCCTGCTGCAGGGGCTGGGCAGCGGAGGGATCACCGTCACCCTCTACGTGCTCGTCGCGCGGGTCTACCCGAGCGAGCTGCATCCGAGGATCTTCGGCGCCTTCGCCGCGGCCTGGGTCGTGCCGTCGCTGGTGGGGCCGCTGGTGGCCGGAGTCGTCGCCGAGCTCGCGAGCTGGCACTGGGTCTTCTTCGGAGTAGTCGCCCTGGTGGCCCTCGCGAGCGCCGCGATCGCGCCGACGCTCCGCTCGCTCGAGCCGCGCGAGCGCCTCCCCTTCGATCGCCGGGCAGTGGGCCGCATCGCCCGCGCCGTGGTCGTCTCGGCCGGAGTCGTCGTGCTGAGCACGAGCGCCGAGCTCGCGCCCGACCTCGCCGGGCTCCTGGCCGCGGCCGCCGTGGTGGTCGTGGTCGTGGCGGTTCGCGCGCTCCTGCCCGACGGCACGCTGCGCGCTCGGGGCGTCCTGCCGTCGGTGATCCTCCTCCGCGCCCTCGTCGCCGCAGCGTTCTTCGGCACCGAGGTCTACCTGCCGCTGCTGCTCTCGGAGCAGTACGGCCTGCCGCCCTGGCTCTCGGGCGCCATGCTCACCGCGGGCGCCGTCTCCTGGGCTCTCGGCTCGAACATCCAGGGACGCCCGGGTACCCGCCTCAGCCACGGCGGAGCGATGCGGCTCGGCTCATCGCTCGTGCTCGCCGGCATCGGAGTCGTGCTGCTCGTCACGGTGCTCGCCCTCAGCCCGATCGTCGCGGGCGTGGGCTGGTTCCTGGCCGGCGGCGGCATGGGCACGATGTTCCCGCGGATGGGGACGATGACGCTCGCGCTCTCCGCTCCGGGCCGGGAGGGCTTCAACAGCTCGGCCCTGCAGATCGCCGACTCGACCGGCGCCTCGGTCTCCCTCGCGCTGACGGGCCTCCTCGCGGCGGCGGTCACCGGGCTGATCGGGGCCGGGACCGGGGTCTTCGCCGCGACCTTCTCGTACGCCGCGCTGATCGCGATCGTCGCGGTCGGTCTGGCCGGCCGGCTCGACGGGCTCCTGCGCCGCGAGGGACGCCGGGAGCCCGCCGAGCAGGCTCAGCTGTAGAGCGACTCCGGCACGTCGAGGCCGTAGATCGCGCGGCCGGACGACCAGATCACCGAGCAGGCGGCCCGGAGCAGATCGGTCGCGTCGTCGCCGGCGTCCACGATCACTACGGAGTCGCCGTCGAGGCGGACCTTGGCGCCGCGGACGGCGTGCGTGCCGTTCCGCGAGACCGTCGTCGCCGGGTAGGGCAGGTGCAGCTCGCGCAGGTCGCCGAGGATGTACGTCGGCCGGAGCTTGGGCTCCGCGGCGAGGAGCTGCTTGGCCCGGTCGATCCCGGTGAGCACGTGGGCGCTCTCCATGTCGGCGCCGTTCGCGCCGGCGATGTCGGTGTCGAGCCGGTCGCCGAGGAACAGCGGGTTCGTCGAGCCGAAGCGCGCGGTCGCCGCGTCGAAGATGGCCCGCTCGGGCTTGCCCGCGACGACCGGGAGCCGGCCGACCGCGGTGTGCACGGCCGAGACGAGGGTCCCGTTGCCCGGGGCGATGCCGCGCGCGACGGGGATCGTCCAGTCGGTGTTCGTCGCGACCCACGAGATCCCCGTGTGGAGCGCGAACGAGGCCTCGGCCAGCTGCTCCCAGCCGACCGTGGGCGCGAAGCCCTGGATGACCGCCGCCGGCGAGTCCTCCGCGCTGCGCGTCACGGTGAACCCGGCGCGCTCGACCTCGGAGGTGAGGCCCTCCGCCCCGACGACGAGGATCGTCGAGCCGGCCGGCACCAGGTCGGCGAGCAGCACGACCGCCGCCTGGGGGGAGGTGACGACGTCCTCGGGCCGGACGCTCAGCCCCAGCTCGGAGAGGTGCCCGGCGACGGAGGCGTCCGTGCGGGAGGCGTTGTTGGTGATGTAGCCGACCCGCAGCGTCTCGGCCGCGCGGTTGAGGCTCTCCACCGCGAAGGGGATCGCGTCGGCGCCCTTGTAGACGACCCCGTCGAGGTCGGCCAGGACGGAGTCGCGGCCGTCGAGCGGAGTGGGCTCAGTCCTGCTGCTGCGGAACATCGGCGTCCTCCTCGGTGGTGTCGGCGGATTCGACCGACTCGTCGGCGGTCGGCTCCGCCGAGTCGAGAGCCTCATCCGGGTCCGTCTCGGCGAGATCGTCGGACTCGAGGGACTCGTCCGCGAAGGTCGGCTCGTCCGTGTCGACGAGGTCGGCCTCGGCGCCAGCGGTCGCATCGGCGTCGTCCGCGTCCGCGTCGTCACCGTCGGCGATCTCCTCGGAGACGGTCCGCCGGGCGTCGTCCTCGTCCGCGTCGTCGACGGCGCTCGGGTCGTCCTCGTCCTCGTCCTCGTCGTCCAGGTAGTCGTCCGCGTCGTCGACCGCGGTCCCTTCCTCAACGCGATCGGGAGCGGACTCGGCCTCCGCCGACTCGTGCTCCTCCTCGATCACCTCGATCGTCTCGTCGTCACCGCCGCCCTCGGCCGCGAAGACGGCCTGCGCCGCGATGTCAGCGCGACGCTGCCACTCGGCCGCCTCCTCGGAGCGGCCGACCTCCTCGAGGACGAGCGAGTAGGCGGCGAAGAGATCCGGGCTGTACGAGAACGCGCGGTCCGGGTCCAGCTGCGGGATCTCGAGCTCCATGAGAGCGAGCTCCGCCTGGCCGAGGTCGAGGCGGGCGCCGGACATGGCGATGGCCAGCGACACCTGCGCGCCAGGACTCAGCGTGGTGCGGTCGATCGACCGTCCCAGTTCGAGCGCCTTGTCGGGTCGGCCGACGCCGCGCTCGGAGTCGACCATCAGCGGCACCTGCTCGTCCGAGCCGGAGATCCGACGGAAGGTCCGCAGCTCGCGCAGCGCCAGGGCGAAGTCGCCCGTCGCGTACGCCGAGATGGCCAGCGACTCGCGGACCACGGCGATGCGTCCCGCGCGACGGGCCGCCGAGAGCACGTGGCGGTGCGCCAGCTCGGGGTCCTCCTCGAGGAGGCGGCCGGCCATCACCAGGTGACGGGCGACCCATTCGGCGTTGTCCTTCGAGAGCGTGCGCAGCTCGTTGCGGGCGACCTTGTCGAGGTCCTTGGCCTGCACGTCGTCCGGAAGGTCCGGGTCGTCGTGGCGCGGACGCACCGACTGGAGGGAGCGCCGCTCGCGCTCCTCCTCGGTGAGCTCCGGCTCCTCGCGGGGGCCGCCGCGTCCGCCGCCGAAGCCCTCGCGTCCGCGTCCGCCGCCCTGGCGGTCTCCGCCGCCCCGACGATCGTCAGACCACGGCCTGCTTCCCCCATCGCGCGATCCACCGCGGAACGGCGGACGCGAGTCCCCGTCACGCTGCGGACGAGAGTCGCCACCACCACGGTAGGAAGGGCGGGAGTCACCATCACGCTGCGGACGCGAATCTCCACCGCCACGGTAAGGAGGACGGGAGTCCCCGTCACGCTGGGGACGCGACTCGCCACCGCGATAGGGAGGCCGAGAGTCACCGTCCCGCTGCGGACGCGAGTCGCCACCGCGATAGGGAGGACGCGAGTCCCCATCGCGCTGCGGACGGGAATCCCCACCACCACGGTACGGAGGACGGGAGTCCCCATCGCGCTGAGGACGGGAATCCCCACCCCCGCGGTAAGGAGGACGAGAGTCACTGTCACGCTGCGGACGAGAGTCGCCGCCACCGCGGTACGGAGGACGGGAGTCCCCGTCACGCTGCGGACGGGAGTCCACACCACCACGGTACGGAGGACGGGAGTCCCCATCACGCTGCGGACGCGAGTCGCCACCACCACGGTACGGAGGACGAGAGTCCCCATCACGCTGCGGACGAGAGTCCCCACCACCACGGTACGGAGGACGAGAGTCCCCATCACGCTGCGGACGGGAATCGCCACCACCGCGGTACGGAGGACGCGAGTCACCATCACGCTGCGGACGCGAATCCCCACCGCCACGGTAAGGAGGACGGGAGTCGCCATCACGCTGCGGACGAGAGTCCCCACCACCACGGTACGGAGGACGAGAGTCCCCGTCGCGCTGCGGACGGGAATCGCCACCACCGCGGTACGGAGGACGCGAGTCACCATCACGCTGCGGACGGGAGTCCCCACCGCCACGATAGGGAGGACGAGCATCACCGTCGCGGCGGGGGCGGGAATCGCCCGAGCCGCCGCGATCGTTCGAGGAGCGGCCGGGGCCGCCGGCGCGAGGCGGCCGCTCGTCACGACGTCCGGAGTCCCGGTCGTTGCGGTCGGATCCTGAGTCGTCCATGCGTTCCTCGCCTGTCGTGGTGATGCTCTGTGGAGTTGACCCGCCCGAGGGCGGGGAGGACGGCCGTAACCGTCGCACCACCCTAACCCGCACCGCGCTCCAGTGAGCAGCGGGGATCCGAGGTGGTGGTTAAACAGCGATGGCCACCCATTTCTGGGTGGCCATCGTGAATGGTGTCCGGCGGTGTCCTACTCTCCCACAGGGTCCCCCCTGCAGTACCATCGGC